>NZ_CP189561.1:2307500-2626004 GCF_050154705.1 Muricoccus radiodurans | reverse complement strand
CAAGCCCGATATGGGCGTGTTCCACCGAGCGGCGGCGCGCGCCGCGCCGCTGGGCTGGCACATGGTGATGCAGCTGCAAGGCGATGGCGTGCTGGAGATGGAGCCGGTCATCCGCGCCCTACCCATGCCCGTGGTGATCGACCACATGGGCCGTGTGGACCCCGCCCTGGGCGTGGAAGGCCCGGCCTTCCGCGCCCTGCTGGAACTGGTGAAGGACGACCGCATCTGGGTGAAGCTGAGCGGGGCGGAGCGCATGACGACGACCCCCTTCGCGGAGGCCGTTCCTTTCGCCGCCGCCCTGCTGCGCGCGGCGCCGATGCGCGTGCTCTGGGGCACGGACTTCCCGCACCCGAACCTGACCACGCCGGTGGACGAGGCGGAGCTGCTGAACCTCCTCCCCGCCTTCGCGCCGACGCCGGAGGATCGGCAGCGGCTGCTCGTGGACAACCCTGCCGCCCTCTACGGTTTCCCGAACTGAACCGGAGCACGCGATGCCCGCCGTCGATTGTCACGCCCACGCCTTCAACCTCGCGCGCCAGGGATGGGGGAGCGACCGCGGCTTCGACATCTCCCCGGGCGAGTTGGGGACGGCGGAGCAATTCCTGCACCTGTTGAGCCTGCACGGCTTCACGCATGGGGTGCTGATCAACCCGCTCGGCGGTTACGGGGCCAACAACACGTACATGCTGGAAGCGATCGCGGCGGCGAAGGGACGGCTGAAGGGCGTCGCCCTGCTGCCCGACGGCACGCCGGAGGCGGAGATCCGCCGGATGGTGGAGGGCGGCATCGTCGGCATCCGCTTTAACCTCGACTTCCCGACCAGCCCGCCGCTGCACGGGGAGGCCGGGCAGCGCTCCCTGGCGCGGGCGCGGGAGGTCGGGTGGATGGTGCAGGTCCACTACCACCACAACGATTCGATCGTCGCGGCCATTCCGATCCTGCGCGCCGCTGGCTGCCCCGTGCTCATCGACCACAGCGGCCGGCCCGATCTGGCGATGGGCCTGGACCAGCCAGGCTTCCAGGCGCTGCTGGAGTTCGGCCGGAGCTCCGACGCGATCATCAAGCTGTCCGGCCTGTTCCGCCTGACGCAGGAGGGGGCACCCTATCACGACACCGATCCCTACATCGCCTCGCTGATCGAGGCCTTCACGCTGGACCGCTGCATCTGGGGTTCCGACTGGCCCTTCCTGCGCGCGAAGCACCGCACCGACTTCGCGCCGTTGCTGGACGCGCTGGCGCGGATGATCCCGGACGCGGCGGACCGGGAGAAGGTGCTGTGGGACAACCCGGCCCGCATCTTCCGCCTGACGGCAGACTGAGCACCACCAACGAGAAGAACAGGAGGACGTCATGACGCTCACCCGACGCCACGCCCTGGCGGCCGGTCTCGCGCCGGCCCTGGGGCTGATGGTCCGCCCTGCCGCGGCGCAGCCGGCCTATCCCAACCGTCCCATCCGCATGATCGTGCCCTACGCCGCCGGCGGGGCGGATTCCTACATCCGGCCCCTGCAGAACCGGGTGGCCCAGGAACTCGGCCAGGCGCTGGTGATCGAGTCCGTCACCGGCGGCGGCGGTGCGACGGGCGCGCAGCGCGTGAAGAGCGCGGCGCCGGACGGCTACACGGTCCTCTTTGCCGGCACCGGCGCTCTGACGGCGGTGCCGCGGCTGCAGGACCTGTCCTACTCCATCGCGGATTTCTCGCCGATCGGGGGGCTGGTCGCGATCTCCTACGTGCTGGCGACCGGGCCGCGGACGCCGTTCCGCACGCTGCCGGAGATGCTCGCCGCTGCGCGTGCCCGGCCGGAGGGCCTCACCTATGGCACGCCCGGCGTCGGCAGCACGCCGCACCTCGCGGCCGAGGCGATGGCGAAGTCGGCCGGCATCCGGCTGCTGCACGTCCCCTATAACGGCGTGGCGACGGCAGCGGTGGCCCTCCTGGCGGGGGACGTGGACCTTGTCATGGGCGCCCCGAGCAACATCATGCCGCTGGTGGCGCAGGGCGTGCGAGTGCTGGCGCAGACCGGACCCACCCGCATCGCGGCACTGCCCGAGCTGACCACCTTGCAGGAGGCCGGGCTGAACGTGGACGTGGTGACGCGCTTCGGCTTCTTCGCGCCCAAGGGGACGCCGCAGCCGATCCTGGACCGGCTGACGCGCGCGCTGCTCGGCGCCGCGGCCGATCCCGCCTATCAGGAATCCATGAGCCGCGGCTTCAACCCGGTGGACCTGCTGGAGCCGGACCGGTTCCGCAGCTTCCTGGAGGCGGAGGACCGGTTGACCGCCCAGATGATCACGGAGCTTGGGCTGAAGCCGTAGGAGGTCCTCACGCGGCGGCCGCGGGAACTGCTCGGCCGCCGCGCCGGATGAACTCGGCGCAGCGTTCGGCCACCATCAGCACGGCGGGCTGGATGTTCGGGGAGGGGATGAGAGGAAAGGTGCTGGCATCCGCCACGCGCAGCCCTTCCACCCCGCGGACACGCAGCTCCGGGTCCAGCACCGCCCGGGCGTCGCTGCCCATCCGCGCCGTGCCGCAGGGATGGAAGACGGTGCCGGCGGTGGCGCGGATATTCGCCTCCAGCGCCTCGTCGCTGCTGCCCGCGGGGCCGGGGCGCAGCTCTTCCACGATCAGGTCGCGGAAGGGTGGCATGGACGCGATACGCTGCGACAGGCGCGCCGCGCCGAGCATGATCCGCAGGTCGTTTGGGTGGTCCAGGTAGTTCGGCTGGATGATCGGCGCGTCTATCGGATCGGGGGAGCGCAGCGTCAGCCAGCCCCGGCTGTCCGGGCGGCACGGGCCGTAGTTCCACATCACGCCCGGGAAGCCGTGCAGCCCCTTCGCGTAGTCGAAGGTGGAGAAGTTGACGAAGAGAAGCTGCGCCTCCGCTTCCTCTGCGCCGGGGGTGATACGGGCGAAGGCCGTGGCTTCCCCGGCGCCGATCGCGAGCGGACCGGCGCGGCGGAACAGCCAGTCCAGGCCCATGGCGCCCTTGCGGAAATGGCTGCCCAGGATCTCGTTCAGCGTGCCGCAGGGCTTGGTGCGATAGATGAATTTCGCGATCAGGTGGTCCTGCAGGTTGCGGCCGACATCCGGGCTGTGCGCCACCACCGGGATTCCAAAATCGGCCAGCACCTGACCATCGCCGATGCCGGAGAGCATTAGGAGCTTCGGCGTCTCCAGCGCGCCGGCGCTGAGAATGATCTCCCGCGCCGCGCGGAAGGTGCCTTCCGCCGTCTGCACCGCAACGGCGCGGTTTCCCTCGAAGACGATGCGCTGCACGGAGATGCCGGTGCGGACGCGCAGGTTCGGTCGCCGCATGGCCGGGTGCAAATAGCGGCGCGCGGAGGAGGCACGGAACCCCGACCCGACGTTCAGCTGCACCGGCCCGACGCCGTCGATCGGGCCGCCATTGTTCACGTCCGTGAAGCGCGGCAAGCCGGCGGCGACGGCGCTCTCGACGAAGGCACGCGCGGCCGGCGCCAGGCGGCGCGGCTCGCTGACCTGGATCGGGCCATCCGTGCCCCGCGCGTCCGAGCGCGGTCCCGACCAGCTCTCCAGGCGCCGGAAGGCGGGCGCCACGTCGTCGGAGGACCAGCCGCGCGCGCCTGCCTGTGCCCAGCGGTCATAATCGCCGGGGCTGCCGCGCAGGAAGACGAGGCCGTTCACCGATCCCGAGCCGCCCAGCACGCGCCCGCGCGGCCAGTGGATGCGGCGGCCGTTCAGCGCGGGCTCGGGCTCCGTCTCGAAGCCCGGGTCGTAGCGGCGGCTGCCGTAGAGCTTCGCGTAGCCCATCGGCAGGCGGATCCAGGGATCCCGGTCCGGTGGGCCTGCTTCCAGCAGAAGGACGCGCGTCGAAGGGTCTTCCGAGAGTCGCGCGGCCAGCACGCAGCCGGCCGATCCGCCGCCGACGATGATGATGTCGGATGATTCCACGGTCACGATGCGTGTCCCGGCCTTCCCTGTTCCAGCGTCAGCCCCGCCGCCGTGCGGGTCAAGGCGGGCCGCTCACTCGCGCCAGGGCCGCCGGGCCCACAGGGCGCGGAGGCGCCGGTCCTCGGACAGGAAGAGCTCCTCCTGCGCCTCCGCCGTCATGGGACGGAGTGGCAGGTTCAGGCGCTCGGCCTCGCGCTGCCATTCCGGGTCGGCATTCGTCGCGGTGACGGCCGCGCGCAGCCGGTCCCGGAACTCGGCCGGCAGGTTCGGCGGGGCGACGAGACCGCGCGTGGAGCCCTGGAGCACATCGAAGCCCTGCTCCCGCAGGGTCGGCACCTCGCCCGTGCCCTCCCAGCGCGACGGGCCGCCCTGGGCGATGCCGCGCAACGACCCGTCAGCCATCAGCGTCCGGCCTTCGCTCATGTTGAAAGACCCGACCTCGATGCTGCGGGAGAGGAGGTTGGTGACGATCGGCGGCGTGCCGTTGAAGGGGACATGGGCGAACTCGACGCCGGTGGCCTCCTGGATCCCGAGGATCAGCAGGTGGTCGTCCGTGCCCACGCCGGCGGTGCCGACCGTGACCTGCCCCGGCCGCTCCCGCGCCGCGCGCACCAGGTCCTGCGCGTTGCGGATCGGGCTGTCCGCGCGCACCCAGAGGCCACAGGGATCCTCGATGACATTGCCGAGGAAGGTGAAATCCTGCACGCGGTAGCGGACCTGACGCTCGATCGGCAGGGTGACGGAGTTCGGCGTCTGCGCGGCGCCGATGGTGTAGCCGTCGGGCGCGGCCTGGGCGATGCCCTCGAAGGCCTGCTGCCCCGCGGCGGTGGCGCGGTTGATCACCACGAAGTTCACGCCGGTCAGGCGCCGCTGCAGGTGCGGCAGGACCGCGCGCGCGAGGATGTCCATGCCGCCACCTGGCGGGCCGGGCACGAAGACCTGGACCGGCCGGTCCGCCGGCCAGGCGGCCCGCGCCACGCCCGGCAGGGATGCCGCCGCCGCGGCCGCCGCCAGCAGGTGCCTGCGCTGCATGCTGTTTCCTTCCCCTGATCCCGTTGGCCGGGACCGTGTGTCCGTCCTCGGCTGGGCCAGCCTAGCAGCCTCTGCGCGCGGCGCACGCCCGGCGCGACGTCCCTTGCTTGGCCGCACCGGGGAAGTGCCCTACCGTCCGTGGCACACCAGAGGGGAGGATTTCCGGTGACCGCTCCAGAACGCCTGCGCGCCTTGCTCGCGGAGCCCGGCCTCATCGTCATGCCGGCGGTCTGGGACGGGCTGAGCGCGAAGCTGGCGGCCGAGGCCGGGTTCAAGACCTCCTTCCTCTCCGGCTCCTGCGTCGCGGCCAGCCGGCTGGGCGGGCCCGACCTCGACCTTCTCTCCTTCGCGGAGATGTTCGACTCCTTCCATATGGTTCTCGGCGCCGCGCCCGACACGCTGGTGCTGGCCGACGCCGACCACGGCTACGGCAACGCGATGAACGTGCAGCGCACCGTCCGCGCCTATGGCCGCGCCGGCGCCGCCGCCATCCTGATCGAGGACAAGATCACCCCGCGCGAGCTGACCGCCGCCGGCAAGCCCTGCCTGCCGCGTGACGAGGCGCGGATGAAGGTCCGTGCGGCGGTGGAGGCCGCGAAGGACTCCGGCATCCTTGTCATGGCCCGCACGGACTGCCGCCCCACGCGCGGCATCGACGAGGCGGTGGCGCGGATCGAGGCCTTCGTCGAGGAAGGCGCCGACATCCTCTTCCTCGACTCCCCTGCCGATGACGAGGAGATCGGCCGCGCGATCAAGGCGGCCGCGGGGCGGCCGTCCTTCGCCGTGCTCTCCCCCGGCGCACCGCGCGCAACGCCGTCCCAGGCGCGCGCACACGAGCTCGGCTTCAAGATCGGCGCCTATCCCACGGGGCTGCTGGCGCCTGTTGCGGCCGGGATGAAAGCGGGCCTGGCGGCGCTGGCGGCCGGCCAGGCGGGGGCGGAGAGCGCGATGTCACCGCCGGAGCTGCGCGCCACGCTGGGCTATGACGACTACGACAAGAAGGCGAAGCGCTTCATTCCTTGAGGGCCCGGGGGAGAGAAGGAATTCTCTCCCCCGGACCCCCTCTCATCGATCTTTGTCAGGCTTCCGCGGACGGTGGATACGGGGTCGCTCCCCTGTCCGAATTCCGCGGCAGCCTGATAGACGGGGAAGGAGGTGAGAGGTTTGCGGGGGCATCCCTTCACCCTCCCCCAGAGTCACCATGGCCGACCGATCAGGCTCAATCGGCCGTCACGCGCGCATCGCGGACGGCCTTGCCCCACTTCTCGATCTCGGCCGCCAGGAAGGTCCGGAACTCCTCGGGGGTGGAGGGGTTCGGTTCGCCACCCTCGGCGACAATGCGGGCGACTACGTCGGGCCGCGTCAGCGCCTTGCGCGCCTCCTCGTTCAGCCGGGCGACGATCGGGGCCGGCGTGTTGGCGGGCGCGACGAGGCCGGTCCAGTTCATCGCCTCGAAGCCCGGGTAACCCTGTTCCGCCACCGTCGGCACGTCCGGCAGCAGCGGGATGCGGCGCGGCGAGGTGACCGCGAGCGGCCGCATGTCGCCGGAATCGAGCATGCCGCGCACCGCCAGCGGGTTCGCGTGATACCCGTCCAGCCGGCCCGCGATCAGGTCGGTGGCGACCTGCGCCGCGCCGCGATACGGCACGATCACCGTCTGGATGCCGGCGCGGATGTCGAACAGCTCCTCGGACAGGTGTCCGACCGTGCCGCTGCCGGCGTGGCCCTGCGTCAGGCCGCCGGGCCGTGCCCGGGCCGCCGCGACGAAGTCCGCCAGCGTGCGGATCGGTGACGTCTTGCCCACCACGATGACGTTCGGCTGCACTGCGATCAGCGAGATGAGCGAGAGGTCCCGCAGGGGCTGGTAGGGAATGTTGGGATAGAGCGTGACGTTGATCGCGAGGTTGGAGCACTGCCCCATCCCGATCGTGTAACCGTCCGGCGCGGCTTTCGCGACGGCGTCAATGCCGACATTGCCGCCGGCGCCGGGGCGGTTCTCCGCCACGATCGTCCAGCCCGTCGCGGTGCTGATCCGTGATCCCATCTCCCGCGAGATGACGTCGGTGCCGCCGGCGGGCGGGAAGGGGACGATCAGGCGGATGGGGCGGTTCGGCCAGTCCGATTGCGCCCGCGCCAGGCGGGGCGTGGCCAGGGCCAGCCCGGCGCCGGTCAGGCCCCGGGCGATGTCGCGTCTCTGCATCCTGTTTCCTCCTCGTTCGTTCGTCAGGCCGCAGCGCGGGCACGCAGCGCGCCCAGGCCGCCGCCGCGGATCATGGCGCTCGGCAGGCGGCGGCCGAGGATGCGCTCCGCCAGCGCCGCTGCGTCCAGCAGCGCGTCCAGGTCCACGCCGGTCTCGATCCCCATCTCCTCGCAGAGGAAAACGAGCTCCTCCGTGGCGATGTTGCCGGGGGCGCCGGGGTGGGCGGCGAAGGGGCAGCCGCCCACGCCGGCCACGGCCGCGTCGAAGGTGGTGACGCCCATGCGCAGGCCGGTCATGGCGCAGGCAATCCCGAGGCCGCGCGTGTCGTGCAGGTGCAGCACGATCTTCAGCTCGGGCCAGCGGGACCGCACGGCGCCGAGGACGCGCTCCACCCGCAGCGGCGTCGCCCAGCCCATGGAATCGGCCAGCGACACGCGCTCGATCGTGCAGCCCGTCTCCTCCGCGAGGGCGAGGGCATCCGCCAGCACGGAGACCACGCGCTCCGCCGGCACGTCGCCGGAGAAGTTGCAGCCGAAGGAGGCCTGCACGCTGGCGCGCGTGACCGGTACGCCGGCCGCCTGGTGCGCCGCCACATTCTTGCGCATCGCCTCCAGCTGGCCGTCATGGTCGCGGTTAAGGTTGCGCTTGGAGAAGGCTTCCGACGCGCTGACCGTGATGGAGCCGAACAGCGTCAGCCGGTCCCGGAAGTTCAGGGCGCGCTGGAGATTGGCGGGGCTGAACCACAAGGCATGGTACTCAACGCCATCGCGCGGGGCGAAGCCGGCCACCACCTGCTCGGCATCCGCCCATCCCGGCACCAGCTTCGGGTTCACGAAGGACGCCACCTGGATGCGGCGCAGCCCGGTGGCGGAGAGCGCGTCGATGAGGGCGATCTTGTCGGCGGTCGCGATCGGGCCGCCCTCGATCTGGAAGCCCTCGCGCGGGCCTTCCTCCTGGATTTCCACGTGGCTCGGCAGGTCGGTCATCTTGCCTCTCCTCATCCCTGCGCCACGGCGGTGGGCAGGTGGTCCTTTCCGTCGTCATCCGCGGCTGGCGGCGTCGTGTCGCCCGGCAACGACGACAGGATCTCGTGCGTGTGCTGCCCCGGTGCCGGTAGGTCGGAGCGGACGCCGAGGCGCGACGCGCCGAACTGGATCGGCAGGGCCGGCACGGCGGCCGGGCGCCCATCCGGCAGGGTGACCGGCAGCAGCCCGCCGCTCGCCTTCAGGTGCGGGTCGTCATAGAGGTCGCCGGGATGGTTGATCCGCGCGAAGGGCAGGCCGGCCGCCTCGCACATGGCTTCCAGTTCCGCCACAGGGCGCTTGCCGACGAGGCTTTGCACCAGCGGGATCAATGTCTCCCGTGCCGCCGAGCGGGCGTTGTTCGTGGCCCAGGCCGGGTCCATCAGGGCCGGGTCGCCCAGGGCGCGGGTGAAGATCTCCCACTGTCGCTCCGTGACGACGCCGATGAAGAGCTGCACGCCGTCGGCGGCGGTGAAGACGTCGTAGACGCCCCAGGCCCGGCGCCCCGCCGCCATGGAGGGCGGCGGCGATCCGGTGATAGCCCCTTGCAGCATGTGGGTGGAGACGAGGAAGGCCGCGTTCTCGAACAGCCCGGATTGCAGGTGTTCCCCGCGGCCCGTCATCTCCCGCTGGCGCAGCGCGGCCAGCACGGCGATGGCACCGAACATCCCGCCCATCATGTCGTTCACCGGTGCGCCCGCGCGCAGCGGACGGCCGGGCGGGCCGGTCATGGTGGCCAGGCCGGACATCATCTGCACCACCTCGTCCAACGCGGTGCGGTTCTCATAGGGGCCGGAGAGGAAGCCCTTCAGCGAGAGGTAGATCAGCCGCGGGTTGCGCGCGGACAGCGCGGCGTAGCCCAGGCCGCGGGCCTCCAGCCCGCCGGGGCGGAAGTTCTCGATCAGCACGTCGGCCGTGTCGATCAGGCGCAGCAGCGCGTCGCGGTCCGCATCGCTCTCCGTGTCGAGCTGCACGGATCTCTTGTTACGAGAGAAGGCCGCGAAGAAGCCGGTGCCGGAGGAGGTGAGATAGCGCGTGCGATCGCCCTTGCCCGGCGGCTCCACCTTGATGACCTCGGCTCCAAGGTCGGCCAGGACGAGCCCGCAGGTCGGGCCCATGACCATGTGGGAGAACTCGATCACCCGCACGCCGGAAAGGGGCAGGGGCTTGGTGGGCGGGAGACTGTCCATGTTGGTCCTCATTGTGGCTGCACGCCGGCCTCGCGCAGCACGGCGGTCCAGCGGGCGATCTCGGCATCCACGTAACGGCGGGCTTCCTCGGGCGTGTTCGCGATGATCCGCTCGGCGCCCATCTCCACGAGGCGGGCGCGCAGCGGGCCGTCGGCGAGCACGGCGGCGATCTCCGCCCGGATGCGGGCGAGAAGCGGCGTGGGCGTGCCACCGGGCGCGAGGATGGCCTGCCAGACGGAGAAGGTGGCCTCGGGGAAGCCGGCCTCTCCCACCGTCGGCACGTCGGGCATCACGGGCGAGCGCTGCGCGGCGGAGATGGCGAGCGCCCGCGCCTGCCCCGAGGTCGCGAGCGGGAAGGCGGTGAAACCCGCGTCGTAGAGCAGGTCCACCCGTCCCGCGATCAGGTCCTGCGCCGCCGGCGCCGCGCCGCGATAGGGGATCTCCTCCATCCGCGCGCCCGCCGCCTTCAGAAAGAGCAGCGTGACGAGTTGCAGTGCGCCACCCGTGCCGGTGCTAGCATAGGTCATGCGGCCGCCGGAGGCGCGCAGCCGCGCCACGAAATCCGCCACGCTCCGGTCCGGCGAATGGGGCGGGACGAGCATCACCATCGGGCTCTCCGCGACGATCGTCACGGGTACGAGGTCTGTCGCGGGATCGTAGTCCAGCCGGGCGTAGAGCGCCTTGTTGACGGCGTGGCCGGTGTTGCTGAACAGCAGGGTCGCGCCGTCCGGCCGCGACTTCGCCACCGCCGAAGCGCCGATGTTGCCGCCCGCGCCCGTCCGGTTCTCCACCACCACGCGTTGCGGCAGGCGCTGCGACAGCGCGTCAGCGATCAAGCGGGCGATGACGTCGGTCGGACCCCCCGCGGCATAGGGCAGGATCAGGCGGACGGGCTGCGTGGGCCAAGCGCCTTGGGCGCGCGCGAGGCGCGGCAGGACCGCCACCCAGGGCAGTGCAAGGGCGGCGCGGCGTGACGGGCGCGTGGTCCGGTCGGTCATCCTGAACTACCCCGGTAATTTCTGTTTGACAGAAATGATTTCTGTTCCTAAGCGGAGACCTAGCGTCGAACTTCCATCAGGGTCAAGGACGAAAAGGTGGTGGCCTCCTTTATTCCGCGCCCTGTCATGCCCACGGCGCCCGAGCGGCCGCGCCGGGGGCGCCCCCCTGCGCCGGGCCGAGAGCCTTCCGGCACCGCGGACCGCGTCGAGGCGGTGGAGCGCGCCCTGACCCTGCTGAACGCCTTCGCGGACGGCACGCCCCGGCTGACCTTGGCGGAACTCGCGGCCCGGGCCGGGCTCTATCCGAGCACGGCGCTGCGACTGGCGGGCTCGCTCCAGCGCTTCGGTTACCTCCAGCGCGACGCGGACGGGCTGTTCCGCCTGGGGCCTGCACCGCTGCTGCTGGGCGGGCTGTATCAGCGATCCTTCGATCTTTCGGAGAATGTCCGTCCGGCCCTGGCGCGGTTGGTCGCCCGCACCGGGGAAACGGCCAGCTTCTTCGTGCGGGAGGGGGATCACCGTGTCTGCCTGCTCCGCACATCCTCTCCCCGCCCGATCCGGCACCATGTCGAGGAGGGCAGCCTCCTGCCGCTCGACCGCGGGGCCAGCGCGCATGTGCTGATGGCGCATACGGGCGGGGAGGGGGAGCGGTTGGACGCGGTGCGGTCTCGCGGCCTGGCCGTCTCGGTCGGGGAGCGCGATCCGGAGACGGCGGCGGTGGCGGCGCCGGTCTGGGGACGCAGCGCCTTTCTCGGCGCGCTGGGCGTGACCGGGCCGCGTGGGCGGTTCGAGGGCGCGCATCTCTCCGAGATCGAGGTCGCGGTGTCCGAAGAAGCCCGCGCCTTGACCCGCATCCTGGGCGGCTGAAACAGACAGTGTGGAGGAATGGCATGATTCCGGCGGAGATCGCGACGCAGGTCCTGACGGAAATGCCGGCGGCGCTGCGCCGCCCGGTGGTGACCGACTGGTCACGGGCGAACAAGCGCGGCTTGCCCGTCGACTGTTTTCTGGAAGGTCCCTGCCCCGACCACGCCGGCAACCTCTATGTCACGGACATTCCGCACGGCCGGATCTTCCGCATCTCCCCCGGCGGCGATTGGACGCTGCTGGCCGAGTATGACGGAGAGCCGAACGGACTGGCGCTGCACCCGGACGGCGATCGGCTGGCCATCGCAGACTACAAGCAGGGCATCCTCTCCCTCGACCTCGCGACCGGCGCCGTGTCGCCGCTGCTGACGCGGAGAAACAGCGAACGGTTCAAGGGGCCGAACGACCTTGTCTTCGCGCGGGACGGCACGCTTTACTTCACGGACCAGGGGCAGTCGGGGCTGCACGATCCGACCGGGCGCGTGTACCGGCTGCGCCCCGATGGGCGCCTGGACCTGCTGCTGTCCAACGGTCCCTCCCCGAACGGCCTCGCGCTCTCGGCGGATGAGGAGGTGCTCTTCGTCGCCATGACGCGCGACAACGCCGTCTGGCGCCTCCCGCTGTTGCCGGATGGCAGCACGTCGAAGGTCGGGCGCTTCGCCGCCTTCCACGGCACCAGCGGACCGGATGGGATGGCGATGGACGGTAAGGGCCACCTGCTGGTCGCGCACGCATCGCTCGCCTGCGTCTTCGTGCTGTCGGAGCAGGGTGAGGTGCTCGCGCGCATCCGCTCCTGCCGCGGGCGGACAGTGACGAACCTGCTCGTGACCGGCGATGGCCGGGTGCTGATCACAGAGTCCGAATCCGGCAGCGTCCTCTGGGCCGCCTGGCCGGCCTCGGACGCCGGCTGATGCCTCGGCCCCTCGAAGGACGGCGCGGCTTGGATTAACGTTCCTCCATCAGGTGGCCGCGCGGCGTCAGATCCGTGCGGCGCAACAGGGGAACGATCCATGATCCGTCGTCGCGCGATCCATCGCGGTGTGCTGGGAAGCCTTGCGCTCGGGGCGCTCGCGCGCCAGGCGCTTGCGGCCTTTCCGGACCGTGTCATCACGGTCGTCGTGCCCTTCGCGGCAGGCGGGGCAACGGACCTCGCGGGACGGCTCCTCGCGGACCGGCTGGGGCCCTTGCTGGGGGAGAGCGGGCGCGCCGTGGTGGACAACAAGCCCGGCGCGGGCAGCGCGCTCGGCGCCGACATCGTCCGCCGCGCGCGACCGGACGGCTACACGCTGCTCGTCGGCTCGGCCTCCACGCTCGCCGTGGCGCCGGCCTCCGGCGCGGCGGCCGCGCGCTACCATCCCACCCGCGACTTTACGCCGCTCGCGCTGTTCGGGCTGAGCACGATGGGGCTGGTGGTGGCGGCCGACAGCGGCATCCGCACGGTGCCGGAGCTGCTGGACCGGCTGCGCGCCAACCCCGGGCGCTTCGGCTTCGCCAGCTCCGGCGTGGGCGGCATCTCCCACTTGGCGGGCGAGTACCTGGCGAAGCTCGCCGAGGTGCAGGCGATGCACGTCCCGTATCGCGGCGGCTCGCAGACGCCGGAATCGGTGATGAAGGGCGAGACGCTCTACGCCGTGGACACGCTCGGTTCCGTCGTCGGACAGGTGCGGGACGGATCGCTGCGGCTGCTGGCCGTCAGCACGCGGGGGCGCGACCCGAACTTCCCCGACGTTCCGACGGTCGCGGAGGCCGGGCTGCCCGCCTATGAGGTGGCGAGCTGGACCGTTCTCGCGGGGCCGGCCGGGATGCCGGACGACGTGACGGAGGCGATCGGCCGCGCCGCCGCGCGGGCCATCACGGAGCCGGCGGTGAAGACGCGGCTGGAGGCCACCGGCACGCTGCCAGAGCCCGAGAGCACGCCCACCGCCACCCGCGCCTTCCTGGACCGCCAGTTCGGACTCTACCAGGAGATCGTGCAGCGGATCGGGCTGCGCCTGGAGTAGACCGGCACGGCAGCCACAGGCGCGGACGCCCATGCAGCCAAAGCCGATCCGCGCCCTTTCCCGCGGGCTGGCGGTGCTGGCGGCGCTGAACCGCCACGGCAGCGCGACCGTCGTGACCCTGGCGCGGGAGACTGGCCTGTCCCGCGCCACGATCTACCGCGTGATGCAGACGCTGCTGGACGAGGGCTACGTCGCCCGCGGCACCTCGGACGACCGCTTCGGGCTGCGCCTGAAGGTGCGCGGCCTGTCCGAGGGGTTCGAGGACGAGAACTGGATCGCCGCCGTCGCGGCGCCAGAACTCGTGGCCCTCACGAAGCGCATCTCCTGGCCCTGCGACGTCTCCACGCTGGAGGGGACTCACATGGTGATCCGCGACACCACGCACCGGATCGCACCCTTCTCGATCGATCGCGGCATGGTGGGGCGGCACATGCCGATGCTCGCCAGCTCCGTCGGCCTTGCCTACCTCGCGTTCGCGCCGGAGCGGGAGCGGAGGGCGCTGCTCGGGCTGCTGGCGGCCTCGGACGATCCGGCGGATGCACCGGCGCGGAACCCGGCCGGCGTGGCGCGCCTGCTCTCGGCCACGCGGAGGCGGGGTTATGGGCTGCGGCAGGGCGGCGCGATCTGGCCGCACACCGGCTCCATCGGCCTGCCGATCCGGCACGGCGACCGGCTGATCGGCTGCATCAACGCGATCTGGATGGCCCGCGCCATCGGTCGGGACGAGGCGCTCCGTCAGTGCCTCGTGCCCCTGCAGGAGACGGCCCGGCGGATCGAGGCCCGTCTGGCCGCGGGGGAGGGTTGAGCCCGCCGGTTCACCAGGCGGACATCCGGGAAATGACGCTGTCGCCGTTCAAGCGTCCGCGCTGAACTCCCCTCAACGGCGATCACGCCGATGGAGGGAACGACGGCCATGGCGCCCAAGCGCCGATCCCTGCTCGCCTTTGCTGCGCTCACGGCCGCACGTCCCGCCGCGGCGCAGGGCGCGTTCCCGTCGCGGCCGGTGCGCGTCGTCGTGCCCGCTGCCCCGGGCAGTGCGCCCGACAGCGCGATGCGCATCCTGGCGGAGCGACTCTCGGCGACCTGGCGCCAGGCGGTCGTGGTGGACAACCGGCCCGGTGCCGGCGGCAACATCGGCGCCGCGGCCGCCGCGCGGGCGGAGGCGGACGGGCATGTCTTGCTGTTCACGCAGGCGACGCCGCTCGTGCTGAACCAGCATATCATGCGGGCGATGCCCTTTGATCCCGCGCGGGATCTGGCGCCCGTTACGCTGATGATGACCACGCCCTTCATCCTGGCCGCGCGCCCGGAGCTGGGAGTGCGGAGCCTGGCGGAGCTGAAGGGCGCGGCGGCCCGCGCACCGCAGGGCCTGACCTTCGCGACCAGCGGCGCGACGAGCCTGCCGCGCTTCGCGGGGGAGCGCATCGCGCGCGGCCTGGGCCTCGCGCTGACGAACGTGCCCTACAACGGCAGCCCCGCGGCGGTGCAGGACACGATCGCCGGCCGCACGGACTTGGTGATCGATGGCACGCCGCTCCTCACGCCGCAGATCCGCGCCGGCACGCTGGTGCCGCTCGCCATCACCGCCGTCGGCCGCTTCCCGGGGCTGGAGACGATTCCCACCGTGGCGGAGGCGGTGCCGGGCTACGCGATGGGCGGCTGGTTCGCGCTGATGGCACCGGCTGGCACGCCGGCCGCCGTTGTCGGGCGCGTGTCCACCGACGCCCGGTCGGTGCTCGCCGATCCCGTCATCCGCGCCCGCCTGCTGAACGAGTTCGGCGCCGAGGTATCCGCGGACGGTCCAGCCGCTCTGGCGGAATTCATCGCGTCCGAGCGGGCGACGCTGGGCCGCTTGGTGCGTGAGCTGGAGGTACCGATCGAATGAGCGAAGCTGAGCACCCAGGCCAGCCCGGCCGTCCGGAGGAGGAGGCCGACCGCGCCGCCATCCGCCGCGTGATCGAGGCCTGGGGCTTCCGCCGCGACGCCGGCGAGTGGGACGCCCTGTCCGAGACCTTCCACCTCGAAGGGACCATCGCGGTGAGCTGGTACGCCGGCCCCTTCGCCGGTTTCGTGGAGGCGTGCCGCGCCATCCGTGGGCGCAACTTCTCCAAGCACGTGATGTGCGGATCGCGCTTGGTGCTGCGCGGCCGGCGCGCCCTGGCGGAGACCGACGTGCTCCTGCACATGCGCGGCCTCGTGGACGGGGTGGAGATGATCGGGCAGACGAACATGCGTTTCCTTGACCGGGTGGAGCGGCGCGGGGAGGGTCCCTGGCGCCTGCTGGACCGCGTGGCGGTCTATGATCACGACACGATCGCGCCGGCGATCCCCGGCACCGCCGCCCCGATCGCGGCGGAGGAGCTGGCGGGCCTGGCGCCGGGGCACCGCTTCCTCGCCTGGCGGCTGCGGCGCGCCGGCCGCACCGTGCCCGATGATCTGCCGGCCCCGGGCAGCGCGCGGGAGGCCGCGCTGCGACAGGAGGGGGACACTTGGCTGGAGGCCGCGCCGTGAGGGACGTGCTCCCCGACGCGGAGGTCGCGATCATCGGCCTCGGCCCCGTGGGTGCGGCGCTGGCGAACCTGCTCGGCGCCCAGGGCGTGCGCACGTTGGTGCTGGAGCGGGAGGGCACCGCCTACCGCCTGCCCCGCGCCGTGCACTTCGACGACGAGGTGATGCGGATCTTCCAGTCCATGGGGTTGGCCGAGGCGATCCTGCCCATCACCCATGTCTCCCCTGGAACGCGGTTCGTGGATGGGCAGGGGCGGCTGCTCCTGGACTGGTCGCGTCCGATGACGGTGGGCCCACAGGGTTGGAACGTCTCATATCGCTTCCACCAGCCCGATCTGGAGCGGGCTCTGCGCGAGGGCCTGCGGCGCTGGCCCTCCGTGTCCGTCTGGACGCGGGCGGAGGTCTTCGCGCTGGAACCAGGCCCGGAAGCCATTGGCCTGCGCTACGAGGACCTGACGAATGGCGGCATCGGGCGGGTATCGGCCCGCTACGTCGTGGGCTGCGACGGGGCTCGCTCCCTCGTACGGCGGTGGATCGGGGAGCCGATGGAGGATCTCGGCTTCCACGAGCGCTGGCTGGTGGTGGACGCGATCCTGCGCCGCCCCCGGCCGGACCTCGGCGACCATACGGTGCAGCACTGCGACCCCGCGCGCCCCGCCACCTATGTGCGCGGCACGGGGGACCGACGGCGCTGGGAGATCGCGCTGCGGGAGGGCGACGACCTCGGGGCATTGGGCCGGTTGGAGGAGGCCTGGCCGCTTCTCTCCCGCTGGATCACGCCGGAAGACGCGGTGCTGGAACGCAGCGCGATCTACACCTTCCACTCCACCGTCGCGCGGCGCTGGCGGAACGGGCGCTTGCTGATCGCGGGGGATTCGGCGCACCAGACCCCGCCCTTCCTCGGCCAGGGCATGTGCGCGGGCATCCGGGACGCAGCGAACCTCGCCTGGAAGCTGCCGCGGGTGCTGCGGGGCGAGGCGCCGGACACCCTGCTGGACAGCTACGGCACGGAGCGCGCCCCGCACGTGGAGGGCTATATCCGCGAGGCCGTGCGGATCGGCGGGCTGATCAACACGACGGCGATGGAGGCGGTGGTCTCCCCGGACGTGCTGCATGGTGGCCAGGCGGAGCGACTGGTCCCGGTGCGGCCGGCACTGGGACCCGGCCCCGCCATCGGTTGGACCGAGCCGGCGGGGCGCCTGCCGCCGCAGCCCCGCCTTTCGGACGGGACGCTGCTGGATGACAGGGTGGGCCTGCGCTTCGCCGCCGTGATGCGGCCGGGCTTCGCGGCCGGCCTGCCGGAAGCGGTGCTGGACCGGCTCTCCGCGCGCGGCGCGGTGCTGGTGGCGGATGGCGCGCCGGAGGTGGCGGCAATGCTGGAGGGAATCGGGGCGGAGGCGGTGCTGCTGCGCCCCGACCGCCACGTGCTCGGCGCCGCGCGCGACACGGACGAGATGCGGGCGCTGGCGGAGGCGTTGTGACGATGCGGAACAGAGGAATAGCGCGATGAGGCTGGTTTCCTTCGAGCGGGACGGGAAGAGTGGCTTCGGCGCCGTCTCCGGCGATGGCGTGGTCGACCTGACGCCGCGCTTTGCCGGCCGGGCGAGTGGGCTGCGCGGCCTGCTGTCCGCCGGATTGCTGGATGAGGCGCGCGAGGCGGCGTCCGGGCCCGCCACGCAGGCGCTGGATGGGCTGCACCTGCTGCCGGTGATCCCCGATCCCGACAAGATCATCTGCGTCGGGCTGAACTATCGCGACCACGTCGCCGAGACAGGTCGCACGGTAACGGAGAAGCCCGCCCTCTTCGCCCGCTATGCCGGCAGCCAGGTCGGGCATGGCCAGCCACTGGTGCGCCCGCGCGTGTCGGAGCAGTTCGACTACGAGGGGGAACTGGCCGTGGTCATCGGCACCGGTGGCCGGCACATCGCGCCGGAGGAGGCACTGCGGCACGTCGGCGGCTATGCCTGCTACAATGAGGGCAGCGTGCGGGACTGGCAGCGCCACACCTCGCAGTTCCTGGCGGGCAAGACCTTCGCGGGCACGGGCGGCTTCGGCCCCTGGCTGGTCACGGCGGACGAGATCCCCGATCCCTCGAAGCTGATTCTGGAGACGCGGCTGAACGGGCAGGTGGTCCAGCACACCACCACCGACCTGATGATCACGCCGGTGCCGCAGCTCATCGCCTACATCTCCACGATCCTGCCGCTGCTGCCGGGGGACGTGATCGTCTCCGGCACGCCGGGCGGCGTCGGGATGAAGCGGGAGCCGCCGCTCTTCATGCGGCCCGGCGACGTGGCGGAGGTGGAGATCTCCGGCATCGGCACCCTGCGCAACCCCGTCATCGCGGAGGAATAGCCATGACCGTCCAGGCGCTCGGCTACATGGTCATCGGCTCGGACCGGTTGGACGACTGGGACGGCTTCGCGACGCGACTGCTCGGCATGCAGCGCGTCGACCGCGGTGGCGGCACGCGCGCCTTCCGGATGGATGACCGCTGCCAGCGCCTGATCGTCTCGGACTCTGCCGTGCCGGCCACCATCGGGTGGGAGGTGACGGACGCGGCGGCGCTGGACGCGCTGGCCGCGCGGCTGGAGGCGGCCGGCACACCGGTCTCGCGTGGGCCCCGCGGGCTGGCGGCGGAGCGGCAGGTGGTGGACCTCATCACCTTCCACGATCCGCAAGGCACGCCGCTGGAAGCCTTTCATGGCGCGCGGCGGGCCGAGACGGAGTTCACGCCGGGCCGGCCGATCAGCGGCTTCCGTACCGGACCGCTCGGCATGGGTCATGCGGTGCTCCACGTGGCGGATGCGGACGCGCTGCTGCCCTTCTATCGGGATCTGCTGGGCTTCCGCGTCACCGATTGGTCGCGCACGCCTTATCCCCTCTACTTCTTCCACGTGAACGGACGGCACCATTCCTTTGCGATGGTGGGCTCCGGCCGCTCCGGCCTGCACCACTTCATGGTGGAACTCGGCGCGCTCGACGACGTCGGGCAGGGCCATGATCTCGCGCGGTCCGAGGAGGGCCGGCTGGCCTACGGGCTAGGGCGCCACACCAACGACCACATGACGTCCTTCTACGCGAACACGCCCTCCGGCTTCTTCGTCGAGTATGGCTGGGGCGCGCGGGTGGTGGACCCCGCCACCTGGCAGCCGCACGAGACGCATGACGGCCCGAGCCTCTGGGGCCATGAGCGCTTCCACCTGCCCGATGAGGCGCGCGCCCGGATGCGGGCGCTGGCGATGGACGCCGCTGCCCGCGGCGTGCGCGCTCCAGACCCCAACCCCGGCCCGTTGTCGAGCACCGGCTGCGCCTGGGCCGATGCGGTGATCCGGGCGGAATAGCGACAAGCCAGAACGCGGGAGAGAGGCGCATGATCGGACGGAGAGCGATGCTGGCGGCCGCGCTGACTGGGCCCACGCTCGCGGCGCAAGCGCAGGAGATGCCGCGCACCATCACGCTGGTGGTGCCGTTCTCGGCCGGCAGCGTGGTGGACATCATGGCGCGGCCCTTCGCCGACGCGCTTCGCGCGGCGCTCGGCAACATGGCGACGGTGGTCGTGGTGAACCGGGACGGCGGCGGCGGCTCGGTGGGCGCGGCCGCCGTGGCGACGGCGCGGCCGGACGGGGCCACGCTGTTCTTCGGGCCCTCCGGCATGCTCACGACGCGGCCCTTCCTCACCGCCGGCCTGCCCTATGGCTGGGGCGCGCTGGAGCCGGTGTGCCAGACCTTCGAGAACATCTTCCTCATGATCGTGCCGGCGAACTCGCCCTTCCGCAGCGTCGCGGACGTGGTGGCCGCGGCGCGGGCCCGGCCGGAGGCGATCACCTGGGGCGATGCCGGCGTGGGCACGGTCGGCAACCTCGTCGCGCTGGAGCTCTCACGCAGGGCCGGTGTGACGATGACGCATGTCCCCTACCGCTCCTCCCCGCAGCAGGTGCTGGACACGCAGTCCGGTGTGCTCGCCTTCTCCATGACCACCTGGGCCACGGTGCGCGGCACCGACCTGCGGGTGCTGGCCGTGGTGGCGGATGAACGACAGCCCGGCCTTCCGGACGTGCCCACGCTGAAAGAGTCCGGCTTCGACGTGAACTGGCGCGGCTTCGGCGGTGTCATGGCCCCGCGCGGCACCCCGCCCGCCCTGCTGCGCCGGCTGGAGGCCGCCTGCCTGGAGGCGACGCGGAGCGAGCCCTATCGCGCCATGGCCGAGAACACCGGCCAGATCGCCCCGCCCTTGGATGCGGCCGCCTTCGGCGCGAGACTCACCGCGGAATACGAGAACGCGGCCACCTTCCTGCGCGAGATGAACCTCGTGGCGCGGTGAGCAGGGGCGCAGGGGAGGAACGAGGATGATCGGACGGCGGGAACTCGTCGGCGTGGCGCTCGGCCTGGCGGCGGCACCGGGCGCCCGGGCGCAGGAAGCTTACCCTGCCCGTCCCATCCAGGTGGTAAATCCGTATCCCGCCGGCGGCGCGACGGACCTGATGGCGCGCGCCATGGCGACCGGGCTCGCGCAGCGCCTGGGGCAGCCTGTCGTGGTGGTGAACCGGGACGGGGCGGCGGGCGCGGTGGGAACATCAGGCGTCGCGCGCGCGGCGCCGGACGGCTACACCCTCGCCTTCGTGCCGTCCCTGGTGCTGTCGGTGCTGCCGGTGACGCAGCCGAACTCCGGGCTGCGGCCGGACTCGCTGCGCCCGGTCTGCCAGATGTTCGCCAATGCCCAGGCGATCGCGGTGCGGCAGGATTCGCCCTTCCGCAACCTGGCGGACCTGGTCGCCGCGGCACGGACTGCACCGGGACGCATCACCTATGGCTCGCTCGGTATCGCCTCCATCCCGCATCTCGCGGTGTTGCAATGGGCCCGGGTGGCCGGGGTGGAGATCACGCACGTTCCCTATCGGGGTGATGGGGCGGTGATCACGGATGTCCTAGGCGGGCGGCTGGACCTCGCGGCCATCGTGCTCGGCTCGGCGTCCGGCCGCACGGACCTGCGGCTGCTTGCCGTCTTCGACACGGCCCGCAACCCGGCCTTCCCGGACGTGCCGACCGCGATCGAGCAGGGCTTCGACGTCGCCCCTACCTCCTTCGGCGGCTTGATGGCGCCGGCCGCCACGCCACCCGAGCGCCTGGCCGTGCTGGAGGCCGCCTGCGCCGAGGTGGCGCGGGAGGAGGTCTATCGCGCCGCCGCCCGTCGCGCGCCGCAACCGGAGAGCTATCACACCGGGGCCGACGCCTTCGCCCGCCGCCCGGCGCGCGACGTGGCCGAGAAGGCGGAGCTGCTACGGGGCATCGGTGCCGAGGCCTCGCCGGGCTGACCCGGAAAGAACCATGGCTGCTGCGCGCCGCGCAGCCGGTAAGGAGAGAATGGGCCATGAACAAGCTTTGCCTGGCGCGCCGCGCGCTGTTGGCCGCTGCGGGAACTGTGGTGGCCGGGCGCGCAGCACGCGCGGCCTATCCGGACCGTCCCGTCCGCTGGATCGTCGGCTACGCGCCCGGCGGCGGCTCGGACAGCGCGGCGCGGCTGCTCGGCACGGCGCTCTCGGCGCGCCTCGGGCAGCCTGTCGTCGTGGAGAACCGGCCGGGGGCCGCGACGTCCATCGCGGCCGAGGCCGCCGCAAGATCCGCGCCCGACGGCTATACCCTGCTGACCGCCGACAACGGCACCCTCGTCTTCAACCCCGTCCTGTATCGCCGCCTGCCCTATGAGGTGGACCGCGACTTCCGGGCCGTGGGGCTCTTCGCACGCATGGACCTCGTGTTGGTGGTGAAGGGCGGTTCTGACATCCGCGGCGCGGAGGCCTTCATCGCCCGCGCGAGGTCCGCGCCCAGCTCGATCGACTACGCCTCGCCGGGCGTCGGTTCGCCGCACCACCTCGCGATGGAGCGCCTCGCGCGGGAGGCCGGGATCCGGCTCAACCACGTGCCCTATCGCGGCGCCGCTCCGGCGCTGAGCGACCTGCTGGCCGGCAATGTCGAGGCGATGATGCTCGACGTGCCGACCGGCCTGGAGCATCTGCGCGGCGGCTCGGCGATCCGCCCGCTGGCCGCGGCGTCCGCACGGCGGCTCCGTATCCTGCCCGGAACCCCGACGCTGCAGGAGCTGGGGCAGCAGGGCTTCGAGGCCTTCGCCTGGCAGGCGTTGCTGGCGCCGGCCGCCGTTCCGGAGGCGGTCGCGGCGCGGCTGTCCGAGGAGTTCGCGGCGGTTCTGCGCGACGAGGCCGTGGGCGAGCGCCTGCGCGCCATCGGAATCGAGCCGAACCCGGGCGGGCCGGACGCCTATGCCGCGCTGCTCGCCGCGGAGCGAGCCGCCTGGGTGCCGCTGATCCGCTCGCTCGGCATCACCCTCGACGGGTAAGTCGGGACGAGGCGGTCCCATAGCCTGCCTCAATGGAGGATGGGCGACTTCTGATTGGCCGACCGCGCCGACCGCCCGCATCATCCGCCCCGACCGCGGCCGCGCGACGGCCGCCGGAGGGAGGATGACGATGGCGATCGGGACCCGCGCCCGCCGCGCGCCGCCGCGCGCGCCCATGAGCCGGATACGCCGCGAGGCGGGGGCCTGATGTCGAGGGTCTACGCCATCGACCCTTTCCACCGTGCCGGCCTGGACCTCGTCGCGCAGAGGGCGGAGCTGATCCTCTGGGATGATCCCCGCGTGGCGGACTGGCGGGAGGATGCGGACGGCCTGATGGTCCGCCTCACGCCCCTGACCCGCGCGGACTTCGCGACGGCCAAGCGCCTGCGCGCCGTCGTGAAGCAGGGCGTGGGGGTGGAGACGATCGACCTCCAGGCCGCGCGCGACCACGGCATCACCGTCTGCAACACCCCCGGCGTGAACAGCGAGGCGGTGGCCGAGCTGGCACTGACCCTCGCCCTGGCGGTCGGGCGCCGCGTGCCGGAGATGGACCGTGCCATTCGCGGCGGCGGTCAGGTGAGCCGGGAGAATTTCCTCGGCCTGGAGGCGTGGGGCCGCACGGTCGGCATCATCGGCATGGGCAACATCGGCACGCGCATCGCCCGGAAGTGGCATGGGGCGTTCGAGTCGAAGATTCTGGCACTGGACCCCTACGTTCCCGCCGACCACTGGCCCGACATCCCGCATGAACGTCTGGCCACGCTGGCGGAGATGCTGCCGCGCGTGGACGTGCTGACGCTGCACCTGCCGCTGACCGAGGAGAGCCGCGGCATGATCGGCGCGGCGGAGCTGGCGGTGATGAGGCCGACCGCCATCCTGGTGAACACCGCCCGCGGCGGCATCGTGGACGAGGCTGCGTTGCACGCAGCGCTCGCGTCCGGGCATCTCTTCGGCGCCGGGCTGGACGCCTTCGCGCTGGAGCCACCGACGACGGAGAACCCGCTGGTGAGCCTGCCGAACGTCGTCTGCACCCCACACGCGGCCGGCGGCACGCAGGACACCCAGGCCAAGAGCTCGCTCGCGGTCGCGCAGCAGTTGCTGGACGTGCTGGGCGGCGGTGAGCCCTGGGCACGCGTGGCGTGATGGAGGATCGGATTTGAGCGGCACCAAGGACCGCATCCGCGTCGGCGCGGGCGCCGGTACGTCGGATGACCGGATGATCCCGGCGCTGGAGCTCGCCGAGCGCGGGGAGCTGGACTACCTCGTCTTCGAGTGCTTGGCCGAGCGCACGGTCGCACGGGAGAACCAGGACCGGTTGAAGGATCCGGAGAAGGGCTACACCCCCTCCATGCCGGAGCGGCTGCGGCTGGTGCTGCCGACCTGCGTGGAGAAGGGCATCCGCATCGTCAGCAACATGGGCGCCGCCAACCCGCCTGGCGGCGCCCGCGCGGCCCGGCGCGTGGCGAAGGAGATGGGCCTGGGCGATATCCCCGTTGCCGTGGTGGTGGGCGACGACGTGACGAGCGTTCTGCGGAATCAGCCCGGCCTCCGCCTGATGGAGAACGAGGAACCGCTGGAATCCATCCTGCCCCGCGTCGTCTCCGCCAACGCCTATCTCGGCGCCGACGTGATCGTGGAGGCACTTTCCACCGGCGCTCCGGTCGTGCTGACGGGCCGCGTGGCAGACCCGTCACTCTTTCTCGCGCCGATGATGCACGAATTCGGCTGGGACTATGACGATTGGGACAAGCTCGCGGCCGGGACGGCGGCGGGACATCTGCTGGAGTGCACGGCGTCCGTCACCGGCGGCTGCTTCGGCTGGCCGGGGGTGAAGGACGTGCCGGATCTCGCGAACAACGGCTTCCCCTTCGCCGATGCGACGCGGGATGGCGGCATCACGGTTGGCAAGACGCCGGGCAGCGGTGGCCGCCTAGATGTCGCCACCTGCACGGAGCAGCTCATCTACGAGATGCACGACCCGACCGAATACATCACCCCCGACTGCCGCCTGGACATCACCGGCCTGTCGCTGGAGCAGGTGGCGGAGGACCGGGTGCGCGTCAGCGGCGCCCGCGCCCGTCCCCGCACCGACACTTACAAGGTCACGGTCGGCCACACCGATGGCTGGATCGGGGAGGGCGAGGTCTCCTATGGCGGCATCGACGCCGTGGCGCGCGCCAAATGGGCCGCGCAGATCGTCGAGGAACGGCTGCGCCGCCGTGGCTTCACCTATGACGACTACCGCGTGGACCTGATTGGCATGTCCAGCCTGCACGGCGATCCCGAGCACCGCCCGGAGCCCTACGAGGTGCGCCTGCGCGTCGCCGCCCGCGCCCAGGACCGCAAGGCGGCGCACGCCGTCGGCTTTGAGGTGCGGGCGATGCACATGCACGGTCCCGGCGGTGCCGGCGGTGCTTGCGAACCGCGCGTGCGGGAGGTGCTGGCCGTGAAATCCGTGCTGCTGCCACGCAACCTGGTGAACGCGCAGGTGATGGTGGAGGGACGCGCATGAGCGACGCGCCGCTGCGGGTCTATGACCTTGCCCATTGCCGCGCGGGCGACAAGGGCAACACCTCCAACGTCTCTGTCATCCTCTACGACGACGCGGACTGGGAGTTCCTGCGCGAGGTGCTGACCGAGGAGCGCGTCCGGCAAGCCTACCGCCACGTCGCGAAGGGACCGGTCAAGCGCTACGAGATCCGCAACCTGAAGGCCTTCAACTTCGTCATCCAGAACGCGCTGGGCGGTGGGGTGACGATCTCCCTCGCCCAGGACATCCACGGCAAGAGTCTCAGCAACATCATGCTGGCGATCCAACTGCCGGCGCGTTCCCAAGGAGGACAAGCATGACCCTTGCCTCATCGCGGCGCGGCCTGCTGGCCGGCGCCGCCACCCTCGCCGCGGGGCCGGCCCGCGCCCAGGCGCCCGCCGATGCATCCCGTCAGCCGATCCGGCTGATCGTCACCGCGGCGGCCGGCGGCTCGACCGACGTGGTGGCGCGGATCGTGGCCCCCGGCATGTCCGAGGCGCTGGGCGGCCGGTCCGTGGTGGTGGAGAACCGCGGCGGCGGCGGTGGCGTGATCGGGGCGGAGGCGGTGGCGAATGCGGCGCCGGATGGCTCCACCCTCGGCTTCTTCACCGTCACCGCGGGGGTGCTGAACGCCCTGCTGCACAAGAATCTGCGCTTCGAAACGCAGCGCGCCTTCGCCCCCGTCTCGCTCGTTATCACCATGCCGATGCTGCTGACGGTCGGGAACCACGTGCCTGCCCGCAACCTGCAGGAGTTCGTGGCCTGGATGAAGACGCGCCCGGGGCGCACGACCTATGGATCTTCAGGCCCCGGCTCGATCAACCACCTTGGTGCCGTCATGCTGTGCAACCGCAGCGGCACGCAGGCCGAGCATATCCCGTTCCGTGGCGCGGGGCCGGTCTTCGCGTCCATGATGGCGGGGGACACGGACTTCCTGATCGAAGGGATCGCCTCTCAGGCGCCTTTCGTGCAGCAAGGCTCCATCCGCGCGATCGCCGTCACCTCGCCCGAGCGGAGTCCGCTGCTTCCCGATGTGCCCACCGTGATTGAGCAGGGGATCCCTGGCTTCGAGATCCTCAACTGGATGGGCGTTTTCGCCCCCGTCGCCACGCCCGCCCCGATCATCCAGCGGCTGGAGGCGGCCACCCAGGCGGCCGTGCGTGACCCCAGTGGCAGCCGGCGCCTGCGCGAGACCGGCGTGGAGCCGGCCGGGTCCGGCGCGGCGGAGCTGCGGCAGTTCTGGGAGGGGCAGTTTCGCCTCTGGGGACCGATCGCGGCCGAGTCCGGCGTGACCCTGGACTGAACGGTGCCGATGAGCCTCTTCGCCCCTCCTGAAACGATCATGGCCGAGGTCTTCGCGACCCTGCCCGATCACTTCCGCAAACCGGTGACCCCGGAGCGTGCGGCATCCGGCCGCAGCGTGCCGACGCAGGGCTGCTTCCTGGAGGGACCGTCCTTCGACCGAGATGGAAATCTCTATGTCACCGACATTCCCTTCGGCCGTATCTTCCGCATCTCTCCCTCCGGAGACTGGACCCTCGTCGCGGAGTATGACGGCGAGCCGAACGGGCTGAAGATCCACAAGGACGGGCGCATCTTCGTCGCAGACTACGCGAACGGGATCATGCTGCTCGATCCCGGCACGGGCCGGGTCACGCCGCTGCTGACGGGCTACAAGGCCGAGCACTTCAAGGGCGTGAACGACCTCGTTTTCGCACGCAACGGCGACCTGTACTTCACGGACCAGGGGCAGACGGGGCTTCAGGACCCGAGCGGCCGCGTCTACCGCCTGCGCGCCGCGGACGGGCGGCTCGAGCGGCTGGCCGACAACATCCCCAGTCCCAACGGGCTGGTGCTGAACGGGGCGGAGAACACGCTCTACGTCGCCGTCACCCGCGCCAATGCCGTCTGGCGCCTGCCGATCACGCCTGACGGCAGCGTGCTACGGATGGGCATGTTCATCCAGCTTTCCGGTGGCCGCGGTCCGGATGGAATGGCGATGGACGAGGCGGACGGGCTGGCGGTGGCCCATCCCGACATCGGTGCCGCCTGGATCTTCGACCATCGGGGCGAGCCGCGTTTCCGCGTGCAGTCGCCGCGCAGCGACGTGGTGACGAATCTCGCCTATGGGGGGCCGGAAAACCGCACGCTGCACATTGTGGACTCCGTTGCAGGCTGCATCCTGACGGCG
Organism: Muricoccus radiodurans; assembly: GCF_050154705.1. Classification (GTDB taxonomy): domain Bacteria; phylum Pseudomonadota; class Alphaproteobacteria; order Acetobacterales; family Acetobacteraceae; genus Roseomonas; species Roseomonas radiodurans. Next base: position 2,599,180 of record NZ_CP189561.1, on the reverse strand, counting down.
GAACTTCCTGTCCCGGGGCGGCGGATGTTCTCGCATCAGTAGAATGGCCGGGGGAAGGGCTCAGGCAATGCCCTAGCCCCCGGACCCCCATCTACTTCTATCAGGCTGCCGCGGAAGCCGTGGATGGGCTCTCCCGTATCCGGATTCCGCGGAAGCCTGATAGGAAAAGATGAGTGGGGGCTCGGGGGGAGAGAATTCCTTCTCTCCCCCGGAGTCACAGCGACCGACAGTCCAGAATCACTCCACCTCGATCCGCGCCGCCGCCACGATCTCCCGCCACTTCGCGATCTCGGACGCGGTGAAGCGCGCCAGTTCTTCCGGCGTGCTCGTGCGCGGCTCCGTGCCGTCCTCTCGCAGCTTGTCACGGATGGCCGGTAGTGCGGCGAGTTCCACGAACTTCCCGTTCAGGCGCGCGACGATGTCCGGCGGCGTGCCGGCCGGGGCATAGACGGCGGCCCAGTTCAGCATCTCGTAGCCGGCCAAGCCTCCTGCCTCCTCAACCGTTGGAATGTCCGGAAACGTGGGCGCGCGCTGCCGGCTGGTGACGGCCAGGGCGCGCACGCGGCCCTCCCGGATCTGCGGGGTGACGGTGGTGGAATCGGCGAACATCACCTGGGCGTTCCCTGCGACCACGTCGGTCAGCGCCTGGGGATTGGCGCGATAGGCGACATTCGTCATCGCGACGCCCGCCATGCTCTTGAACAGCTCTCCTGCCGCGCGGGAGGACGCGCTGCCGCTGGCGAAATTCAGGGCGCCCGGATGGGCCTTCGCGTAGTCGATCAGGTCGCGCAGGGTGCGGATGGGCAGGGCGTTGTTCACCACCACGAAGTTCACCGCCACGCCGATGAGCGAGATCGGCGCGAAATCCGCGATCGGGTCATAAGGAAGGCGTCGAAACAGCGCAGGGTTCGACCCGTGCGTGGAGTTGGAGGTGAAGAGGAGCGTATAGCCGTCCGGGGCCGCGCGGGCCACGGCCTCGGCCGCCAGGAAGCCGTTGGCACCACCGCGGTTGTCCACGACCACGGGCTGGCCCCAGTCGGCGCTCATCTGCTGACCGAACAGGCGGGCGCGGATGTCGGTCGCGCTGCCGGCCGCAAAGGGCACGACAAGTCGGATGGGGCGGTTGGGAAAGGCGGGTTGTGCACGGGCCGCCGTCGCGCAGCCGGCCAGCGCCAGACCGATGGCGGACCGGCGCGCGAGGACGGCGCTCATTCCGGCCTCAGCCCGGCGATCGCGATGGCGCGTCGTGCCTTCTCCATCTCGCCCTGCAGGAAGGTGACGAGGCCCGGTGTCGTCAGCTCCGGCGGCGTGGGCGGGTCGGCACCAAAGGAGGTCAGGCGTGCCAGCACGTCCGGCTCCGCGGCGGCCTCTCCCACGGATTGCTGTAGGGCGCGCAGGATGCCCTCCGGTGTCCCGGCCGGTGCGAAAAGGCTGACGAAGGAGGCGGCGAGGAAATCCGCGTAGCCCTGCTCGATGAAGGTCGGCACGTCGGGCAGCTGAGCCGACCGCGCCGGGGCGGCCACGCCCAGGATGCGGCCCCGGCCCTCGCGGTGCAGGTCCAGCACGCTCGGCAGCTCGATCAGGATGCCGTCGAGGCTGCCGGCCGCGAAGTCGGCCAGGGTGGCGCCGCCGCCACGATAGGGGACGTGGACGAGGTTCGCGCCGCTCGCTGCCTTGAACAGCTCCAGCGGCAGATGGTTGGCCCCGCCGACGCCGGAGGTGCCGATCGTCACGCCGTTCGGCCGCTCCCTGGAATAGCCGACGAGCTCCGGCAGGGTCCGGACCGGCATCCGCGCCTGCACGATGATGACCATCGGCACCTGCCCGAACATCGCCACGGGAATGAGGTCGGTCATCGGGTTGAAGCGCGGCTGTGCTGTCAGCAACGGTCCGTTGACGATGGAGCCGGGGCTGCCGACCAGAAGCGTGTAGCCATCAGGCCGGGCGCGCGCGACCGCCTCCGTGCCGATCGCACCTGTCGCGCCAGAGCGGTTCTCCACCACGATGGGCTGGCCCAATCGCGGCGTCATCCGGTCCGCGTAGAGCCGGGCGGTGACGTCGGTGTTCCCGCCGGCGGCGAAGGGCACGATGAAGCGGAGAGGCCGGTTCGGCCACCCGTCCGGCCCCCGGATGGCCGACTGCGCGCCGACCCGCGCTGCCGGCAACGCCAAGGCAGCGCCGAGCAGCAATCGACGGCCCATCGGGGATGGGATCATGAACGCTCCTCCTCCCGGGGCGCCCGCTCTGCCGGCGGGCTGCACCCCGACTGTCAGATCCAGTAGGGCGGGTAGCCCGAGCCCTTCTGCTCCGCCTCGAGCCGCCGCAGCAGGGCGTGCCACTCCAGCACGCCGTAGGGGCGGCGCACGCCGGGCTGGTAGAGATGCGCGGTGCGCGCCAGCACGTGCTCCGTCGGCAAGGTCAGCTCCGTCCGGGCGGCCATGGCGTCCACCTGGGACCGGCAGGACATCTCCAGCTGGTAGAGCGTGTTGAAGGCCTGCTGCAGCGTCGCGCCGCAGGTCAGCAGCCCGTGGTTGCGCATGATCATCGCGTCGTGCGGCCCGAGGTCCGCGACGATCCGCTCCCGCTCAGCGAGGTCCGTCGCCGGCCCCTCGTAGTCGTGGTAGCCGATATGGCCGACGAAGCGGATCGCCGTCTGGTTCAGCGGCAGCAGCCCGCACTTCATGGCGGCCACCGCCATGCCCGCGCGGGTGTGGGTGTGGATCACCGCCGCCACGTCCGGCCGCGCCTTGTGGATCGCGCCGTGGATCACGTAGCCCGACTTGTTGATCCCGTAATCCGTATCGGGCTTCCAGAGGATGTTCCCCTCGACGTCGATCTTCGCGAGGCTGGTCGCCGTGATCTCCTTGTAGAGCAGCCCGTAGAGGTTGATCAGCAGGTGCTCGGTGCCGGGGATGCGCAGCGTGATGTGGTTGTAGATCATGTCGGTCATGCCGTAGGCATCGACCAGCCGGTAGCAGGCGGCCAGGTCCAGCCGGGCCTGCCACTCCGCCTCGCTCACCTGGTCCCGGATCGAGGGCCAGTCCGTCCCGTAGCGCGGTGCCGCGTGGTCCATGGTGCGCTCTCCTCCTCCGGCCTCTGGGGGCCATCACTTCCCGCCGGGCCGGCCTTCCGTCCAATTGAAGGATTTTCGCGCCCCATTGAAGGCTTCAATGCCCTGGGCGCGGCCGGCATCAGGTCCTCCTCCGCCAGGGTGCGGCGGAGATGGGCGACGAAGCGCTGCAACACGGTGGAATCCCGCGCCCCGCGGGGCCGGACGAGCACCGTCTCGAAAACGATGGGCGGGTCCAGAGGACGGGCGACGAGGGCCGGAAAGGGCAGGGTCCGCAGCATCAGCGGCTCCACAAGCGCCACCCCGCCGCCGTGCTGGGCCAGCATGATGCCGGTGAGGGAGAGGCTGACCTGCGCCACCACCTCCGGCGCGACGCCCGCCTGGGCCAGGGCCCGGTCCACCGTGGCGCGGAACAGGTTCTGGGGCAGGTAGGTGACGATCGGATGCCCGGCCAGCGCGTCTACCGGCACGCTCGGGCGCGCTGCGAGCGGGTGATCGCTCCGCATCACGCAGGCGATCGAGGAGTGGACGAGGAGCTCCGTCTCCACCTCCGTGCTCGTCACCGGCTCGTGCACGACGCCCAGCTCCACCTCCCGGCTGGCCACCCGGTCCACTACGCCCGGCGACGTCAGGGACTGGAGCGCCACCCGCGTCCCCGGCCGCTCCGCCAGGAAGGTCGCGACCGCCTTCGCCAGGTAGCCGTTGGCGATCGGGAATGCGGCAGCAATGGAGAGCGTGCCCAGACGCCCGCCCGCCAGGTCCTGCGTCAGCCGCTCGACCGCTGCCAGCCGGCTGAACACCGCCTCCACGTCGGGCAGCAGGGCCTGCGCCTCCGGCGTCGGCTGCAGCCGTCCGCCCACGCGGTTGAACAGGCGGAAGCGGAGCTGCGCCTCGCAGTGCTTCAGCACCGTGCTGACCGAGGGCTGGGTGACGTTCAGCAGCCGCGCGGCCCCGGTGACGGAGCCGGTCCGCATGATCGCGTGGAACACCTCGAACTGCCTGAGGTTCATGCCCGGTCCGCCGCGCCCTCCCGCCCCCACCATAAACCGCTTCGATGGATGATGAAGGGATTCGGTCTGGACCTGTCCGCCCGGCCCGGCGAGCCTCCGTCCCGAAGAGGAGCGCCATGACGACACCCCACCCGGTCCCGGCCGGCGCCTGCGACTGCCACACCCACGTCTTCGGCCGGCCGGAGGAGTATCCGCTTTCGCCTGACCGCGCCTATACGCCCGGCCCGGCCACGGCCGAGCAGTTGCTGGATCTCCAGCGCAGGCTCGGCCTGGACCGGGTGGTGCTGGTGCAGCCCAGCACCTACGGCACCGACAACGCCTGCATGCTGGATGGCCTGCGGCGACTGGGCCCGGCCCGCGCCCGCGGCGTCGCGGTGATCGACGACGCCACGCCGGACATCACGCTGCGCGAGATGGATGCCGCCGGCGTGCGCGGGGTCCGGTTGAACCTGCACACTGCCGGCCGGGACGATCCGGAGGCCGCCCGCACCCTCCTTGTGAAGACGGCGCGCCGGATCGCCCCGCTCGGCTGGCACGTGCAGGTCTATACGGACCTCTCGGTGATCGCGGCGCTGCACGACGACGCGCTGGCCTTGCCGACCGACCTGGTCGTGGACCATTTCGGTCGCGCCGAGGGGCGGCTCGGTCCATCGCAGCCCGGCTTCGAGGCGCTCCTGTCCCTCGTGCGGGCAGGGCGGGCATACGTGAAGCTCTCCGCGGCCCATCGACTGTCCGATGCCCCCGACAGCGAGGACATGGCGCCGATCGCCCGGGCGCTCATCGCGGCGAACCCGGCACGGATGCTCTGGGCCACGGACTGGCCGCACTCCGGCACGACGGGCCGTGGCGCATCGCGTCTCGAGGTCTCCCCCTTCGACGTCGTGGACGACCAGCGTTCGCTCGCCCGGCTCGGGGAATGGACCGACGCGGCGACGTTCCGGCAGATCCTCGTGGAGAATCCGTCGCGGGTTTATGGGTTCTGATCGGCTGCGCCGGTGACGCCGGGGGAGAGAAGGAATTCTCTTCCCGGACCCCCACTCATCTTCTTCTTCGAGGCTGCCGCGGAAGGATGACATGGGGGAGAGACCCCGGCCCGCCCCGGCATCAACCCGACAAGACGAGGCGATAGGGCCGAACGCAGTGCGTTCCAAGGGACCGGGACGAGGGAGCATTTCGTCCGCCCCTCCCGGAGCCACATGCCCGGCCCTTCCGATGGCAGCGCCTCTAACTGGCCGAGAGTTCCGTCGCATCCGTCAGGCGAAGCGTCCCGGCTTCGACGAGAGCCGCAATCTCTGTCTCATCAAGGCCGGCCTCGCGGGCGATCTCGGCGCCATGCTCGCCCAGGCGGGGCGGCTGCAGCCGCAGCCCGGCGCGTTCGCCACCCATCGAGACCGGCAGGGCGGGGATGCCCGCCACGGGGATGGCGGGCACGCCGCCCGGCGCGCCGGCCGCGCCCGTCATCTCCACCGGCAGCAGCCCGCCGGAGGCGAGCAGGTGCGGATCGTCGAACAGGTCCGACGGCCGGGCGATCGGCGCGAAGGGAAGCCCTAGCGCCTCGAATCGCGCCATCAGCGCGGCCTGGGGCAGGGTGCGGAAGACGGCCGCGACCCGCTCCAAGATGCGGGGCCGGGCGGCGGCGCGCTGCGTTGCCGTGGCGAGGGCGGGATCGTCCCGCAGGTCCTGCAGCCCGAAGGCGTCGCACAGGGCACGCCACTGCGTTTCCGTTACCGCACCGACGAAGACCTGGGCCTCCGGATCGGCGGTGTCGAAGACGTCGTAGACGGGCCAGGGCTTCGGATGGCCAGGGCCACCCATCGACGGGGGCGCCACGCCCTCGACGGCCGTCCGCGCCATGTGCTGGGCCACCAGCAGCATGTTCGTCTCGAACAAGCCGGATTGCACGGGCGTGCCGCGCCCCGTCCGGTCCCGCTCCCGCAAGGCCGCCAGGACGGCCACGGCGCCGAAGACGCCGCCCAGGATGTCGTTCACCGAGGTGCCGGCGCGCATCGGCTGCCCCGGCAGGCCGGTCATGTAGGCGAGGCCGCCCATCATCTGCACCACCTCGTCGAGCGCCGTGCGGTGCTCGTACGGGCCGGGCAGGAAGCCCTTGCAGGAAAGATAGACAAGGCGCGGGTTCATCGCCGTCAGCGTGGACTCGCCCAGGCCGAGACGGTCCATGGCGCCGGGCCGGAAGTTCTCCACCAGCACGTCCGCCCCCGCGACGAGGCGGTGCACGAGCGAGAGTCCCGCCGATGTTTTCAGGTCCACGCAGAGGGACCGCTTGTTGCGGTTGAACGTGGGAAAGAAGCCGACCGCCGGTCCGGTCAGGCGACGCGTGTTGTCGCCGCCGGGGGCGGGCTCGATCTTGATCACGTCGGCGCCGAGGTCCGCGAGCACCATGCCGCAGCAGGGGCCCATGACCATGTGGGAGAACTCAAGGACGGTCAGCCCGGAGAGGGGCAGGTCGGCGCGCGCGCCAGGTTCAGGAAACATCGCGGGCTTCTTCCAGGCGGCCGGGCGGATTGCAATGGCGACGCCTTTGCCGCAAGGGATCGTTGTTGAGGTCAACGAAGCGGGAGGAGAGCGTGACCGACGCCGGGGCTGATGTACTGGTTGTCGGCGCGGGGCCGGTCGGGCTCACGCTGGCGATGGACCTCGCTTCCCGTGGCGCGACTGTCACCGTGGCGGAGACGCGGCACGAGGGCGAGCCGCCGAACGTGAAGTGCAATCACGTCTCCGCCCGCTCCATGGAGATCTTCCGGCGCCTGGGTGTCGCGGCCGCGCTACGGGATGCCGGCCTGCCGCCGGACTACCCGAACGACGTGTCCTATCGCACCACGGCGACAGGGATCGAGCTGTCCCGCATCCCTATCCCCTGTCGGCGGGACCGCTACACCGCCACCGGCGGGCCGGATACCTGGTGGCCGACGCCGGAGCCGCCCCACCGGATCAACCAGATCTATCTGGAACCGATCCTTTTCCGGCACGCGAAGGCGATGCCTGGCGTCACCATCCTCAACCGGACGCGGGTCACCGGTTTCACCCAGGATGCTGACGGTGTGACGGCTACGGCCGAGAGCCTCGACCACGGCAGCACCACGACCATCCGCACCGCCTACATGGTGGCCTGCGACGGCGGGCGGTCCGACACGCGCCGCGCGATCGGGGCGCGCTTCCTCGGCGATCCGGTGGTGCAGCGCGTGCAGTCCACCTTCATCCGCGCGCCCGACCTGCTGGACCGCATGGGCGGGCGCCGCGCCTGGGCCACCTTCTCTCTGAACCCACGCCGCAGCGGCAACATGTACGCCATCGACGGGCGGGAGACCTGGCTCATCCACAACTACCTGCGGGAGGGAGAGCCCGACTTCGACAGCGTGGACCGCGACACCTGCATCCGCGCCATCCTCGGCGTCGGGGAGGATTTCCGCTACGAAGTCATCTCCTACGAGGACTGGTTCGGCCGGCGCCTGGTGGCGGACCGCTTCCGGGACCGGCGCGTGTTCCTCTGCGGGGATTCCGCGCATATCTGGGTACCAATGGCCGGCTACGGTATGAATGCCGGCATCGCCGACGCCACGAACCTGTCGTGGCTGCTCGCGGCCGCTCTGCGGGGCTGGGGCGATCCCTCGATCCTCGACGCCTACGAGGCCGAGCGCCTGCCGATCACCGAGCAGGTCTCCCGCTTCGCGATGGACCACGCCATCGCGCTCTCCGCCCAGCGCGGCGCGGTGCCGGCGGAGATCGAGGAGGACACGCCGGCGGGCGAGGCCGCGCGCGCCCGGGTGGGGCGGGCCGCCTATGATCTGAACGTCAACCAGTACTGCTGCGGCGGGCTGAACTTCGGTGCCTTCTACGATCAATCTCCGATCATCGCCTATGACGGAGAGGCGGCGCCGGCCTACTCCATGGCGGGCTTCACGCCCTCCACCGTGCCGGGCTGCCGCGTGCCGCATCTCTGGCTCCGCGACGACCGTTCCCTCTATGACGCGCTGGGGCCGGGTTACACGCTCCTGCGGCTGGATGCGTCGGTGCCGGTGACGCCCCTTGTGGATGCCGCACGGTCTCGTGGCGTGCCCTTCGACGTGCTGGACGTGGACTCGGATGCGGCGCCGTCGCTCTATGACCGGAAGCTCGTGCTCGCGCGTCCGGACCAGCATGTGGCGTGGCGCGGGGATGCCGTGCCGGAGGACCCTGACGCGCTGATCGACCGGGTCCGCGGGTCCGGAGGGGCTGCGGCTCTCCGGGCCGCGTGAGACGAGCCCTGTCTGGCCTGGCCAGCCCTCATCGCCTCGGAGAGTGGGACGCTCTCCCCCCTATCCGACACCCAGTCGGCAAGGCTGCCGCAGAAGACGGGAGGGCACCGCATTCCGCGGCAGCCCGATAGAAGAAGATGAGAGGGGGCTGGGGGAGAGAAGGAATTCTCTCCCCCAGAGTCACCATTTCCTCCGCTGCGCGGATCAGCGCTCCATCTGGATGTTCGCGGCGCGCGCGACGCCGGTCCAGAGCGGGATCTCCCGCGCCATGACCTCCCGCAACGCGGCGGGAGGACTGCCCACCGGGTCCATGCCGAAGCTCGCGACGCGCTGGCGGATGTCCGGCATGGCGGTGATCGTCGCGCACTCCACGTGCAGCCGCTCGATGATCGCGGGCGGTGTGCCCGCCGGGGCGAAGAGCCCGGCCCAGAGCGTCACCTGCAGGTCGGGGAAGCCGAGTTCGGCCATGGTCGGCACGTCGGGCAGCGCCGCGACGCGCTGCGGGGCGGTCACGGCCAGCGCCCGCACGCGGCCGGCCTGGAGGCCGACCACGGCGGGGCCGGGATCGGCCATGGAGAAGGTCACCTCGCCGCTCGCCGCCGCCGAGACCATCTCGGCGCTGCCGCGGTAGGCGACGTGCTGGAAGCGCGTGCCGGCCCGCTGGTTGAACAGCTCGCTGGGCAGCTGGAACGCGGCGGCCGCCGCGCCGTAATTCGCCCGGTCCGGGTTCGCGCGAGCCCACTCCACCAGCTCCGCCACGCTCCGATGCGGGCTGCCGGCCGCGACCACGAGCACGAGGGGGTAGGAGGCCAGCATGGAGACCGGCGCCAGGTCGCGTTGCGGATCATAGGAGAGCTGCGCGTAGGTTGCGGGGTTGAACACCATCGGCCCGCTGGGGCCGAGGAGGAGTGTCGTCCCGTCCGGCCGCGCCCGCGCCACCGCCTCCGTCCCGACGATCGCCTGGGCGCCCGGCCGGTTCTCCGTCACGAAGGGCTGGCCCAGCCGCTCCCCCATCTTCTGGCCATAGAGCCGCGCCAGGATGTCGTTCGCGCCGCCGGGGGCATAGGGCACGACGATGCGGACCGGCCGATCGGGATAGGCGCCCTGGCCCCGTGCCGCCGCCGGCGCCAGGGCCGCGCCCGCGAGAAGGCGGCCGAGCGCGCGTCGCTGGATCATGGTCTTGTCCTCCTGTCCCGACCCTAGAGCGGCGCGATCCGCACGGTCATCACCGCGGCCTGCCCGGCATCCACCGTCTCCAGGCAGCGGCGGAGGGCGGGCTCCAGCTCCTCGGCGCGGGTCACGCGCTCGCCATGGGCGCCGAAGGCGACGGCGACATCCTCGAAGCGGCGCTGGCTGTCCTGGCGACGCCCGTCAAGACGCGAGAGAAAGCTGTCCCCCTCCCGCGCCACGCCCTTCGGGTAGACGCGGAGGGTGGAGTCCTTCACCGCCTGCCAGCCGCGATTGTCCAGCACGATGGTCAGGATCGGCAGCCCGTACTGCTGCGCCGTGGCATAGACGCTGTCGGGCGTGGAGAAGTGGTAGGTCCCGTCGCCGACGATGTTCACCACCCGCCGGTCCGGCCGGGCCAGGCGGATGCCGAGCGCCATGCCGCCGGAAAAGCCGAGCCCGCCGCCCGCGAGGCCGATGTAGTTGCCGGGCCGGTTCCGCTCCACCTGGTCCTGCACGGTGGGGCCGTTCCGGATGGCCTCGTTCAGCACGATGTCATCCTGGGAGAGCATCGCGCCGATCCGCCGCAGCACCCAGGCCGGGTTCAGCCCGTCCGGCGGGCCGGGATCGGCCGCGGCGTCGGCGGCCGCCTTCTCCCGCGCCGCGCGGGCCGGAGCCCAGGACGCGATGCGCGCGGCGACGCGGGCGCGGAAGGCGTTGTCCGTCCGCGTGCGCACGGCGTCCAGCACCTGGGCCAGGACGGTGGCGCAATCACCGGCGACGCGGATGTCCGCCGGAAAGCTCCACATCGGCAGGTCGCGCTTCAGCGGGTCCACGTCCACCTGGATCCAGCGCGCCGCCGGGTTCTCCGTCACGCGGCGCGGGATCCAGGGCACGTCCACGTCCAGCAGCAGGCCGAGGTCGGTCTCCCGCGCCAGCGCGTCCGGGTTGAAGCCGGCGAAGCACGGGCTGTCATGCGGGATGCAGAGGTGGACCGGCCCGTGCTCCACCACGCGGATCCCGGCTTCCCGCGCCAGCGCGTCCAGCACCGGCACCGCCTCCGGCCGGCGGCCGAGATAGGCGGTGAAGGCGACCGGGTTCTCCGCCGCCATCAGCGCATCCGCGATGCGGGACACGGTGGCGGCGTCGGCGCCGCCCATCGGCACGGCCGCGTACTGCGCGGGGGAGAAGGAGGGTACCGCGTCCTCCTCGATCTCCTCGGCCAGCACCTCACGCGGAAGGGTCATGTAGACGGGCGCGCGAGGCTCGGTCTGCATCATGGCGTGGCCGCGGGCCAGCGCCTCCTTCACCACCACGCCGGAGGGAAGGCAGTACTCCCATCGCGTGTAGGGCCGCACGAGGGAGGCGATATCGTAGGGGTCCTGCACGAAGTGGACGTAGCTGTCCCGCCCACCCGGAACCGCACCCCGCGTGGTGTAGGGGGCGCGCCCCGCCATCAGAAAGACCGGCAGCCGCGCGCGGAAAAGGTTGTGCAGCGCCATTGCCGCGTTCGCCGTGCCGGCATCCACGTGCACCAGCACGGCCTGTCCGCGCCCCGTCGCCGCCGCGTAGCCGCCGGCCATGTGCACCGCCACGTTCTCGTGCGGGCAGAGGATCGGGTTGGGACGCGGCGCGCCGTCCCGCTCCCGTCGCGCCAGCTCCTCGATGATCGAGACGTGGTCGGTGCCGAGGTTGCAGAAGAGGTGCTCGATGCCGAGCGCGTTCAGGCCCTCGATCAGGTGATGCGCCGCGCCGTGCCGGGCCATGCTCTCGCTTCCTCCTGGCGGCGCTTCCACTCGGCCCGCTTGGACGTATTATCGGCCATACTTCACCACGCAGAACAACAGACCGCGCCCCGGCGCGGCGGGGGAGGGGATGGAGAGCACGGGCGGAGCGGCGCCGGCGCGCTGGGACGCGGGCGGCAGCGACGAGGTGCCGGAGCGCGGCCGCCTGGTGGTGGACGCCGGCGAGACAAGCATCGGCATCTTCCGCCTGGACGGCGTGCTGCACGCCTATGAGAACCGCTGCACCCATGCCGGCGGACCGATCTGCCAGGGGCTGATCGTGCCGCGCGTGGTGGAGCTGCTGGACGAGCGCCGCGCCATCATCGGCAGCGCCTTCAATGAGGCGGAGCTGCACATCGCCTGTCCCTGGCATGGGGCGGAGTACAGCCTCCGCACCGGCCGCCACGCCGGCGGCGGGGCCCTGTCCCTGCGCCGCATCCCCGTCGAGGAATCCCGCGGGCGGATCTATGTCACAGTCTGACACGCCCGCCGCACGGCTGGACGCGGTCGCGGCGGAGCTGCGGGCGCTCGCCGGCGCCGATCTGCCGCCGGAGGCGCTGCGCGGCGCGATAGGGGCCGCGACGCTCCTCTACGCCGCGGCCGTTCGGCGCATGGGCCACGAGATCGCGCTCGCCGATCCGGAGGTCAGCCCCACCGACGCCGTGGTGCTCTGCTGCGCCCTGCTGCGCGGGCAGGACCTGAATCCCTTCGACCTCAGCCTCTGGTTCGGCCGGGTCACGCCCGACCCGCGGGCCTAGGAGCGCCGCCATGGACCTGCCGCAGCCCGATCCCCCCGTCCGGCAGGCCGCGCGCCGCGCGGTGCAGGAGATCACGATCCACACGGACACGCGGGAGATCCTGGCCAATGCGCGGCGCGACACCGAGCGCTACGGCCTGGACCGCACCTTCATCGTGGATGTGGACGCGCACCACGTGGAGCTGGACTCCTGGGCCGAGGTCCTCGGGCACATCCAGGACCCGGTGCTGCGCTATAACGCCCAGGCCATCGCGCGGAACTGGCCCTATGCCGGCAACCTCGCGATGAGCAACCATGCCCCCGGCCTCACGATGCAGGACGTGGCCGGCCGCATTCCCCATCAGGCGCAGCTTGCCGAGCATGTGCCGCCGATCCCGGGGGAGCACCGCGACGTCACCCTCGTCCGCCGCGCCATGGAGGCGATGAGCATCGACCTGCAGGTCGTCTTTCCCCAGCCCATGCTGGGGATCGGCATGCACCCCTCGGCTCAGACCGAGACGGAGCTCGTCACCGCCTACAACCGCTGGTTCACGGGGACGATCCTGCCCAGGGAACCGCGCATCAAGACGATGCTCGCGCTTCCCTTCCGCGACCCCGAGGCCTGCCTGCGAACCGTGCAGGAGTTCGCGGAGATGCCGGGCGTGATCGGCTTCCTCGTCACCAGCCAGCGGCAGGCGCAGGTGAACAGCCCGGGCTACATGCGCCTCTATGCGGAGCTGGAGGAGCGCGGCCTGCCGCTCGGCTTCCATGCCGGTCCGGACTACATGATGGAGCGGGCGGTGAACCGCTTCCTCTCGGTCCACGCCCTGTCCTTCGTGACCTGCAACATGGTCCACCTGACGAACTGGGTGATCAACGGCCTGCCCGAGCGCTTTCCCCGCTTGAAGGTCATCTGGATCGAGAGCGGCCTCGCCTGGATTCCCTTCATGATGCAGCGCCTGGACCACGAGTGGATGCTGCGCCAATCCGATGCGCCCCTGCTGCGCCGCCCACCGAGCGAGTACATGCGGGAGATGTTCTACACCTCTCAGCCGATGGAGGCGACGAACCTCGACCTCCTGCAATCCACCTTCCGCGCCATGAACGCGGAGACGCAGCTTCTCTACTCCTCCGACTGGCCGCACTGGGACTTCGACACGCCGGGCCGCATCGCCGGCCTGCCTTTCCTGAGCGAGACGGCGAAACGCAACATCCTCGGCGAGAACGCGCGCCGCGTGTTCAACCTGCCATGACGAAAATTCTTATCTCCGGCGCCGGCATCGGCGGCCTGACCGCCGCCCTGGCCTTGCTGCGCCGCGGGCACGCCGTCGAGGTCTATGAGCAGGCCCCGGCGCTGCGCGAGGTGGGCGCGGGCGTGCAGATCAGCGCCAACGGCACCCGCGTCCTGCACGCCCTCGGCGTGGGCGAAGCGCTGGCCGCGCTCTCCTGCCAGGCCTCGGGCAAGCAGATCCGGCTCTGGAGCACCGGCGAGACCTGGCCACTCTTCGACCTGGGCGCGGAATCCATCCGGCAGTACGGCTTTCCCTACCTCACCGTCTATCGCCCGGACCTGCTCGCGGTGCTGCTCGAGGCGGTGCGCGGGGCCGACCCCGGCACGATCCGCCTGGGACGGCGGGTGGCGGGCTTCGACCAGTCCGGGACAGGCGTCACCCTGCGGCTGGAGGATGGCGGCAGGGCCGAGGGCGACGCGCTGATCGGCGCGGATGGCATCCATTCCCGCGTGCGGGACGCGCTCTTCGGCGCCGACCAGCCCCGCTTCACCGGCCAGGTGGCCTGGCGGGGCGTGATCCCGATGGAGCGCTTGCCCCTGCACCTCGCCCGCCCGGTCGGGACGAACTGGGTCGGTCCGGGCCGCCACGTCGTCCATTATCCGCTCCGCCGGGGCGAGCTGATGAACTTCGTCGGCATCGTGGAGCGCGACGACTGGCAGCGGGAATCCTGGAGCACCCGCGGCGACCCCGCCGACTTCGCGCGCGACTTCGCCGGCTTTCACGACGACGTGCAGACGATGATCCGCGCGATCGAGACGCCCTACATCTGGGCCCTGATGCTGCGGGACCCGCTGCCGCGCTGGACGGCGGGGCGGGTGACGCTGCTGGGGGACGCCTGCCACGCCACGCTGCCGATGCTCGCCCAGGGCGCGGTCCAGGCGATCGAGGACGGCTTCATCCTCGCCCGCGCCCTATCGGAGTGCGCCGACATCCCGGAGGCGCTCTCCCGCTACGAGGCGGCACGGTGGGAACGCACCACCCGCATGGTCCGCGGCTCCGCCGAGAATGCCCGCCGCTTCCACAATCCCGAGCTCGCGCACGCCGAGGGCGCCCGCGCCTATGTCACGCGCGAATGGGCGGAGGACCGGGTGCGCGAGCGCTACGACTGGCTCTTCCGCTACGATGCGGAGACCGTTCCGATCTAGGCGCCAGGACGCGGACAGGCTTCACTCGAGGCAAAGAAGGGGAGGGATGGCGATGCGTCGGGATGTTCTGAAGGCCGCGGGCGCGCTCGCACTGCCGGCGATCCTTTCCCGGCCCGCGGAGGCGCAGGCTTGGCCGAACCGGCCGGTGCGCTTCATCGTCCCCTTCCCGCCGGGCGGCGCCTCGGACGTGGTCTCGCGGCTGGTGACCGCGCACCTCTCGGCGGCGTTCAACGTGCCCTTCGTCATCGACAACCGCCCGGGCGCCAGCACGATGCTCGGGGCGGAGGCTGCCGCCCGCTCCGCACCGGACGGGCACACGCTGCTGATGGCCTCCACCTCCACCATGGCGGCGGTGCCGGCCCTCTATGGCAGCCGCACGCCCTACAATCCCCTCCGCGATTTCGTGCCGGTCGGCCTCGCCTCGCTCGCGCCCTTCTTCGTCTTCCTCGCGACGGAGGGCGGGTTCGCCGACCTCGGCGATCTCGTTCGCCAGGCGCGGGCGCGGCCGGGGCAGCTCTCCTATGGCAGCAACGGCGCCGGCGCCGCCTCCCATCTCGGGATGGAACTGCTGGCCCGTGCGGCGGGGTTCGAGATGCTGCACGTGCCCTATCGCAGCATCGTGCCGGCCCTGACCGACCTCGTGGCGAAGCGGCTCAGCACGGTCATGGGCGACGTCACCTCGGTGGGCGGCGCGCTCCAGTCCGGCCAGCTCCGCCTCGTCGCCGCGGCGAGCCGGGAGCGCTCCCCGGTGGCGCCGGAGGTGCCCACGGTCAGCGAGGCGATCGGCATCCCGCCCTTTGATGCCAGCCCCTGGTTCGGCATCTTCGCCCCCACCGGCGTCCCGGAAGAGGTGGTGGCGCGCCTCGGTGTCGAGTTGCGTCGCTACCTTTCCACCGATGCCGCGCGCCAGGCCTTCCTCAACATCGGGCAGGTGCCGCTCATCGCCACGTCGGACGAGCTGCGCCGGAGGGTGGAGGCGGACTCCGAGCGCTTCGGAACCCTGATCCGGGAGCAGCGCATCACGGTGGAGTAGCGCCGTCCGTCAGCGGCCCGCCCGGTCGTTCAGCACGAGCCCGGGCTCCCGCCAGGGCATGGTGACGAGCTTCCCGGTCGAGGAGAGCGTGATCCAGGCCGTCCGCATCTCAGGCCCGCCGAAGCAGATATTCGTCGGCATCCGGTCGGGGAAGCGCACCACGTCGATGATCTCGCCGTCCGGGGACACGGTCGTGACCTCGCCGGCAACGAGCGTCGCGACGCAGATGTTGCCCGCCGCGGTGACGGCCAGGCTGTCCAGGCGCCGGAAGCCCGGGAACTGACAGAGCATCCGGCCGCCATGAGAGCTCGGCCAGGGCTCCTTCCGCAACTCGCCGGGGCCGATCACCTCGAAGGCCCAGAGCCGCCCCGTCTCCGTCTCCGCGACGTAGAGCCTGCCGCCATCGGGCGAGAGCCCGATCCCGTTCGCGCCGCCGGGCACAGGATAGGCGGCCTCCACGATCCGGCTGCCGTCCAGGGCCGCCCAGTAGACGCCGCCATGGTCCCGGTCCCGCGCGCGCGATTTCCCGAGGTCGCTGAACCACATGCCCCCATGCCGGTCGAGGACGAGATCGTTCGGCCCGCGAAGCCCGTGGTCGCCGCAGCGGTCGTAGAGCCGCGTCACCGCGCCCGTGGCGGGATCGATCCGCTCGATCCGCCCGGTGTCGTAGTCGGCGGCCTGGTTGAATGGGCGGATCAGCCCGTCCCACTCGGTCCAGCCGAAGCCGCCATTGTTGCAAAGATAGAGCATCCCGTCCGGCCCCAGGGCGAGGCCGTTCGGCCCCCCGCCGGGCTCCGACAGCACCGATTTCGTGCCATCCGCTGCCACGCGGGTGATGCGGCCGGCGGCGATCTCCACCAGCGCGATGCTGCCGTCCGGCATCTCCACCGGCCCTTCCGGGAATCGCAACCCGTCGGCCACCACGCGGAACCCTGACTCCATCTCGTCGGCCAACGCATCCTCCCGCCCTTCTGCCCGGCCAGTATGCACGGTGCGGCAGCGGGAGCGATGGCCGTCCTGCCCTCTCGATGGCAGGGAAGCAGGGTGACATAGTCGTTGGCCAACGTGCCGCGAGGAGAGAGGCCGCCGCATGTCCGATCCGCCCGCCTTCGACCCGCGCCGCCACCGCCTCGTCCCGGCGCAGCGCTGGTTCGAGGATTTCGTGGTCGGCGAGACCTTCGCCCTACCCAGCCGCACCCTGACGGAGGCGATCTTCCTCGCCTTCCAGGCGGCGAGCGGCGACAACCATCCGATCCACTACGACGTCGAGTACTGCCGGTCCCGCGGCCTGCCCGGGATGCTGGCGCATGGCTACCAGGTCGCGATCCAGACCGCCGCGGGCGCCGGACTCTTCCCGCACATGGTGGAGGAATCGCTGAAGGCCTTCCTGGAGCAGTCGAGCCGGTTCCTGCGTCCGGTCTTCGCCGGCGACACGGTCTATCCGGCCCTGACCGTGGACGAGCTGGCGCCGAACCGCACGACGGGCGTGGTGGGCCTGCGCAGCACCGTCCACAACCAGCGCGGCGAACTCGTGCTGGAGGGGCGGCACCGCTACCTTCTGCGCAGGCGCCCGGCGCAAACGGGCTGAGTGGGAAGGGGAAGCGCGTGGAGTTTTCCGTGTCCGAGGAGCTGCGGAGTATCCGCGACGCCGTGCTGCGCGTCTGCGAGCGGTTCGGCGACGATTACTGGCTAGCGCGCGATGGCGACGGCACCTTCCCCCACGATTTCCACGCGGCGATGGCCGCCGATGGCTGGCTCGGCATCTGTACGCCGGAGGAGTACGGCGGGGCGGGCCTCGGCGTCGCGGCCGCAGCGACGATGATGCGCGCCGTGGCGGAATCCGGCGCCGGCATGTCCGGCGCCTCCGCCATCCACATGAACATCTTCGGCCTGCATCCCGTGACGGTCTTCGGGACGGCGGAGCAGAAAGCCCGGATGCTCCCGCCGATCGCGCGCGGGGAGGAGAAGGCCTGCTTCGGCGTGACCGAGCCCGATGCCGGCCTCAATACCACGCAGATCCGTACCCGCGCCGTCCGGCACGGGGACCGCTACGTCGTGAACGGCCAGAAGGTCTGGACCTCCACCGCGCAGGTCGCGGACCGGATCATGCTGCTGGCCCGCACCACGCCGCTGGAGGAGGTGCGGACCCCGACCGAGGGCCTCAGCCTCTTCTACACGCGGCTCGACCGCCGCAGCGTGGAGGTGCGCGTCATCGAGAAGATGGGCCGCAAGGCCGTGGACTCGAACGAGATCTTCATGGCCGATTTCGAGATCCCCGTGGAGGACCGAATCGGCGAGGAAGGAAAGGGCTTCCGCTACATCCTGCACAGCCTGAACCCCGAGCGCGTGCTGGTCGCCGCGGAGGCGGTCGGCCTGGGCCACGCCGCGTTGCGCAAGGCAACGGACTACGCACGGGAGCGGCGCGTCTTCGGCCGCCCCATCGGCCAGAACCAGGCGATCCAGCACCCCCTGGCGAAGAACTGGATGGAGCTGGAGGCCGCCTGGCTGATGACGATGCAGGCGGCCTGGCAGTACGACGCCGGCCTGCCCTGCGGGCCCGCCGCCAACGCCGCGAAATACCTGGCAGCCGAGGCGGGGTTCGAGGCCTGCCAGACCGCCGTGATGACCCATGGGGGCTTCGGCTACGCCAAGGAGTATCACGTCGAGCGTTACCTCCGGGAGGTGATGATCAACCGCATCGCCCCTGTCAGCCCGCAGCTCATCCTCTGCTTCATCGCGGAGAAGGTCCTCGGTCTCCCGAAATCCTACTGAAGCTTGTTAGCCGCCCCGCCTGCGGCCGGTGCGAACCGGACGCGGCGCGCCATCGCGTGAGCGTCAGCGGGGGCCGGGGGCAGTTTCCGGCCGGGGGCGATCTGCTCTAGGAACGTCGTCGGGACCGGCACACCGCGCCGGCAAGGGGAACGGAACGCCATGCCACGCGAGCTCGAAGCGCTCCTCGGCGATCTCGTCATTGCCAACCGCATCCTCGCGCATGAGGGCGTGCTGGACGATTTCGGCCACGTCGCCGTCCGCCACCCCGAGCGGGCCGACCGCTTCTTCGTCTCCCGCGCCCGCGCACCGGAGCTGGTGACGCGCGACGATCTCCTGGAATTCACGCTGGACGGCGTGCCGGTGGACCCGAAGGGGCTGCGCCCCTACCTGGAAAGCGTGCTGCACGGCCGGATCTTCGCCGCGCGCCCGGATGTGCAGGCCACCGCCCACCACCACTGCCCGGCCGTGCTGCCCTTCACCGTCACGGACGTGCCGCTGCGCCCGGTCTTCCACATGGCCTCCGTCCTCGGCGGGCCGGTGCCGATGTGGGACAGCCGGGACGAGTTCGGCGACACGAACATGCTGATCGACGACGTGCCGCGCGGCGACAGCCTCGCCCGCGCGCTCGGTGGTGGCACCTCCGTCCTGCTGCGGAACCACGGGGCGACCTGCGCGGCCCAGTCCCTTCCCGCGGTCGTCTTCGTCTGCGTCCGCATGAAGGACAATGCGGAGCTGCAGACCCGGGCGATGGGCATGGGCGCGGTCCGCTACCTCTCGGAAGGCGAGACGCGGATGGCCTCGGAGATGCTGATGGGCGAGCGCCAGCTCGATCGCGGCTGGAAGTACTGGCGGGCCCGCGCGGGCTTCGGCGGAATCTGAGGGAGGGTCTGGTCATGGTGATCGCGCGACGCCTCCTGCTCGGCGCCCTGCCCCTCGCCGCGGCGATCCGCCCGGCCCTGGCGCAGCGCCGCCCCGTGCGGCTGATCGTCCCTGCCGCGCCGGGCGGCGCCATCGACGTGATCGGCCGCATCTACGCGGCCCGGCTGGGCGAGGTGCTGGAACAGACCTGGGTGGTGGAGAACCGCTCCGGCGCCAACAACACCCTCGGCGCGGCGGAGGTGGCGCGGGCGGCGCCGGACGGGCAGACCTTCCTGGTGAACGCCGATATCCACCTGATGGCGAAGCACGTCATGCGCAACGTGCCCTATGACCCCCTGGCCGACTTCACCCCGATCGCGAGGCTGGCCACGGCGCCGATGGTGCTGGTCGGCAACCCGCGCACGGCGCCGGAGGGCGGCGTGACCGCCCTGGTCGCCGCGATGAAGGCGCGCCCGGACGGCTTCACCTTCGCCAACTCCGCCCTCGGCTCCATGGGACATCTGGCGACCGAGAGCTTCAACCGCTCGGCGGGCGTGCGGGCGACCATCGTTTCCTATCGCGGCACGGCGCCCGCGCTGACGGACGTCATCTCCGGCAACACGCAGCTCATGGTGGCGCCGCTCGGCTCCGCCTTGCCGCAGATCGCGGACGGGCGGCTGCGCGCCTACGCGATCA
The DNA here is from genome assembly GCF_050154705.1 of Muricoccus radiodurans. Lineage (GTDB taxonomy): Bacteria > Pseudomonadota > Alphaproteobacteria > Acetobacterales > Acetobacteraceae > Roseomonas > Roseomonas radiodurans. The sequence continues at coordinate 2,579,364 of NZ_CP189561.1, read as the reverse complement.
TGGGGCCGCGCCGCTCCGCCCGCGCGCCGGATATCCCGACCATCGCGGAGCAGGGCCTGGCCGATCTCGACTTCACCCTGTGGTACGCGCTCTGGGCCCCGAAGGGCCTGCCGGACGCCGAGGCCGACCGGGTCCACGCCGCGGTGCGGAGCATCGCGCGCGAACCCGCCATCCGCGCCCGGGTCGCCGACCAGGGCGCCGAGCCGGTCGAGGAGGACCGCGCGGCCTTCGCCCGCTTCCTGGTGACGGAGGCCGACCGCAACGCGGCCCTCGCCCGCGCCGCGGGGATTGAGCCGGAATAGCCGGCGTCCCGCGGCGCGCCCCTGTCCCGCCGGGCGGTCGGGCATTAGCTTGCCGCCCGAATCCGGGAGGACGACAAGGATGATCTCAAGGCCAGGGCGGGCCGCATCGCGATGACGGCGCCGCGCATCACCCTCATCCACGCGGTCGCCGTCGCGATGCCGCCGGTGCACGCCGCCTTCGCCGCCATGTGGCCGGACGCGAAGGTCTTCGATCTCTTCGACAGCAGCCTCTCGCCCGATCGGGCGCTGGACGAGGAGCTGACGCCCGCCATGTCCGACCGGATCGGCACCCTGGCGCGCTATGCGGCGGAGACCGGTTCGGACGGCATCCTCTACACCTGCTCCGCCTTCGGCCCGGCGATCGAGGCAGCGGCGCGGAGCCACGCGCCCCTGCCCGTGCTGAAGCCGAACGAGGCGATGTTCCACGGCGCGCTGTCCGCGGGGAAGCGGATCGGGATGCTCGCCACCTTCGGCCCCTCCGTCTCCTCCATGGAGGCGGAGTTCGCGGAGGCCGCGGCCGGAACCGGCGCGGTGGTGGAGACGGTGCTGGTGGAGCCCGCCATGGCGGCGCTGCGGGCCGGCGACGGCGCGACGCATGACCGCCTGCTGGCAGAGGCCGCACCCCGACTGCGCGGCTGCGACGCGGTGATGCTCGCGCATTTCTCCACCAGCCGGGCGCGCGCGGCGGTGCAGGCGATGCTGCCCGGGACACCCGTCCTGACCAGCCCGGAGGCCGCGGTGCGGGCGCTGCGGGAGCGCTTGGCGGCATGAAGCCGTTGCGCGTCGCGCTGGCGGGGGCGGGTTCGATCGCCCCGCAGCATCTGATCGCCTGGGCGCGCGTGCCCGGCGTGACGGTCGCGGCCATCGCCGACCCGGACCTGCCGCGCGCGCGGGAGCGGGCGCGGGACTTCGGCATCCCCGCCGCCTTCGCAGACGTGGCGGCGATGCTGGAGGCGACGCCGGACCTCGACGCGCTGGATATCGCCGCGCCGCGAGAGCTGCATGCGCCGCTCGCACGGTTGGCGGCAGGGCGAGGCCTCGCGGTGCTGTGCCAGAAGCCACTGACGCCGACGCTGGCGGAATCCGAGGCGCTGGCAGCCGATCTGGCGGGCACCCGGCTGATGGTGCACGAGAACTGGCGCTTCCGCGCACCCTACCGCCAGCTCCGCCGCTGGCTGGACGAGGGCCGGCTCGGCACGCCCACGGCCCTGTCCATCTACCACCGCCATTCCGGCTTCCTGGCCGATGCCGCGGGCCGCGTGCCCGCCGTGGAGCGCCAGCCCTTCACCGCCACCGAGCCGCGGCTGATGGTGGCCGAATCCCTGATCCACCACCTCGACGCCGCGCGCTGGCTGATGGGGCCACTCGAGCTGCTGGGCGCGCGCTTGCAGCGCCTGTCGCCCCACGCGGCGGGGGAGACGGCGGCGACGATGCTCTTCTCGACCCCGGCCGGTACGCCGGTCCTGATCGAGGGGCACGGCGCCTGCCCCGGCTTCCCGTCGCGCGCCTCGGACGGCGTGGTCCTGGCCGGCCAGCGGGCGACCGCCCGACTGGACAAGGGCGAGCTGACCCTCATCGGTGCGGAGGAGGAGACGCACCGCTTCACGGCGGAGGTCGCGTCTCAGACCGGCTTCGACGGCTGTATCGCCCACTTCGCCGAGCGGCTGCGCGATGGCGGCCCCTTCGAGACCGCGCCGGCGGACAATCTGGAGACGCTGCGGCTGGTGGAGGCGGTCTACCGCCACGTCGGCTGGCCGGCCTGACCCTGCCCCGTTGCGGGATCGGGTCCGGTGGCCGAAAACCCGACCGAATGGCCGGAAGGGATGGGGCATGACGGGCGAACGCGCGGGAGAGCGGGCGGGCCGGGCGGCATGAACCCCTCCCTGGCGGAACTCGAGGCGGCCTCGCGCGTGGCGGAAACGCCGAACGGCGCGGGGCGCGTCGTCTGGCACGAATGGGGCGCGGGCAAGCCGCTGGTGATGCTGCATGGCGGCGCCGGTTCCTGGCGTCACTGGGCCCGCAACATCCCCTTCCTCTCGCGCCACCGCCGCGTCCTGGCGCCCGACACGCCCGGGCTGGGCGAGTCCGACCTGCCGCCGCCGGGCACGGGCATCTGGGACATGGCCGCGATCCTGGCGGACGGCATCGCCGCGCGGATCGGAAAGGGCACGCGTTACGACCTCGTCGGCTTCTCCTTCGGTTCCGTCATCTCCGGCCACATCGCCGCGCGCCATGCGGAGGGGCTGGACAGCGTCACCCTCTCCGGCGCCGGCGCGCTCGGCATCCGGCGGGAGGTGACGCCGATGCAGTCCATCCGCGACCGCGTGGGCGAGGAGCGGACGGAAGCCCACCGCGCCAACCTGGCGAGCCTGATGATCGCCGATCCCGCGCGGATCGACGCGCTCGCGCTCGAGATCCAATCCTGGAACAGCGATCGCGCCCGCTTCCGCAGCCGCAACATCCTCACCACCACCTCGCTGCGCGAGGCGCTGGAGGAGGTGCCGGCCGAACTCCCGGTCCACGTGATCTACGGGGAGCGGGACGCGATCGCCTATCCCAACCTTCAGGCCCGCGCCGATCTCTTCCAGCAGATGCGGCCGGGAACCGACTTCCGCCTCATCCCCGGCGCTGGCCACTGGGTGGCCTTCGAGGCGGCGGAGAGGTTCAACGCGGCGCTCGCCGACATACTGGGGATCCGGGAATGAGCGAGAATCCTCTTCTGATCCTGGCGGATCACGCGGCCTCCTGGCGCGACCGCGCCCTGCCGCCCGATGTCGCGCACCACGCGCGCCGGGCGCTGGTGGACTGGTTCGCCTCCCTGCTGCCGGGCTGCACCCAGGCGCCCGGCACGCTGCTCGCCGCCGCCCTGGGGGGGGAGCGCGGCGATGCCGGCGCGATCTGCTACGTGGACGGCCTTCCCTCCGGCATCCGGCACGCGGCGCTGATCAACGGCACGGCGAGCCACACGGTGGAGTTCGACGACATCTACCGGGATGCCGGTTACCACCCGGGCTCGCCCACCGTCGCCGCGGCGCTGGCGGCGGCGCAGGCGCGGGGCGCCTCGATGGACGCGCTGCTGCGGTCGCTCGTCGTGGGGTATGAGGTAGGCTGCCGGATCGGCCTGGCCGTGCAGCCCAGCCACTACCGCTACTGGCACACCACCGGCACCGTCGGCACCTTCGGCGCGGCCGCCGCGGTCGCCGCCCTGCTGGGCCTGGACGCCACGCGCACGGCGCACGCGCTGGCCACCGCCGCGACCATGGCGGGCGGGCTGCAACAGGCCTTCCGCGGCGACGGCATGAGCAAGCCCCTGCATCCCGGCCACGCGGCCGAGGCCGGGGCGCTCGCGGCGCTCGGGGCCGCGGCCGGCGTGACCGGCGCGCTGGACGTGCTGCACGGCCCCGTGGGCTTCGCCGCCGCCACCAGCGAGGATGCGGGCAAGTGGGACAAGGCCCTGGCCGGTCTGGGCGGCGCGCCCGCCATCACCGCCATGACCTTCAAGAACCACGGCTGCTGCGGCCACATCTTCCCCGGCCTGGACGCGCTGCGCGCCTTGCAGGCCGAGCACCGCTTCACGCCGGATGACGTGCAGGCCATCCACGTCGCGGGCTACAGCGCCACGAAGGACGTCTGCGACCGGCCGGTGGTGAACTCCGAGCAGGAAGCGCGCTTCTCCATGCAGTACTGCGCGGCGGCGCTGCTCGTCCTCGGCGGCGTGCGGATGGCGGCCTTCGCGCCGGAGCGGCTGGCGGATCCGGCGATCCGCGCGCTGATGGGACGCGTCACCGTCAGCATGGCGCCCGACCTGGCCGACGCCTATCCGGCCCGCCGCGCCGCGCGCGTCATCCTGACGCTGCGGGACGGCCGCGTTCTGGAGCACTTCCAGCCCACGCGGAAGGGCGATCCCGACATGCCGCTCTCGGACGAGGAATTGTCCGAGAAGTTCCTCGAACTCACCGTTCCCGTCCTGGGCGAAGCGACCGCCCGGCGGGTGCTGCACGATCTCTGGCACGGGGAATCCCTGCCGGGCCGGATCCCGCTCCTGGCCGCGGAGCGGGTGCGCGCTGCCTAACCCGAGAGGAGCTGCGCCACCGCCACCGCGAGCACCGCGCCGGCGCAGAGCAGGGCGGCCACGGGCGCCGGCACGGTCGGGTCGTTCATGCCCCAGGGATCGGTCATGGGATCGGTCTCCGGCTCGGGGTGCGGTGCCTCGCGCGCGGCCAGCGTCGCGGACCGGTCGAACGTGGCGTCGCTCATGCCGGCACCGCCGCCGGAAGGGGCTGCTCGGCGGCCGGCGCGGCGATGAGGGTGGCGGCGAGACCCACCACCTCTCCCACCACGACCAGCGCGGGGCTGGGCAGGGCGGTGCGACGGGCCTCAAGCGTGCAGGCGCCGAGCGTGCTGTGCAGCACCGCCTGTCCCGGCAAGGTGGCGCGGGCGACGATCGCGACGGGCGTATCGGGACTGCGGCCGGAGGCGAGCAGGCGGAGCACGATCTCGTCCATCCGGGACAGGGCCATGAAGGCGACGATCGTGCCGCCCGCACGCCCCAGCGCATCCCAGTCCACCGAGGCCGGAAGAGCGCCGCTCTCGGCGTGACCGGTCACGAAGGTGACGGCGGCGGAGACGCCGCGATGGGTGACGGGAATGCCCGCCGCGGCCGGGGCGGCGAGCCCGGCGCTGACGCCGGGGACCACCCGCCAGGGAATGCCGGCCTCGGCGAGGGCCGCCGCCTCTTCCCCGCCGCGGCCGAAAAGAAAGGGGTCGCCGCCCTTGAGCCGCACCACGCGCAGCCCGGCGCGGGCGCCGGCGATCAACTGCGCGTTGATCTCGTTCTGCCGGACCGGCGCGCAGCCTTTCCGCTTCCCGACATCCACGAGCGCCGCGCCGCGGCGAACCAGGCGCAGGACGCCTGGACCGGGAAGCGCGTCGTGCAGCACGAGGTCCGCGGCGCGCAGGGCCGAGGCAGCCCGCAAGGTCAGCAGGCCCGGATCGCCCGGACCGGCCCCGACAAGCCAGACCTCGCCGGGAGCGGGGGCGTCGTTCTCGTTATTCACGATCTGCATACGCGCCACTCCGCCCAATTGCGCTTCAGAAGATCGTATAATAAGTAATTCACGCGACACAAGCGGGACTGCCCGCATTGGGAATGCCGAGGTGGTGATATGGCGGGTGGCAAGCCGAGCGGCGCGGAGGGGATCAAGACGGCCAGCGCCGGCCTGCGTGGCACGATCGCGGAGGAACTGGCGGCCCCCGACGCGCGTGGCGGGTTGAGCGAGAGCGCCTATACCCTTCTGAAATTCCACGGAACCTATGAGCAGTTCGACCGGGACACGGCCACCGAGCGCAAGCAGGCCGGGCTCGATAAGGACTGGCAGTTCATGGTCCGGGTCCGCGCCCCGGCCGGGCGGCTGACGGGGGCGCAGTGGTTGGCCCTGGACGCCCTGGCGGACCGCCATGCTGACGGGACGATGCGCCTGACCACCCGGCAGGGCATGCAATTCCACACAGTCAAGCGTGGAAACCTGAAGGACTGCATCGCCGACATCGAGAAGGCGCTGCTGACCACCATGGCCGCCTGCGGCGATGTGGTCCGCAACATCACCACGACAGCCGCCCCCCGCCGGGACGCCCTGCACGCCCGGCTGGAGGCGGAGGCCTTCAACCTCTCCTCCGCCCTGCTGCCCCGCACCCGGGCGCATCACGAGATCTTCCTCGACGGCGAGTCGGTCGGGGAGTCCCAGGACGAGCCGCTCTACGGCCCGACCTACCTCCCCCGGAAGTTCAAGATCGGGCTCGCCCATCCGGCGGACAACACGCCGGACGTGCTCGCCAACGACCTCGGCTTCATCGCGCGTACGCGCGGCGGGGAATTGATCGGCTGGATCGTCACGATCGGCGGCGGCATGGGCATGACCCACAACAAGCCCGCTACCTATCCGCGCCTGGCGGACCCGATCACCGTGATCGGCCCGGACGAGGTGCTGGAGATGGCGCAGGCCGTCGTCCGCCTCTCCCGCGACCACGGTGACCGCAGCGACCGCCGCCACGCCCGGCTGAAATACGTGGTCGCCGAGCGCGGCGTGGAGTGGGTGCGGGCGAGGCTGTCCGAGGATCTCGGGCGCCCGCTGCCGCCCCCGCCGCCGCTGCCACGCCTGACCGTGCCGGAGCTGCTGGGCTGGCACGCCCAGGGCGACGGGCGCTGGTGGCTGGGCCTTCCCATCCCCTCCGGCCGGATCGCCGACACGTCGCGCGCCCGGCTGCGGACGGCGCTGCGGGAGGCGGTGCAGCGCTTCGGCGTGGACCCGATCGCGACGCCGCAGCAGGACCTGATGCTCTCCAACGTGCGGGAGGAGGACCGGGACGCGCTGACCGACCTTCTACGCGATCACGGCATCACCTTCGCCGAGGAACTCGCTCCGATCGCGCGCTGGTCGCTCTCCTGCACCGCGCTGCCGACCTGCGGCCAAGCGCTGACGGAGGGGGAGCGCGTGCACGCCCCGATCGTCGTGCAGGTGCAGGACGCGCTGGAGCGCCATGGCCTGTTGGACGAGCGCATCTCCCTGCGCCTGACCGGCTGCCCGAATGGCTGCGCCCGCCCCTATGCCGGCGACATCGGCGTGGTAGGGCGGGCGCCGGGCGTCTACAGCCTCTTCGTCGGCGGCGACTTCGAGGGGACGCGCCTGTCCTTTCCCATCGCCGACAAGGTCGCGACCGACGCCGTGGGCGCGACGCTGGAACCGATCCTCGCCGCCTATGCCGCACGCCGGACGGAGGGCGAGGGCTTCGGCGACTTCTGCACCCGCACGGGGCCAGAAGCGGTGCGTGCCCTGCTCGGCACGGCGGCCGCGGCCTGATGCGGCGCGCGTTCCGGCATTCTCTGCGATGTCGGCCGGCGGGGGCGCTCCTCGCCGGCTGATCCCGTGCGTCCTGGCGTCCTCGCCCGCCTCATCCCTCAACCCCGATGAAGCGAGACCTCGCCATGACGACGATCCTGTCGCGCCGGATCCTGCTGTCCGCCCTTCCGGTCCTGGCCGCACCCTCCATCGTCCGCGCCGCGGACTTCCCGACGCGCCCGCTGCGCGCGATCGTGCCCTTCCCGCCGGGCGGCGGAGTGGATGTCTTTGCCCGCCCCTTCGCCCAGGCGCTCGCCGCCGTGCTGGGCCAGTCCGTGGTCATCGAGAACCAGGGCGGCGCCTCATCCCGCCTCGGCAGCGCGGGGGTGGGACGGGCGACGCCGGACGGGCACACGCTGCTGATCACCAACGATACGCTGGCCGCAGTGGAGGCGCTGCCGGTGGCGGGCGGTTCCCCGATCCTGCCCACGCTCGCGCCGGTGCTGCTGGCGGTGGGATCGCCGCAGCTCCTCCTGACCCATCCCCGCTCCGGCATTCCCCACATCGCCGCTTATGCAGAGCGGGTCCAGAACCCGGCACGACGGCCGAACACGGCGGTCCCAGGGCTGGGGACGGCGCATCACTTCGTGTCCGCCCTGTTCAACCAGGCGGTAGGCGGCCGCGTAGAGCACGTGCCCTATCGCGGCGGCGGGCCGGTCGTGGCGGACCTGCTGGCCGGAACGGTGGATGCGGCGGTGCTGACGCTCGGCGCGGCGGTCGAGCATATCCGGGACGGGCGGCTGGTCGGCCTCGCCGTCACCTCGCCGACGCGGGCCGTCGCGCTGCCCGACGTGCCGACGGTGGCGGAGACCGTGGCCCCGGGCTTCGAGATCCTGACCTGGATGGGCGTGCTGGCCCCGGCCGCGACGCCGGCACCGGTCGTGTCCCGGCTGCAGGCCGCCGGTCTGGCGGCGCTGGAGGACCTGACCCTTCGCGCACGGCTCGGCGCCCTGGGCTTCGATCCGATCGGCGGCGGGCCGGAGAGGTTCGGGACGCTCCTACGGGACACAGTGGCCCGTTTCGCCGCCGTGGCACCGCTGGCGTCGATCCGGGCGGAGGAAGGGGCTTGAAGAAGCGAAGGTTTGGGGGAGAGTCTCAGGCAGCGCCTTCGCCCCCCAAACCCCCTCCTACTCATGTCAGGCTGCCGCGGAACGACGCAGAACTGTGTCGCGGTAGCCTGGCAAAATAGATAGGGGGCCGGGGGAATACCTTCCCTCGGCCTTTCTGTTTCAGGAGCCTCCGTCATGACTTGGTACGGTGCCGAAGACCCCATTCCCGGCGATCCACGCTCCTGCGACGCGATCGAGACGGTGATCGTCCCGCGCGCCCGCGACATCGGCGGGTTCGAGGTGCGGCGGGCGCTGCCCTCCGCGAAACGGCAGATGGTCGGACCCTTCATCTTCTTCGACCAGATGGGACCGGCGATGCTCATGCCGGGCAAGGGCATCGACGTGCGGCCGCACCCGCATATCGGGCTGTCCACCGTCACTTACCTTTTCGAGGGCGAGATCAACCACAAGGACAGCCTCGGCAGCGACCTGCCGATCCGGCCGGGCGCGCTCAACTGGATGACGGCCGGCCGTGGCATCGCGCATTCCGAGCGCAGCGGCGAGGCGGTGCGGGCGACAGGCGGCACGGTGTCGGGCATCCAGTCCTGGGTGGCCCTCCCGGCCGCGGAGGAGGAGCGCGATCCCGGCTTCGTCCACTTCAGCGCGGAATCGCTGCCCGTGCTGGACGGGGAGGGGAAGCGCGTCCGCGTCATCGCCGGCTCCTTCCTCGGCGCGGCCTCGCCCGTCTCGGCGCTGAGCCCGATCTTCTACGCGGACGCGCAGCTGGAGGCGGGCGCGGCGCTTCCGCTGGACGCGGAGCACGAGGAGCGCGCCGTTTACACCGTGCAGGGCGCGGTGGAGATCGCCGGCCAGCGCTTCGAGGCCGGGCAGCTCCTCGTTTTCCGGCCCGGCGACCGGATCACGATCCGCGCGGCCGATGGGCCGGCGCGCTTCATGGTGCTGGGCGGCGCGCCGATGGAGGGGCCGCGCCACATCTGGTGGAACTTCGTCTCCTCCCGCGCCGACCGGATCGAGCAGGCCAAGGCCGACTGGCGCGCCGGTCGCTTCGACCGCGTGCCGAATGACGACGAGTTCATCCCGCTGCCCGGGGACCCGCCGCCGCCCGTCCGCTATCCCTGACGGCCGCCCTGTCCCGCCCGGCACAGGGACCGCGCACGCCGCCCGTCTAGACGCCTCCCCACGAGATGCGAGGAGCGCGAGCGATGTTCGGTGCGATCGGGGACGAGGCCCTGACCCTGTGGCTGCGGATGATGGAGGGCTGGACCCGGCGCTCCGTCGAGGCGGTGCGGCGATACCAGGAGGTCCGGCAACTCCGTTGGCGCGCCGGCCTGGCGTCCCTGGCACTGGCGGTGGTCGTGCCCGTCGCCGCCCGTGCGGAGCCCGGCGACGCGTATCGGCCGGAGGCGGAGACGCGTTTCCTCGACCGCTGCGCCGAGGAGGGCCGGACGCCCCCGGCCTGCCGGCGCATGATGGAGAACGTGCAGCGCCGCTATGGCCGCGCGCTCTTCGTGGTCTTCGCGCCGCAGGGGCCACGGGGCTTCGACAACCTGGGGGACTTCCAGCCGTCCGCCCGGCGTTACCGTGTCCACTGACGCGGCCGGGCGGGGCAGACGACATGCCCGGACCGATCTAACCTCTCCCGACCAGCGGCGTCGCCGCCCGGCAGGAAGAGGTGTTGGATGTCGCGATTCGGCCGCTGGTGCGCTGTGGCGCTCGCCCTGGCAGGGATGGCCCTGCCGGCCGCACCGCGGGCCCAGACGCTGACCGTCGCGGTCGAGACGCCCTTCGGCATCGACCCGCACTTCATCTTCGTCGGCCCGAACATGGCGGCGGCGCGGCACGTCTATGACAGCGTGATCAACCGCGACTCCGAGAGCCGCTTCGTCCCCGGCATCGTCGAATCCTGGGAGCCAACCGACGAGACGACCTGGGTGCTGCACCTCCGCCGCGGCGTGACCTTCCACGACGGCAGTCCCTTCACGGCGGAGGACATCGCCTTCTCCATCGCCCGCGTGCCGGCGGTACCGAACAATCCCGGTCCCTACACGTCGAACCTGCGGACGATCACGGGCGTGGAGGTGGTCGATCCCTTCACGATCCGCATCCGCACGGACCGGCCGAACCCGACGCTGATGGGGCAGCTGACGAACATCTTCGTCGTCTCCCACATCGCGGCGCGCGGGACCGGGACCCCGGCCGGGGCCAGCACGGCCGACTTCAACGCGGGGCGCGCCGCCATCGGCACCGGCCCCTTCCGCCTGGCGCAGATGCGCGGGTCGGAGGGCATGTCGCTGACCCGCAACCCGACCTATTGGGGACCGCCCGCGGCCTACGAGCGGGTGGAACTCCGGGTGATCGGCAACGATGCCGGCCGCGTGGCGGCGCTGCTCTCGGGCGACGTGGACCTGATCGAGAGCGTGCCGCCCGGCGACGTGCCGCGGCTGGAGCGCGAATCCCGCGTGACGGTGTTCCGCCGCAACTCCGACCGCATCATGTTCCTGATCCCGAATGTGGGCGCGGACCGGCTGCCGCTGCTGACCGATCATGACGGGCGCCCGCTGGAGGGGAACCCGCTGAAGGACCTGCGGGTCCGGCAGGCCATCTCCATGGCGCTGGACCGCGCGGCGATCGTCGCCCGCGCGCTGGACGGGCAGGCGGTGGCGACGGGGCAGATGGTGCCGGAGCAGTTCGGCGCCTATGACCCCGCCTTCCCCGTGCCGCGCGCCGATGCCGAGGGCGCGCGCCGCCTTCTGGCGGAGGCCGGCTTCCCGCGCGGCTTCGGCCTGACCATCGGCTGCCCCAACAACCGCTTCGTGAACGATGCGCGGGTCTGTCAGGCGGTGGGCCAGATGCTGACGCGCGCCGGCTTCCAGGCGCGGGTGGAGACGATGCCCTGGAGCGTCTTCGTCCCCCGCACGGTCGAGGGCCGCAACGACCTGCCGCTGATGCTCTACGGGTTGTCGCTCTCCTCCTCCCGCGACGCGAGCTACATTCTCTCCACCGCCGTCCACAGCCGCAACGTCCAGGAGGCCTATGGCCAGGGCAATCGCGGCCGCTTCTCCCAGCCCGAGATGGACCGGCGGATCGTCGCCGCCATCATCCGCGGCGATGCGGGGCGGGAGGCGGCGCTGCGGGAGGTGATGCGCGCCGCGATCGAGCAGGTGCCGATCGTGCCGATGTACAACCAGGTGACGCTGGTCGCCGCGCGCCGCGGCATCGTCTACGAGCCACGCATGGACGAGCAGCTGCTCGCCTATCAGGCGCGGCCCGCGAATTAGTCCGCGCAGAGAAGAGACCGAGGAACACGCCATGAGTCCACGTCCCGTCATCGCCGGTCCGCGCCACGCGATCTCCGCCGGCCACTACCTCGCGGCCGGCGCGGGCCTTGCCATCCTGGAGGCAGGCGGAAATGCGATCGACGCCGGCGTCGCGGCCGGCCTCGTGCTCGGTGTGGTGCAGCCGGACATCGTGAATTTCGGCGGCGTCGCGCCGATCATCATCCGCCGCGCGGACGGGCGGGTGGAGAGCATCGCGGGCCTCGGTCACTGGCCCATGTCCCTGCCGCCGGACCTCTTCATGCGGGAGCACGGCGGCAAGATGCCGCGCGGCGTGCTGCGCACCGTGGTACCCGCCGCGCCGGATGCCTGGATCCAGGCGCTGGAGCGCCACGGCACCATGGGCTTCGCGCAGGTGTCGGAAGCCGCCATCCGCTTTGCGGAGGAGGGCTTCCCCGTCTATCCGATGATCCACGACAGCGTGTCGGCGCATGTGTCCGACTACGCGGAGTTCCCCTCCAACGCCGCGGTCTTCCTGCCCGGCGGCAAGCCGCACGCGGTGGGGGAACTGTTCATCCAGAAGGACCTTGCCGCGACGATCCGCCACATGGCGGATGAGGACCGGCGCGCCGCCGCGAAAGGCGGCCGGCTGTCCGGGCTGAAGGCCGCGCACGATGCCTTCTACAAGGGCGACATCGCCCAGAAGATCGTCGCCTTCATGAAGCAGGAGGGCGGCTATCTCTCGGCGGAGGACCTCGCGAACTTCCGCTCCCGCATCGAGCCGGTGGTGACGCGCGCCTGGCGCGGGCACGAGGTCACGACCTCCGGCCCCTGGTGCCAGGGCCCCGCGCTGCTGGAGGCGCTTCTGCTGATGGAGACGGCCGGGCTGGACGGGCTGTCCCACAACGGCGCCGACTACATCCACCTGCTGGCCGAGACGCTGAAGATCGCCATGGCCGACCGCGAGTACCACTTCGGCGATCCCGCCTTCCGCGACGTGCCGATCGACGCGCTGCTGGGCGACGCGCATCTCTCCGCGCGCGTGGCCGCCATCGACCGGCGGCGTGCCCATCCCGGCATGCCGGACGCGCTGCTGAGCCGCGGCACTGACATCCCCGCGCCGAGCCGGCGCACCACCGTGACCGCGGAACCCGACACCTCCTATGTCGCGGTCGTGGACCGGGAGGGGAACGCCTTCTCCGCCACGCCCTCGGACGGGACCTACAACGCGCCGCTGGTGCCGGGGCTGGGCTTCGTCTGCTCGCCGCGCGGCAGCCAGTCGCGGCCGGACCCGTCCCACCCCACCGGCGTGCGGCCCGGGGCGCGGCCGCGACTGACGCCGAACCCGGCCCTGGTTGTCACGCGGGACGGGGCGGTGATCCCCTTCGGCACGCCGGGCGGGGACGTGCAGATCCAGGCGATGCTCCAGGTGCTGCTGAACCACCTCCATTTCGGCATGAACCTGCAGGAGGCGGTGGAGGCGCCGCGTGTGGCGACCTACGCCTATCCCTCCTCCTTCGCGCCCTATGACTACTTCCCCGGCCGGCTGGCGGTGGAGTCACGCGTGCCCACCGCCGTGCGCGACGAGCTTCGCGCCCGCGGCCACGACGTGAAGGAGTGGCCGGACTACACCTGGTTGGCCGGCAGCGTGGAGGCGGTGCGGCTCGATCCGGCCACCGGCACGAAGATCGGCGCGGCCGATCCGCGGCGGCCCGCCCTCGCGCTGGCGATGTGACGGGGCCCCGGCGCAAAAGGCACATAGATTGGCTTTTGCGCCGAACGGCTGCTAAAACCCGCGGAAAGCGGGCGCGCAGCGCCCCGGGAGGGACGCGCATGCGCCGCGCATTGCTGAAGGGCTTCGGCCTCCTTGCCACCGGGCTGGCCAGCCCGGCCCTCGCCCAGGCCGACCGCTTCCCGGACCGGCCCATCCGGCTGGTGCTTCCCTATGCTCCCGGCGGCCCGGCCGATGCGTTCAGCCGCGCCCTCGGCCGCGGCGTCACGGACCGGCTGGGACAGCCCGTGATCGTGGACAGCCGCCCCGGCGCGGGCGGCGTGCTGGGGCTGGAGATCGTCGCGAAGGCTCCTCCGGACGGATACACGGTCGGGCTCGGCGGCACCGGCAACCTCGCCGCCCTCGGCAGCCTGATGCCCCAGCCGCCCTATGACCCGCTGCGGGACTTCGCCGCCATCTCCATGCTGGCCACCGTGCCGGAGATCCTGGCGGTCCACCCCTCCGTTCAGGCGCGCACGGTCGCCGAACTCATCGCGCTGGCAAAGGCGCGTCCGGGGAGCCTCTCCTTCGGGTCGGGCGGCAACGGCACCGGGCCGCACCTGGCAGGGGAGCTGCTGCGTCTGCGGACGGGTATCGACATCGTCCACGTGCCCTATCGCGGCGCCGCCCCGGCCACGACGGACCTTGTCTCCGGGCAGATCCAGATGATGGTGGGGGAGGGGCCGGCGATGCTCCCCTTCATCCGCGATGGACAGCTTCGCGCCCTGGCCGTGACGACGCGGGCCCGTTTCCCCGCGCTGCCGGAGGTGCCCACCCTGGCGGAAGCCGGAGTGCCCGACATCGAGCTGGAGAACTGGTACTCCCTCGTCGCGCCCGTGGCCGTGCCGTCGGCGCGGCTGGCGGTGCTGCGGCGCGCCGTGGTGGAATCGCTCGGCGATCCGGAGATCCAGCGCGTCATCGCCGCCCAGGGTGCCACCCCCGCCCCGGGCACGCCGGAAGCCCTGATGGACCACATCCGGCGGGAGGTGACCCGCTGGGCCGAGGTCGCCCGCGCCGCCGGCACGCGGGCGCAGTAGGACACCGCCGATGGCAGGCCAGACATTCGCCCAGAAGGTCATCGCCCGCGCGCTGGGGCGCGATGCGGTCGAGGTGGGGGAGTACGTCACCGTCTCCGCCGCCTACACCGTCTGCCAGGAGCTCTTCTGGCCGACGCACAAGGCGAATCTGGAGAAGATCGGCGTCGAACAGATCCCCCGCCCGGACAAGGCGGTGATGGTGATCGACCACTCCACCTCGGCCGCCATGGGATCGCACCACTACCAGACGCACCGCACCCTGAAGGACTGGTGCGCGAAGCAGGGGATCGAGAACTTCTTCGGCCCCGGCAGCGGCCTGCGCCATCAGGTGATGGTGGAGAACGGCTTCGCCCGCCCGGGCCTGCTGATCTTCTCGGATGAGGGAAACATCGCCAGCCTCGGCGCCGTCGGCGCGCTGAACATCCCCATCTCGACCGAGGTGCTCGTCTCGCTGATCGAGGACGAGAACTGGCTCGCGGTGCCGCCCGCCGCGCGCATCACCCTGACGGGCGCGCTGCCCTTCGGCGTGACGGCGCGGGACCTGATCCAGACGATCATCCGCGACTTCGGCGCCACCGACCGCCTGCTCGGCTGCTGCGTGGAATTCACCGGCCCGGCCATCGCCGGCCTGTCCATGGATGACCGGCAGACGATCCTCGCCTCGCTCTTCCACAGCGGCGCCTATACTGGCGTGATGCCGGTCGATGACGTGGCGCGCGCCTATGTCGAATCCCGCGCGAAGGGTAGGCCTTACTGGATCACCGAGGCCGATCCGGACGCGGATTACGTCCTGGAGGCGTCCTACGACCTCTCCGCCCTGACGCCGATGGTCACGCGCCCGCCAGACCTGCATGGCGGCGTGCCGGTGGAGGCGCTGGCCGGGCTGCGGATCGACCAGGCGACGATCGGCTCCTGCTCCGGCAATCGGCTGGACGACATGCGCCAGACCGCGGAAATCCTGCGCGGCCGCAGGGTGGCACGGCACGTCACCCTCTACATCACGCCGGGCAGCCGCGAGATCTACTCGGCCGCGGCGCGGGAAGGGTTGCTGGAGGTCTTCTCCGATGCCGGGGCCACGGTGCTCGGGCCGGGCTGCACCACCTGCTGGGGCTATCAGGGGCAGCTCAACGACCACGAGGTCCTGATCTCCACCCAGCAGTTCAACTACCAGGGCCGCAACGGCAGCCGGCTCGCGGATGTCTATCTCGCCGGCCCCTACGCCGTCGCCGCCGCCGCGGTGGCCGGGGAGATCACCGATCCCCGCGCGCTTTTGGCGGAGCACGCCGCATGAGCGAGACCACCCTGCGCGGCCGGGTCTGGAAGTTCGGCGACAACATCTGCGGCGACGACGGCATCATCGATTTCTCCATCGTGCGGGAAGGCTTCGGCAAGGCCTTCGACGAGGAGGGCCTGCGCGCCATGTGCTTCCGCCGCCTGCGCCCGGAATTCCCGGCGGAGGTGCGGCCCGGCGACCTCGTGGTGGGCGGCCGCAACTTCGGCCACCACAACCATGTGGAGGTCAGCGTCGCGATCAAGGTGTCCGGCATCGCGGTGGTCGTGGTGGAATCCTGCGAATCCGGCATCATCCGACGCGCCCTGAATGTCGGCCTGCCCATCATGACCTGCCCCGGGATCACCGCGGCGGTGGAGGACGGGGAGGTGATGGAGGCCGATCCCGCCACCGGAATGATCCGCACCGCCTCCGGCGGGGAGTTGCGGGCGAAGCCCTTCTCCCCCCGCATGGTGCAGATCTGGAAGGCCGGTGGCACCATCCCGCTCCTGCAACGCGAATTCGCCGCCCGCCGCGCCGCCGCGCAGCCAACCCCTGCTTGAGACGAGAGAACCGATCCGTTGTCCGAGACGAAAGAGCGCATCCTCATCCTGCCCCCCATCCCGGCGGACCTCCGCACGGAGCTGGCGAAGCATTACGACCTGACCGACGACCGCACCGAGCCCGGCCTGCGCATCGCCGTCACGTCCAGCATGGGGGGCGCGGATGACGCGACCATGGCCTCCATCCCCGGCCTGCGCTTCATCGGCTGCAACGGCACCGGCCTGGACCGCTTCGACCTGCCCGCCGCCCGCCGCCGCGGCATCGCCGTCTGCAACACGCCGGACGAGCTGACCGAGGACGTGGCCGACTTCGCCATCGGCCTGATCTACGCGACGCTCCGCCGCATGGCGGAGTCCGACCGCTTCGTGCGCGCCGGCACCTGGTCCGGCGGGGCCCGCATGTCGAACAGCGTGCGGGTCTCGGGCAAGATGCTGGGCATCGTCGGCATGGGCCGGATCGGCCAGACCATCGCCCGCAAGGCCACGGGGGTGGGCATGTCCGTCGCCTGGAACGGTCCGCGTCCGAAGCCGGACCTGTCCTACGCCTATGTCCCGGACCTCATGGAACTCGCCCGTGCCTCGGACGTGCTGCTGCTCGTCATGCCCGCCAGCCCGGCCACCCAGGGTGTGGTGAACGCGGCGGTGCTGGAGGCGCTGGGACCGAAGGGCTATCTCATCAACATCGCCCGCGGCTCGGTGGTGGATGAGGCGGCGCTGCTGCACGCGCTGGAGACGAACGCCATCGCCGGCGCCGGCCTGGACGTCTTCGCCAGGGAGCCGGGCCTCGATCCCCGCTTCCTGAAGCTGGAGAATGCCGTGCTCACCCCGCACTACGCGGCGCTGACGAACGAGACGCGGGCGGCGATGATCGGCCGAATCCTCTCGGACATCGCGGCCTTCCGGGAAGGGCGGCCTTTCCGGGACGCGGCGACCGCCTGATGACCGGGGGCGCTCGCGCCGTTGTTCCGGGTATGGGACAAGACGCCATGAACGCCCGCCTTGCCGAAGCGCCCCCTTCCCCCGGGAAGGGGCGCGTGGACCTCTCCCGCTCCGCCGTCTCCCGCTACATCCAGCTCGCCACCCTGTTCCGGCACCGCATCGCGACCGGGGCCTGGAAGCTCGGGCAGCAGATCCCGACCGTGGACGATCTGGCCGCCGAATGCGGCGTCGCCCGCGCCACCATCCGCCAGGCCCTCGACCAGCTGGAGGCGGAGGGGCTGATCGAGCGCTTCCGCGCCAAGGGCACCTTCGTCCGCGCGACCCCGCGCGGCGGGCTCTGGTGCGAGGTGGAGACGGACTGGTCCGGCCTTCTCCGCTCCCGCGAAGGGGCGGAGATCGAGATCCTCGGCGACACGCCCGGCCTCGCCGGGGAAGTGGTGCCGGAGAGCATCGGCACGCCGGCGCCGCGCTACCGCCACCTCCGGCGCCGCCACTGGCGGGACGGGCAGCCCTTCCTGCTGGCCGACGTGTACCTGGACGAACGGCTCTCGCCCCTGATCACCGAGGCGGACCTGCGCAGCAAGACCGCGCTGAACCTCGTCTCCCACCTACCTGGCGTGAAGATCGCGGAGGCGCGCCAGACCCTGACCATCGGCGCCGCCGACGTGGAGACGGCCTCCGCCCTGCACCTGCCGCTGAACGCGCCGGTCGCGCATGTGCACCGGGCCGCCGCCGATGCGGACGGCGTGCTCATCCTCGTGGCGGACGGGATCTACCGCGGCGACGTGGTGCGGCTGGACATCAAGCTGAAGTAGCGGATCAGGCGTCGGTCCGCGCCTCTTCCGCCTCCAGCAGCACCGCCACGTGCTCCGCCAGGTCCTGCTGGCGATAGGGCTTGTGCAGGACGGGGATGTCGGCGGAGAGCTTCGCCAGCTCCGCGTAGCCCGTGACCACGAGGATCGGCAGGCCCGGGCGCATGGCGCGGGCCCGCTCGGACAGCTCCGCCCCGTTCATGCGCGGCATCGCGAAGTCCGCCACCAGCAGGGCGATGGAGGGGTCGGATTCGAGCATCCGAAGGGCGGCATCGCCGTCCGCCGCTTCCAGCGTCTCGTGCCCGAGGTCGGAGAGGAAGCCGGCCGTCACCTCCCGCACCGTGGCCTCGTCGTCCACCACCAGCACGCGAGAGGCGGGCTGGGGCGGGGGCATGGCCGGCTCCTCGCCGGTCTCGTCCGTCTCGGTGTCCGTCGCGCGCGGCAGGTAGAGGGTGACGCGCGTGCCCTCGCCCGGCGTGCTCTCGATGGTGATGGAGCCGCCGGACTGGCGCGTCAGGCCATAGACCATGGAGAGGCCGAGGCCCGTCCCCTTGCCCACCTCCTTCGTGGTGAAGAAGGGCTCGAACACGCGCGCCAGCACCTCCGGCGACATGCCCGTGCCCTGGTCCGCCACGGAGACCGCGAGGTAGTCGCCGGCCGGCAGCTCCGCCACCTCCCCCTCCGCGACGGTCGCGTTACGCGTGCCGAGGGTGATGGCGCCGCCGCCGGGCATCGCGTCCCGGGCATTGATGCAGAGGTTCAGCAGGGCGAGCTCCAGCTGGTCCGGGTCCACCTGGGCCGGCCAGGGCTGGGGCGCGAGCTCCCGCCGCACCTCCACCGTGCCGCCGAGCGTGCGGGCGAGCAGGTCGCCCATGCCGCGGATCAGCCCGTTCACCTCCACCGTGCGCGGGGCCAGCTCGTGCTGGCGGGAGAAGGAGAGGAGCCGCCGGGTGAGCGCCGAGCCGCGCTCCGCCGCGAGGGTGGCGTTGCGCAGCAGCCGGATGAGGGCCGGGTTATCCCCCACGCGCCGCCCCGCCAGCTGCAACGAGCCGAGGATGGCCGTCAGCAGGTTGTTGAAGTCGTGCGCGACGCCGCCGGCCATGGTGCCCAGTGCCTGCATCTTGTCGGCCTGGCGCAGCCGCGCCTCCATCTTCCGCGCCTCGGTCACGTCCCGCTCGATGGCGACGAGCAGGCCGTTCCGCAGGGGAATGCGGCTGACGTGAAACCAGCGCGTCGGCGCGTCCTCGGCGGGCCGCTCCTCCAGGGATTCCTGCGGGGCCTGGGCCGCGAGCTCCTCCGCCCGCGTCAACTGCGCGGCGCTGGTGGGCGGCAGGAACGCCGCCTCCCGGCGTCCCAGCGCGGCGGCGGCCGTCGTGCCCAGCGAACGGGCCTTGGCCTCGTTCAGTCGGATGAAACGCCCCTCCGCATCCTTGAAGGACAGCAGGTCGGGCGTGTTCTCCAGCAGGCCGCGGAGCAGTGTCCGCTCGGTCTCCAGGGCGCGGGCCAGGCGGTGGCGCTCATGCGCGCCCTCCACCATGCCGCGCAGGGCGGTCGGCTCCCAGGGCTTAGCGGCGTAGCCCGCGATGCGGCCGCGGTTCACCGCGCCAACCACGGCTTCCAGCTCGGCGTAGCCGGTCAGCAGGATGGCCTGCGCGTCCGTGAGGGCGCGGGCCCGTTCCAGGAAGACGTCGCCCGTCATCCCCGGCATCCGCTGGTCCGAGAGGATGACGGAAACCTCCCCCGCCGCCCCGTCCCGCAGCATGTCCAGGGCCTGGGCCGGGGAGGTGGTCGAGAGGACGTCGTAGTCGTCCTCCAGCAGGTCGGTGAGGGCCGTCAGGATCTCCGGCTCGTCGTCCACCAGCAGGATGGTGCCGCGCGCCTCGCTCATGTGCGCGCCTCCGCCGGGACGCGGATGGTGAAGCGGGCGCCGCCATGCGGCGCATCGTCCACGGCGATGCTGCCCTTGTGCTGCTGCACGACGGCATAGGCGATGGACAGGCCGAGGCCCGTGCCGGACCCGACCGGCTTGGTCGTGAAGAAGGGCTCGAAGATGCGGGCGCGGATCGCCTCCGGCACGCCCGGACCATTGTCCGAGACGGCGATCACGTAGTCCCCGTCCTCCGCCCGCGTCTCGATCAGAATACGCCCCCCGGCGACCCCCGCGGCCGTGATGGCGTCCGCGGCATTGCCGATGACGTTCATCACCACCTGGTTCAGAAGGGCAGGAGAACAGCGCAGCAGGCGCGGCGCGTCCAGTCGCCTCTCCACCACGATCCGGTCAGACAGCTTGTGGGTCAGCAGCACGAGCACCGTACCGATCGCCTCGGGAACGTCCACCTCCTGTGTCCCCGCATCGTCCAGGCGGGAGAATTTGCGGAGGTTCTGCACCAGCTCCTGGATCCGCTTCAGGCCGAGCGTCATGGAGCCGGCGCGGGTGACCGCCTTCTCCACGGTCCGTGCGGACTCGGCGTCCCCGGCCACGCGGGGCGCCAGCTGGCCCAGCAGCCGCTCCACCGTCCCCTGATGCGCCAGGATGAAGGCGAGCGGGTTGTTGATCTCGTGCGCGATGCCCGCCACCAGTTCGCCGAGGGAGGCCATCTTCGCGGCCTGGACCAGCTTGCCCTGGGTGTCGCGCAGCGCGCGGTTCGTCGCCTCCAGCTCCGCATTGGCGCGTTCCAGCGCGTCGGCCAGCGCGGCGCGGGACTCGGCCGCGGCGGCCTCGGCACGGGCCCGTTCGGCGGCCAGGGCCCGTTCGCGCAGCTCCGCCTCGATCCGGCTGTTCTCCTCCCGTAGCAGCTTGCGGCGGACCAGGGCGCGCAGGCGCGGGCGGATGGCCTCCGCCGCGGCCTCCGGCGGCAGCACGTCGTCGGCCCCGGCCTCGAAGGCGGCGGGCGTCTCGCGCGCGGGGCCGAGGACGGCGATCCGGAAGCCGCGCCCCTCGTTCCGCAGGGCGTCCAGGCGGCGCAGCAGCGTCAGGCCGGATGCGCCGAGGCCGGAGAGGTTCAGCACCACCGCGTCCCAGGGATCGCCCGCACGGGCGGCCGCCTCCAGCGCCGCGGCGGCGCCGACCGCCTCCACCTGCTCCCCGTCCGAGGCCAGCAGGGCCGAGAGCCAGAGCCGATGCGTCGGGCTGTCATCCACCAGCAGCAGGCTGGCGCGGCGGAATCCGGCGGCGGAGCCGGGCACCTCCTCCGCGGCGTCGTCCGCGCCGCCATGCGGCATCTCCCGGCGCAGCAGGGCGCGCAGCCGCAGCAGGATCAGCTCCCGACCGGCCGACTTGGGCGCGTAGGCGTCGGCGCCGCTCTCCAGCCCCTGGCGTTCCAGCGCGCCGCCCTCGTCGTCGGCGACATCCGTCAGCATCAGCACGGGCAGCGCGCGGGCGCGGACATTCATGCGGATCCGCCGGACCAGCTCGTCGCCGTTCATGCCGGGCAGGTGGTAGTCGGCGATCACGAGGCCGGGCAGGGGACCGTTCAGCCCCTCGAGCGCCGCCTCCGCCGTCGCGGCGCGGGTGACGGCGAAGCCCTCCGCCTCCAGCATGCGGCGGAGCTGGAGGGCCTGGGTGTCCGAATCCTCGACCAGGAGGATCCGGGGCGCCAGCGGGGCTGCAGCGATGGCGCTCAAGCCGGTGCCCCGGGGCCGGCAGGCTGCACCGCGCGCAGCAGCCGCGGCGCGATCATCTCCAGCGGAAGGCTCGCAGACGCGCCGCCCATGCGCACCGCCGCCGCCGGCATCCCGTAGACCACGGCGGTCGTCTCATCCTCCGCGATGGTCAGGCCGCCCGCCGCACGCAGCGCGGTCAGGCCCTGGGCCCCGTCCTCCCCCATGCCGGTGAGCAGCACGCCCAACCCGCGCGGGCCGAGCGAGCGCGCCATGGAGCCGAAGAGCACGTCCGCCGAGGGCCGCTGGCCCGGCGTCGCCCGCAGCCCGGGCGGCGGCTCCTCCAGCACGCGCAGCACGCCGCCGGGCGAGACGGTCAGGTGGCGGTCGCCGGGTGCGACGTGCACCTCGCCCGGCCGCGGCACGGCGCCTTCCCGCGCCAGGATCACGCGGGGCGGCACGATGCCGTTCAGCCACTCCGCGAAGCCCTCCATGAAGGGCGCTCCCATGTGCTGGACGAGGAGGACGGGCACCGGAAAGCCCGCGGGCAGCGCGCCCAGCACCCGGGCCAGCGCCGGCGGCCCGCCCGTGGAGGCGGCGATCCCGACGAGGGAGGGCGGCGCCGGATCGGGCGCCGGAGCCTCGGCCGGACGGCCCATCGCGGCGAGGGGCCGCCGACGGATCACCGGCACCTGGCTCATGATCGCGAGCTGGGTGGCGATGGCGTCCGCCATCGCCTCATAGCCCGCGCTGGCCGGGCCGAAGGGCTTCTCCACCACCGCCAGGGCGCCGGCCCGCAGCGCGTTCATCGACAGGCGCGTGCCGGCCGCGCCCGCGGCATCGGCGATCACCACGATCGGGGTCGGGTGCTCCGCCATGATGCGCCGCGTCGCCTCCAGCCCGTCCATCCCGGGCAGGCGGATGTCCATCGAGACGACGTCGGGCTGGATGCGGCCGATCTCCGCCAGCGCCTCCTCCGCGGTGCCGACCGCGGCCACGAGGTCGAGCCGCGGGTCGCGGGCGACGATGTGGGACAGGAGCTGCCGCACCACGGCGCTGTCCTCCACGATCATCACGCGGACCGGCGCCGTCCGGGACGTTCCCGGGGCGGTGCGGGACGCGCTGATCGGCATGCGGCGCGGGACGGGGACTTCGCTCAATCGGGTTCCGTTCGGGTTCTCAGATCATCTGGCCGATGGTCGCGAGCAGCGCGTCCTGGTCGAAGCCCTGCTTCGTCAGATAGGACGCCGCCCCTAATTCCATGCCCCGCCGCACGTCCTCCGGTCGGTCGCGCGAGGTCATCAGCACCACCGGCAGGGCGGCCAGCCGGGGGTCGGCCTTCATCGCCGCGAGAAGCCCGAACCCGTCGAGCCGGGGCATTTCCACGTCCGCCAGGACGAGGTCAACGGCACCGAGCCCCGCGCGCAGCAAGTTGAGCGCGTCCTGCCCGTCCACCGCCAGGACCACCCGGTAGCCGCCCGCCTCCAGGATGCTCTTCTCCAGCGTGCGGGTCGTGATGGAGTCGTCCACCACCAGGACCGTCCGCTTGGCCGCGGGCGCCGCCTCCGGTTCCGCCTGCGGCACGGCCGGAAGCGGGCGCCAGTCCCCTGCCTGCCAGCGGCTCATCAGCCCGTCCGGCCGCAGGACGAGGGCGATGGCCTCCTCCTCCAGCAACGTCGCGCCGGAGACGAGGGCCGCATCCACCCCCGGCGCGTCCACCTCCCCCACCACGAGGTTGCGCACGTCCCGCAGCGCCGTCGCGGCGAGCGCCATCCGCGTGGTGCCGCGGGTGAGCAGCACGGCCGGGGTCGAGGCACCGCCCGGCGCGACCTCCTCCAGGCCGAGGAGGGAGGTCAGGGGGACGATCGGCACCACCGCCTCCGCGCCGTCGAGCGTGAGGCGGGCGACGGGGCGGCCCTCCGCCCGCGCGAGGGTACGGGGAGGGATGTCCAGCAGCGGCCCCACCGTCACGCCGACACCCCGGCCCGCGGCGCCGGAGGAGGGAAGCGCGAAGACCTGGCCGCCCGCCTCCAGCAGCAGCAGGGCTTGGCGGGCCGTGGCGAAGGGCAGCTCCAGCACCACCTCCGTCCCGCGCGGGGCGCGGCGGCGCATCGCAGCCCCGCCCCGCATCGCCCGCGCCGCTTCGGCGACGACCGACATCCCCATGCCCCGGCCCTGGAGTCGGTCCACCCCCTCGGCGGTGGAGAGCCCGGCCTCGAAGGCCATGCGGAGCACCCGGGCCGGCGAGGGGGGCGGCGCCCCCGGCGCGCGGGCCGGCAGCAGCCCCCGGGAAACCGCGGCGGCCTCCAGCTTCGCCAGGTCCGGGCCGGGCCCGTCGTCCCAGACCGTCACCCGCAAGCGTCCGCCGGAGGCGGCGACGCGCAGGCCGATCTCCCCCCGTTCCCCATCCGTCCGGGCCCCATGGCCGAGGGCGTTCCGCAGGAGGTGCAATACCGGATCCTTCAGCGCCTGCAGCGTGCGGCGCTCCGCCTGAACCTCCATCCCCTCCAGCCGGACGACGACGTCGCGGCCGGCCTCCCGCGCCATCTCGCGCACGGCGCGCCCGAGGGCACCGAAGACGGTCTCCGCCGGAACGAGGGAGACGGCCTCCACCTCCTCCCGCAGGGCGCGGCCGGCGCGGTCCAGCGTGTCGGCGGCGTCCCGACCCCCGCGCGCCAGGGCACCGACGCGGCGCGTGAGGGCGGCGAGCGACGCCTCGAAGCCCCTGGGACGGGCCTCGTGGGCGGCATCGGGCGCCAGGGTGGCGCGCAGCGCCTCCCAGTCCCGGCGCAGGCCGCGCAGCCCGGCCTCCACCTCGCGCCAGGACGCCGTCTCGTCGCCGCGCTGCATGAGGGCGAGGAGCTCGTGCGCCGCGCTCGAGAGACGCTCCAACTGCGCCGTCTCCACGCGGACGAAGGCGTCGTCGGCGGGGCCGGCCGGACGCTCCGGCGGCGAGGGCGGTGGGGAGGACGGGCTCGCCGGCGGCGGAGCCGGAGGCGGCCCCGTGACGGACACGCCGGCCGGCGCGTCCAGGGCGGCCAGCACCGCCTCGACCGCAGGCGGCGCCGCGCCGGCCGCCGCCGCGGCGGCGCTGGCCTCGATCGCGTCCAGGCCGCGGTGCAGGCGGGTGATGGCGGCGTGATCCAGCGGCGCCGCCCCCTCCATCACCGGGCCGAGGATCGCCTCCAGCCGGTGCGCCACCGCCTCCACGTCGGGCAGGTCCACGGCGCGGGCGGCGCCCTTCAGGCTGTGGGCGCGGCGGAAGACCTCGCGCAGCGTCGCGGCATCGGCGGGCGCGTCCTCCGCGGCCGAGAGGATCGCGCGGATGGCCGAGAGGTGCTCCCGGTGCTCGGCGGCGAAGGCCGCCAGCAGCTCCTGCCGGAAGTCCGACACGGCGGCCTAGGTCCGGTACTGGCCCGCCAGCGTCACGAGTTCCCGGCTCAGCTCCGCCAGGTTGCCGGCTGCCTGCTCCAGTTGCCGCGTGCCGGTCGCGGTCTGCTGGCTCGCCTGGCGGATGTTCGTCAGCGCGCCCATCACCTGCTCGATGCCGAGCTGCTGCTGGTTCGTGCTGGCGACGATCTGCTGGAAGGTCTGCACCGCCTCCTGCACGCGGGCGGTGATCTCCCGGATCGACTCCTGCGTCGTGGCGGTGCGCTCCCGCCCAGCAGCGGAGCGCTTCACCGCCTCCTCGGTCAGCATCACGCTCGCGTTGATGCCGCGCTGCACGTCGCCGAGGATGGCCCGCACCTGCGCCGTAGCCTCCTTCGCCTGGTCGGCGAGCGACTTCAGCTCCGCCGCGACCACCGTGAAGCTGCGCCCTGCCTCGCCGGCGGCGGCCGCCTCGATGGCGGCGTTCAGCGCCAGCAGGTGGGCGCGCTCGGAGATGTCATTCACCGTGGCGGTGATCTCGCCGATCGCCTGGGTCTTCTCGGACAGGGCGACGATGTTCTCGGCCGCGCGCTCGGCCCCCTCGCGGATGCCGTCCATCGCGCGCACCGTTTCCTCCACCGCGTGCAGGCCGGCGTCGCTGGTGCGGACGGTGGCCTGGGCGGCGGCGATCACCTCCTGCGCGCGCTTGCCGATCTGCGCGCCGGAATGGGTGATCTCGTCCACGGTTGCCGCGGTCTCCTGCACGGCGGCGAGCTGCTCCTCCACGCTCGCGGCCTGCTCCTGCGTGCTCGCGCGGATCTCGGCGGTCGCGGCGTCCAGCCGGACGGTCGCCTCCCGGTTCTGGTGGGCGAGCCGCCGCAGCCCCTCCACCATGCCGTTCAGCGTGACGCCGAGCTGGCCGATCTCGTCGCGGCCCGTCGCCGCCGCGGCGCCGGTCAGGTCGCCGCGCCCCACGCGCTGCACGAAGGCTGTGAAATCGGACAGCGGCACCGTGATCGCCCGCCGGACGAGGACGGACACGAGGATGCTCAGCAGCACGGCGACGCCGAGCCCGACGAGGATGGACATCCGGCTGTCCTCGTAGATCTCGGCCACGCGGCGCTGGCCGGCGGTGATCACACCGTTCAGCAGGTCTTCGGCCCGGTCGAGCGTCGCGTCCAGCTCGCGCGTGGCGGTGGCCAGCGGCTGCTCGGCGGCGAAGATGGCGGCGGTGTCGCCCGCCGCCATGGCGCGGAACTTCGCCTCTCCCCGCGCGCGGATCTGTTGGAGCTGGCCCGTGGCCTGGCTCAGGGCCGCAGCGACTTGGCGCCAGCTCTCGATGCGGTCGGGCACGAGGGCGGTCGCGGCGTAGCGCTGCGCCGTGGCGGCGATCTCGGCGATCAGGCGCTCGGTCCGCCCGCCGCTCTCGGCCCAGGCGGCCAGGACATCCATCGCGGGAAGGCGCGTCGCCTCCGGCCCGGGCGTCAGCCGCTCGACATAGCGGATCAGGGCGCCGGACCGCACGTCGCGGAGCGCCATCTGCGCCTCGCGCAGGCTGGTGACCTGACGGAGCATCGCGACGTCGCGCGCGACGATTCCCTGGGTGGTGTTCACCGCGCTCTCGAGCTGTCCCAGCCCATAGACGCCGAGACCCACCATGAGCAGGACGAGCAGCGAGAAGCCGAGCAGGGTTCGGTTGACGATGGACAAGCGGTCAGGCTCCCGGCTGGGCGTTCGGGCGGTGGGGCGGCCACGCGCGGCGGGGGCGCGTCACGGACGCCGCCCCTCGGTGCTGAGATAGGGCCGCAACAGGCGTTCGAGGTCCAGCACCGCGACCAGCGGCGCACCCTCCGCCGGCAGGGCGGCCCTGAAGGCCACCGACCCGGCCGAGGTCCCGGAATCGACGATCGGCGTCGGACGGGCGGTGGCCTCCGCGCGGTCCACGCGCAGCGCCAGCCGGCGGGACGGCCGGGCCGGAAGCGGCCGCAGCAGCACGTCGTGGCGGATCGCCCCGGCCTCTCCGGCCCCGCCCCCGAGCAGGAGGCCGAGGTCGAGCACACTGTAGAGCCGCCCGGCCCGGGCCCGCAGGCCGAGCACGGCGGCCGGGGCGCCCGGGATGGGGGAGGGGGGCGCGGCGGGCAGCACCTCCGCGACGGCCGCGAGGGGCAGGCCGTAGGTCTCGGCCCCCAGCATGAGGAGAAGGACGGGCTCGCCCTCGGCCCCGTGCTGCGGCGGGGTCCGCGCGGCGAGGGCCCGGGCGCGACTGTCCAGCAGCCGGTGCAGCCGGTCTCCGTCCAGGGCGCCGACCGCGCCTGGTTCCGGCAGGAGGCGCAGGGCCATGCCTCAGCCCTCGGGCGCCCAGGGGTGGGAGCGGGCGAGCCGGAGGAGTGCCGACGCCGTCATGCCATCGCCCTCCTCGAGCACCGTCTCGCCGGGCAGGGCCCGGGCCAGCCGCACCGCGTTCGCGACGGATCGCCGCCCCGCCTCCGCCCGGCCCGTGGCGAGCAGCAGGAGGCCGAGCTGGTAGTGCGCCGTGACGAAGCCCTTGTCGAGGTAGAGGGCGCGGCGCAGGGCGGCCTCGGCCGCCGCGGCATCGCCGCCCGCGAGGGACACCATGCCGTCGAGGTAGTGCAGCGCGGGCTCCGTCGGGGCCGCGGCCAGCGCGGTCCGCAGGGTGCGGCGGGCGGCCTCGAGTTCGCCGCGGTCGGCCTGGGCGCGGACCGCGTCCCGCACGGCCCGGCCAGCGGGCGGAAGACGCGCCGGCGCGGTGGGGCGTGGTGCGGGCCGGGGCTCGGGAGGTGGCACCGCTGGCCGGGGAGGCGGGGTCCATGCGGGCCACGGCAGGATGGGCGGAGGCTGCGGCGGTGGCGGTTCCGCCACGCCGGGGCGCCAGGCGGTGGCGCCGGGCAGCGCGATCGGCCGCAGGAACTCGGCGAAGGCCGGATTCGGCTCCGCATGGCCGAGCAGCAGCCAGCCCTCCGGATCGAGCCGCGCACCGAGCGCGCGCACCACCCGCGTCACCGTGTCGTGGTGGAAGTAGATGAGCACGTTCCGGCAGAGGATCAGGTCCCAGGCGAGCGGATCGATCGGCGCCGGCTCCTCCAGCAGGGAGAGGAGGTTGCCGTGCTCGAAACGCACGAGGGCGCGGTGCTCGGGCCGGAGCTGCCAGGCCTCTCCGTCCCGGATGAAATCGCGTTCGCGCTCGGCGGGGTCCATCCCGCGCAGCGCCCAGGGGCTGAACCGGCCGCGGCGCGCGGCCCGCAGCGCCGCCTCGCTGATGTCGGTGCCGAGGATCCCGATCCGCCACGTGCCGAAGAGGTCGCCCAGCATCCGGCGGAGAAGGATCGCCACGGAATACGGCTCCGCCCCGGTGGCGCAGCCCGCGCTCCAGACCCGGATGCTCCGCTCCATCGCCCGGCGGGCGAGGATGTCGGGCAGGATGGTGTCGCGCAGCGCGGCGAACTGGCCCGCGTCCCGGAAGAAGAAGGTCTCCCCGATCGTGACCTCCGCCTCCAGCGCCGCCCATTCCGCGGCGGCGGTGGCCGGGCCTTGCAGACGCGCGAGGTAGGCCGTGCCGTTGCGGTCCCCCGTCTCGCGGATGCGGCGGGACAGCCGCTCCCACAAGGCGGCGTCCTTGTCGGCGTAGTAGTGGTGGCCCGTGCGGGCGATCACGAGGTCCTTCAGGCGCGGGAAGGCCGGATCATCGGGCGCGGCGGGCAGGCCGCGGCCCGGGGTCACGCGGACCCGTCCGGCGATCCCCGTGCGCCCGCCCAGGCATCCAGCCGCCGCTGCGCCGTGGCCGAGAGGTCGGCCAGGATCGCCGCCTCCTGCGCGAGAAGCACTTGGCCGGCATCGAGCAGGTGCGCCGTCCCGCCATCGGACTCCAGCTCCGCGACGATCAGGCCGCCGAGGGAGTGGGCCGGATCGACCGGGCGCGGCGGGACGCCGCCGGCGGGCCACACGTCCAGCACCCGGTCCACGAGAAGCGCCCGCGGCGGACCCGCCAGCAGCAGGAGGTGGGCATAGGGACCGATCTGCGTGCTCCCGGCACCGAGCAGCGCCGCGAGGTCCAGCACGGGAACGGCGGTGCCGCCGAGGTTCATGAAGCCCGCCAGCGGCCCTGGCAGGCCCGGCGGCGCGTCGAGCCGCGGGAGAGGCAACAATTCCCGCACCGCCTCGCGCGGCAGGGCGCAGTTCGTGCCGGCCGTGGCGAAGAGAATGAAGGCGGCGGGCGGAGCGGCGTCGGACAGCGGGCGGATCAGCCGGGCTGGCGGCTCACCAGCCGCGACGGGGGCGGGCGCGGGTCGCGGCCCGTGCCTCGGCCGGGGCCACGGCACCGGCCGGCCGCCCGGCATCGAAGCCGAGGAAGCCGATTTCCGGCCGCGGCGTGCCGCCGTCGCCGGCGAAGAGCCGCGCGCGCGTCGCGCCGGCGGCCAGCGGCGTGCTGGGGCTGGACGGCACGCCGCCCCGGGGCGGGTCGCTCAGGTTGCGGGGCAGGCTGCGCGGCACGTCGTCCGCCATGGGGGAGGGCGGGGCCGGGCCGTCGTCGGACCCGGCCTGCTCGGCCTCCGCCGGGGCGCCGCGGCGGCCGCGCGCCTGGCGACCCGGTCGCGCCGCGGGCTCCCGCGGGGCGACGGTCGGGCCGCTGCCGGCGCTGCCGCGGGCGGACAGAAGGTAGAAGGCGATCTCGTTGCGGCCTTGGTCCACCGCCGCGTCGACCGGCGTCAGCCCGAGGGCGTTGCGTGCGTTGAGGTCGGCGCCGCGGCCCATCGCCTCCCGCGCCGCGGCCATGTCGCCGCGGTTGATGGCATCGAACAGCGCGGCGTTGGGGGCAAGGGAGCCGCCCGGCGTCTCGGCTGGGATGGGCTCCGGGGCACGGCGGCCGGCGAGGCCCGGCAGGGCGGGCGGCGGCGTGCGGGGCCCGGAGGAGGGACGCTGCTCCGGCATGATCGGGCCGCGCAGCTGGCTGCCCGTGGTCTGGGCCGCCGCCGGGACGGCGGCGGCAAGGAGGAGCAGGGTGGGCAGGAGGGCGCGGCGCATCCCCGCCCTATAGCGAGGCGTGGGCCGGGCAGCCATCCCCGCGATAGGAGAAGCCCTCCACCCGGCCCGCCCGCAGGGCGAAGGTGAGGTCGCACTGGACCGGGACGTAGGCGGCGGGAGACCCGACCCAGGCCCGGGCCCCGTAGAGGCCGCGGCCGTAGAGGAAGGTGTCGCCGGGCATCGCGACGTTCCGGCGCTCCTCGAACTGGAGGAAGCGCTGGCCGCCCGCGTCATAGGTGCGGACCGGCACGCCGAGGCTGCCGACCAGCTCCGCCTCGGAGCGGCCGACATAGGTGGCGAGGCGTTCCGGCAAGGTCGGGCCGGTCGCGCAGGCGGCGAGGAGAAGCGGGGCGAGGAGAAGGGCGCGCATCATGATGGTGAGATGGGGGCCGGCGTGCGGTGTGGGAAGCGTCTGATCCGCCGCTGCACAACAATCCCGGCGCCCCGCTGGCGCCCTCGCTCCGCAGGGATCACCATCGCGCAAACTGGAACAGGACGCTGTTATGCCCGATCCCGCCCTCCTCGACCGCCTGCGCCGTGCGGTGGACGCCGGCTTCGACGCGGAGGTGGCCTTTCTCGGCGACATCGTCCGCTTCCCCAGCCTGCGCGGGCAGGAGGCGCCGCTGCAGGACTGGATCGCGCGGTGGATGGCGGGAAGGGGATATCAGGTGGACCGCTTCACGCTCGCGGATGTACCGATGGCCTCGCACCCAAAGGCCGCGCCGATGGTGGACGTGGATCCGGCCGGATCGGTGCAGGTGGTGGGCACGCGCCGCGCGCGCAACGCCGGCGGCCGCAGCCTGATCCTGCAGGGCCACATCGATGTGGTGCCGGAAGGACCGGCGGAGATGTGGACCCATCCTCCCTACGCCGCCGTGGTGCGCGACGGCTGGCTGTACGGCCGCGGCGCGCATGACATGAAGGCCGGCGTGGCCGCCATGATCTTCGCCATGGAGGCGCTGAAGGCCGCCGGCCTGGCCCCCGCCGGCGACGTGCACGTGCAGACCGTCACGGAGGAGGAGAGCACCGGCAACGGCGCGCTCGCGACCCTGCTGCGGGGCTATCGCGCCGACGCGGCCCTGATCCCCGAGCCGACCGGCGGCACCATCACCCGCGCCCACACCGGCACGCTCTGGTTCCGCCTGCGCGTGCGCGGCGTGCCCGTGCACGTCATGATGGCGGAGGCCGGGACGAACGCGATCCTGTCCGCCATGCACCTGATCCAGGCCCTGCAGGCGCACACGGTGGAACTGAACCGCGCGGCCGAGGGAGACCGCTGGTACGGCGAGGTCAAGAGCCCGATCAAGTTCAACCCCGGCATCATCCGTGGCGGTGACTGGGCGTCGTCCACCCCCGCGTGGTGCGAGGTGGATTGCCGCATCGGCCTGCTGCCGACCATGGAGGTGGCCGAGGTCATGGCGGGCGTGGAGCGCTGCATCGAGGCGGCGCGCGCCGGCGACAACTTCCTGGCCAACAACCCGCCCGAGGTCACCTGGCACGGCTTCCAGGCCGATGGCTACGTGCTGGAGCCGGGCAGCGAGGCAGAGCGCGTGTTGGGCGCAGCCCACGAGCAGGTCTTCGGCGCGCCGATGGAGGAGCGCCGCTCCACCGCCGTGAACGACACGCGCTACTACGGCCGCTACTTCGCGACGCCGGCCCTCTGCTACGGCCCGCGCGGCGAAGGCGCGCACGCCTTCGATGAGCGGACGAACCTGGAGGCGCTGCGGCAGACGACGCTCTCCATCGCCGCCTTCATCGCCGATTGGTGCGGGGTGGAGGAGGTGTCTGCGGCCTGATCCGTTGATCGGGTGACTCCGGGGGAGAGAAGGAATTCTCTCCCCCGGGCCCCCACTCATCTTCCTTTGTCAGGCTGCCGCGGAATTCGGCAATGGGCTCCCGCCTCCGGATTCCGCGGCAGCCTCACAAGAGAAGATGAGGGTTGAGAGGTTCGGGGAGAGGGAGAATTCCTTCTCCCTCTCCCCGAAGTCACCGTAGCAACGGGTCAGATCTTCAGGGCTGAACGCCTCGTTCGCCTGCCTTCCCATCGTACGCCAAGAACGAATTTTTCGGAGGGAACATCCATGACCTTTCATGCCGGGCGTCGCGCCCTTCTGGGAAGCCTGTCGCTTGCGGCGCTGCCGGCCCAGGCGCAGGAGGCGTTTCCCGCACGCCCGATCACCATCCTGAACGCCTATGCGGCCGGCGGGCAGACCGACATCGCCGTGCGCCTGACGGCCGATCGGCTGGCGACGGCGATCGGCGGGCGCGTGGTGGTGGAAAACCGCGTGGGCGGCGCGACCTCGATCGCCTCGACCGCGGTCGCGGCGGCGCGGCCGGACGGGTACACGCTGCTCGCCGGGACGAGCTCGCTGGCCATCAATCCGACGTTGCAGCCCCGGCTCACGCCGCGCGATCCGATGGCGGAATTGACGCCGGTCGGGATGGTGTATCGCGGGCCGTTCGTGTTCCACGTCTGGCCGGGACTGCCCGCACGGACGCTGCCGGAGTTCATCGCCTACGCGAAGGCGAATCCGGGCAAGCTGAACTATGGCGGCGTCGTCGGCACGGTCGTGCATCTGGCGACGGAGATGCTGTGCCAGCGGGCCGGCATCGAGATGACC
Source organism: Muricoccus radiodurans (assembly GCF_050154705.1). Lineage (GTDB taxonomy): Bacteria > Pseudomonadota > Alphaproteobacteria > Acetobacterales > Acetobacteraceae > Roseomonas > Roseomonas radiodurans. The sequence continues at coordinate 2,546,799 of NZ_CP189561.1, read as the reverse complement.
GCGGTTCCGAACCGGGGCGGGGTGGAGGGACTGCTCGACCTTCAGGCCGGGCGCATCCACTGCAACTTCCAGTCTCCTGTGGAAGCGCTGCCGTCCTTGCAGGACGGCAAGACGCGGGCGCTGGCCATCTCGTCCCGCCAGCGCCTGCCGAGCCTGCCAGATGTAGCGACGGTCGCGGAAACCCTGCCGGGATTCGAGGCCGTGCTGTGGCTGGCCCTCTTCGCGCCCCCCGGCACGCCCGCGCCGGTGGTGGACCGGATTTCCTCCGCCCTCAACACCGTCACGGCGGACCCGGATTACCAGGCGCGCATGACCGCGATCGGCCTGGCGGCCGAGAGCGGCGGCCCGGCCGAGGTGCGGACGCTGCTGGCCGAGGACACCGTCAACTGGCGCCGGGTCATCACCGAGGCGAACATCCAGACGAACTGAGGCGGCGCGGCGTCAGCGCCCTTCCTGCCGCCACGCCACCACGGCGACCCCAAGCACCAGAAGCAGGGCGAGCCAGGGCGGCAGCAGCGGGAGGGCGGAGATGCCCGTCACGGTGTGATCCTCCCGCCGGACAAGGCCGATCCAGCCTGGGCCGGACGCGTCACGGCCAGCGGAGACGCGGCGCAGATCGGGCACGGCGCTGCCGTCGCCCAGCCATCGCACCGCGCCGCCGGATGATGTGACGATGGGCTGGATGCGCGCGGGATCGGCGCGCAGGTCGGCGATCTCCGGCGGGTTGCCGGCCTCGGCGGCGGCGAAGGCGGTGCGGGTGCCGTCCGTCGCGCTCCACACGCCGGCGCGGGTGGCCGGGACCTCCACCACCGCGCGGCCGCCCGAGGCGCGTTCCGGGGTCTGGCGCGTGACGGTTCCATCCGGCGCGGTGACGCTGAATTCGGGCGGCGCGGCATCGGACAGGCTGCGGCGCGTGACGGTCAGGCGGCCGCCCTGGATGGACGCGGTGAGGTCCTCTTCCTCCAGCTCCGGCTCCCGCATCAGCCAGTGGGCGATGCGGCGCAGCAGTTCCGCCTGCGGGCCGCCGCCATCATGGCCGCGGGACCACAGCCAGATCTGGTCGGACAGCAGCAGGGCGACGCGCCCCTCGCCCACACGGTCCAGCACGAGAAGCGGCGCGCCGTTCGGGGCATTCATCACCGTCGCGCCGCTGCGCGCATCGGCGCGGAGGTGGCGGTACCAGCGACCCCAGGTCGCCTGGGCGACGGCGGTGGCGTTGGCGCCGGTCAGGCCCTCGGTCACGGGGTGGCGCAGGCCGGTTTCGGTGACCTGGGCGCGGAACGCCGTTTCCGCCATCGCCTGCCCGCCGCCCACCGGCCGCGCGGGCAACACCTGCCCGAGCGGTGTGATCGCGAGGGAGGAGGAGCCCGTGAATTCCGGCCCGACTGAGAGCAGCAAGGCGCCGCCGCCGCGCACGTAGTCCGCGATGTTCCGCAGGTATTGCGGCGGCAGGATCCCGCGGTTGGAGAAGCGGTCGAAGACGATCAGGTCGAAGTCGCGCAGCTTCTGCTGGAACAGCTCCCGCACGGGGAAGGCGATCAGCGCCAGCTCGTTCAGCGGCGTCAGGTCATCCTTCTCCGGCGGGCGCAGGATGGTGAAGTGGACGAGGTCCACGTTCGGATCGGCCTTCAGCAGGCGGCGCCAGGTGCGCTCGCCCGCATGGGGCTCTCCCGACACCAGCAGGACGCGCAGGCGGTCCCGCACGCCGTGCACGGTGACGACGGCGGTGTTGTTGACCGTGCTGACCTCGCCCGGGCGCTCCTCCGCGGTGATCTCGATGACGGAGGTGCCGCCGCGCTCGATCGGGACGGTGATGCGGTGCTCGCGGCCGGGGACGACGCTCTCGCTGCGCGGCGCGGCGCCGTCGCGGCGGATGGAGAGCCGAACGGGGGCGGTGGCGTTGGCGGCGCCCAGGTCCTCCACCATGAGGCGCAGGTCCACGGAGCGGCCGACGATCCCGAAGCCCGGCGCCTCGATCACGCGCAGGCGGCGATCCACCTCCCCGGCTCGGCCGGGCATCAGCAGGTGCAGCGGCGCGTCGTTCGGGAAGCTCCGCGGGACGTCATGCGCCTGCCCGTCGGTCAGCGCGACGATACCGGCGAGGCGGGCGCGGGGGATGTCGGACATCGCCCGCTCGATCGCGGTGAAGAGGCGGGTGCCCTGGTTGCCGCCCTCCTCCACCGTCACGGTGCGGAGCTCCAGGTCCGGCAGGCGGCCGGCGCGGGCCTCAAGGGCGGCGCGGGCGGCGGTGATCGCGGCCTCCCGGCCCGCCACGGTGGTGGAGGCGGAGCGGTCTACGGCGAGCAGCGCGATGTCCGGCCGCGTCTCCCGCGTCTGCTGCACGAGGCGCGGGTTGGCGAGGGCGCCGAGGATGAGCAGGAAGGCCGCCGCCCGCCACCACGCCCCGCGCGCGCGGCGGATTAGCGCCGGCACCACCGCGAGCAGCGCGACCGCGGCCAGTGCCGCCAGCAGCGGGAGCGGCAGAATGGGCGCGAGGTCGATCGAGGAGAGGGTGCGGGTCATCAGTTCCCCAGGCGCTCCAGGATCGCCGGCACGTGCACCTGGTCACCCTTGTAGTTGCCGGTCAGCGCGTAGATCACGAGGTTGACGCCGAAGCGGTAGGCCAGCGTCCGCTGGCGCGCCCCGCCGGGCATGACGGCGTAGGGGTTCTGTCCCCGGCCATCGACGGCCCAGGCCGAGGCCCAGTCATGGCCGCCGATGATGACGGGAGAGACGCTGTCATTGGCGCGATCCACTTCCCGCGCCACCCAGACCTGGCCCCCTGCGTAGCGGCCGGGAAGGTCGGGCAGGAGATAGAAGGCGCGCTTCAGCACGTGGTCGTCGGCGATCGGCGCCAGCGGTGGCACCTGGAGGTTCCGCGTGATCCGCCGCAGCGCGACGTCGGCGCCGAGCGAGACGCCCTCGCCCGAACCCTCGTTGCGCGTGTCGAAGAGGATGATGCCGCCGTTGCGCATGAAGGTGTTCAGCGCGGCGACCATGGCTTGGTCCGGAGAGGGCGCGTCCGGCAGCACGACCCAGTAGAGCAGCGGGTAGAAGGAGAGGTCATCCTGCCCCGGGCGGATGGCCACGGGCTCCGCGAGGCCGGCGGCGGTGCGGCGGTTCACGTAGTCGGACAGGCCCACCAGTCCCTGGCGGGAGACGTCGTCCGTCTGGGTGTCACCGGTCACGACATAGGCGAGGCGCGTGGCGAGGGCTGCGGCGCCCTCCTGCGCGAAGGCCGCGCCGGGCATCAGCAGCGTCAGCGCCACGGCCGCGGCGCGCACCCGCAGGCCGAGGCCCCGGGATTGCAGCGACAGCAGCAGGTCCACCGCCAGCAGCAGCAGCGCCGCGGCGAGCAGCCAGGGACCGAGGTCGCGCTCCGCCGGCACGCCGCCAATGGAGGTGACGCGCGCGCCGGAGGGCGGGGCCGCGATCTCCCGGAGCGCGGGGACATGGGCGGAGAGGTTCAGGGCGCGGCGCTCGCCGCCCTCGCCTGGGGTGCCGTACCAGCCCGGCGGGTTGCGCGGAGATGGCATGGTCGCGTCCAGCCGCGCCGCCGGGATCGGACCGGCGGCGGGCGGCGGGGCGCCGAGGCGGCCGAAGCCGTCCAGCGTCTCCACCGGCGCGAGCGGCGCCTCGCCCTCCGAGCCGGCCACGCCGGAGGAGAGGGCGACGAGCCGCCGGAGCATGTCGATGAAGAGGCCGGAGAGCGGCAGGTCCGACCAGTCCGCGTTGGCAGTCACATGGAACAGAACGATCCGCCCGGCGCCGCGATTCTCGTAGGTGACCAGCGGCGTTCCGTCCGCCAGCCGCGCCCAGGACCGCTCCGCCAGGCGGGGCACGGGCTCCGCCAGGACCTGGGTCGTGACCGTCACCTCCGCGGGGGGTGTCAGGCCAGCGAAGGGGCTGCCCTCCGGGAAGGCGGCGAGGGTCTGCGGGCGCTCCCAGGACAGGGCGCTGCCGAGGGCGCGCTCCCCCGCGCGGAGCGGCACGGGCAGGAGGGAATCCCCGCGCTCCGCGGTGCGGGGGCCGGCGAAGCGCAGCAGCAGCCCGCCGGCCTGCACGAAGCGGGAGACGGCCTCGATCTCCGGCCCCTCGGCCAGGGGCCGGTCGGCCAGGACCAGCACGGCCAGGCGGCGGGAGAGCAGCTGCTCCAGCGTGCCGCGGCGGATCTCCGCCGTCGGGGAGAGGGCGCGGTCGAGGTAGTAGAGCGCGCCCGTGAGCGGCGCGTCGGCCGCTTCCTCCTGCGCGGCGAGCAGGCCGACGGGGCGCCGGCGGAAGCGCTCGTCCAGCAGGACGACGCCGGCGGCGCCGGGCGGGGCGCCGTTCACGCCCTCCAGCTCCAGCCGCGTCACGGCGTTGCGGATCTCGATCGGGAGTTCCAGCGGCGCCTCGGCCTCCGTGGCGCCGGCGGGCAGGTTCAGCACGGCGCGGCCGAGGCCGCGGCCATCGGCGGTGAGCGCGATCACGCCCGCCTCCGCCGTCGGGCCGCCGGGGGCACGGCGCAGGCCGAGCACGAGGCGGTCCGCCTCGGCCCGCGGCGGCGTCAGGACGCGGGCGGTGCCGGGCGCGCCGCGCGCGACCTGCAAGGGGCCGGCCGCGGCCAGAGCGCGCATGAGGCCGGTCCCGTCATCGGCGTGGCTCAGGCCATCTGTCACGAAGAGGCTCGCGAAGCCCGTGCCGTCCCGCCACGTCTCCAGGGCGGAGAGGGCGGCGGCGCGGTCGGGCGCCCAGGGGCGAGGGCGGAGGGCCGCGAGGCGGGCGCGCGCCTCCTCGGCCGGCATCCAGCCGGTGGGGCGGGGCGGATCGCCGGTCTCGGAGGGGGCCGTGGCGAGGATGGCGACGCGCCGCTCGGCCCTGGCGGCCCCGTCCAGCGCCGCGGTGGCGACCGCCGCGCGGTCCGGCCAGTCCGTGGCGGAGGCCCAGCCATCGTCCAGCACGATCAGCAGGGGACGGGATTCCGCATCGCCCGCGGCCGCGTTCCACACCGGGCGTGCGAGGCCGACCACGATCAGCGCCGCCGCGACGAGGCGCAGCAGCAGCAGCCACCAGGGCGTGCGGGCCGGCGTTTCCTCCGCGACCGGGAGGTCGCGCAGCAGGCGCGCGGGCGGGAAGGACTGGCGCCGCGGGGCCGGCGGCGTGACGCGCAGCAGCCACCACAGCCCGGGCAGGAGGATCAGCGCCAGCAGCAGCCAGGGCGCGGCGAAGGTGATGGCGCCGGTCAAGAGGCGGTTCCGTTCATCATCGGGCCCCCTGCGGGGCCAGCGCCTGCCAAAGCGCCAGCAGCGCGACGCCGGGCGGCTGGTCCGTGCGGTGGGAGAGCAGCCGGAAGCCGAAGGAACGGGTGATGTCCGCCACCCCAGCCCGGTGCGCCGCCAGCCGCTCGGCGTAGAGGTCGCGGATGCCCTCCACCCGCGGCACCAGCGCGGACTCGCCGGCGCCGGGAGGCTCGAAGCGGACGCGGCCCAGATAGGGCAGGCTCTCCTCCGCGGGGTCGAGCAGGGAGACGAGCGTCACGCGGGCGCCCGCGGTCGCGAGGGGAAGGAGGGATTCCCGCAGCTCCGCCAGGGGCGCCAGGAAATCGCCGAAGAGCACCGCCCGGGCGTGGCGCGGGAGGGATTCGTCCGCCGGGGGAAGGTTCAGCGACTCCAGCCGCATCGCCAGGCCGGGTAGCGCGCCGCGGCCGGACACCGAGCGGCCGCCACCGAGCAGCCGCACCCGCTCCCCCCCGCGCAGGAGAAGCGAGGCGAGGGCGAGGAGCAGCAGGTCGGCGCGGGCGCGCTTGGTCGGCCGCGCGGCGCCGCCGGTCCAGTCCATTCCCGGTCCGGCATCGCGCCACAGCGCGACGGTCTGCGCGGATTCCCACTCGGTCTCGCGGAGATAGAGGCGGTCGGACTTCGCGCTCTGCCGCCAATCCACGCGGGAGGCGTCGTCCCCGGGCAGGTAGGGCCGGAACTGCCAGAAGGCGTCGCCCTGTCCCGAGCGGCGGCGGCCGTGCACGCCCTGCAGCACCGTCGCGGCCACCCGCTCCGCGCTGACCACCAGGGGCGGCAGGCTGGCGGCCGCGGCCTCGGCCGCGAGCGCCGGGGCAGGCTTGGGCGACCGCGCCTTGGCCAGGGAATCGATTGAGGCCGTGGGAGCGCCGCTAGCCAAGATCGGCCTTCAGGGCGCCGATCACCTCGGACAGCCGCACGCCGTCGGCGCGGGCCGCGAAGCCGAGCGCCATGCGGTGCCGGAGCACCGGCTCGGCCAGCGCCAGCACGTCGTCCAGGCTGGGGGAGAGGCGGCCATCCAGCACGGCGCGGGCCCGCGTGGCGAGCATCAGCGCCTGGGCGGCGCGAGGACCGGGGCCCCAGGAGAGGTGCTTCCGCACCATCTCCAGCGTCGCCGTCTCCGGCCGGGCGCCGCGGACGAGGCGGAGGATGGCGTCCAGCACGGCCTGCCCCACGGGCAGGCGCCGGATGAGCTGCTGGGCGGCGATCAGCTCCTCCGCGCGCAGGGCGGCGGCGGGGCGGGGCTCCTCGGCGCCGGTGGTCGCGATCAGCATGGCCCGCTCGGCATCCTCGTCGGGATAGGTGACCTCGATCTCCAGCAGGAATCGGTCCAGCTGCGCCTCGGGCAGGGGGTAGGTGCCCTCCTGCTCGATCGGGTTCTGGGTCGCGAGCACGTGGAACGGCGCGGGCAGGTCGATGATCTCGCCGCCCACGGCCACGCGCCGCTCCTGCATCGCCTGGAGCAGGGCGGACTGGGTGCGGGGGGAGGCGCGGTTGATCTCGTCGGCCATCAGGAGCTGGCAGAAGACCGGGCCGCGCAGGAAGCGGAAGGCGCGGCGGCCATCCGCGCCCTCGTCCAGCACCTCGGAGCCAAGGATGTCGGAGGGCATGAGGTCCGGGGTGAACTGCACCCGGCGGGAATCGAGGCCCATGACCGTGCCGAGCGTCTCGACGAGCTTCGTCTTGCCGAGGCCCGGCACGCCGACCAGCAGCATGTGCCCGCCGGAGAGAAGGGTGACGAGGGACTGCTCGACCACCGCCTCCTGTCCCAGGATCACCTGGCCTACGGCGGCGCGCACGCGGGCGAGGCGTGTCGAAAGGGCCTCGGCCTCGGCCACAATCCGCTCCGCATCCGCCTGCACCACTTCAACCATCGCCGGCCCCTTTCCATATTGCCCGCCGGTTACACCCGTCCGGCCCACCCCCTGAGCGAGTCCAGAGATGGAGGCGCGCTCGCGGAAAGGGAGGGTAGGGCCCCCGGATGGCGCGGAGGAAGCGGCATGACGCCTGGATTGCAGAGCGAAGCGGGCACGAAATCGCGCGCGCAAAGCCCCGCCCCGCCCATAGTCGCGCCGGCATCGGCCCCCCGGCGGCCGAAGGCCGAGTGCGGCGATTTCCGGATGCGGATCGCGCGCGACGGCACCTGGTACTACCAGGGCAGCCCGATCGGCCGGAAGGAACTCGTCTGCCTCTTCTCCACCGTGCTGAAGCGGGAGGCGGATGGCAGCTACTGGCTGGAGACGCCGGTGGAGCGCGGCCGGATCGAGGTGGAGGATGCGCCCTTCGTCGCGGTGGAGCTGACCTGGGGCCACTGCTGCAACGAGGATGGCTGCGGCCATCCGGAAGGAAAGCCGACCGGCCGGGCCAACCGCCCGGCCCGGCAATGCCTGACCTTCCGAACCAACCTGGACCAGATGGTCACCGCGGACATGCAGCACCCGATCCGGGTGGCGGTGGACCCGGTGACGCGGGAGCCGCGGCCCTACATCACGGTGCGCCCGGGGCTGGAGGCGCGGATCAGCCGCCCGGTCTTCTACGAGCTGGTCGCGCTCGCCCAGCCCGAGACGGTGGACGGGCGCGAGGTGATGGGCGTGTGGAGCGAGGGCGTGTTCTTCGTGATCGACGACAGCCCGCAGCACGAGGCGTGAGTGTCGGGCTGCCGGTCGCGCTCCCGCCGACGCTCACCGCCGCCGATATCGAGCCCCGCCTGACGGATCCGGCCCGGCTGGCCCGGCTGGCGCCGAGCGAGAGCGACGAGGTCTGGCGCGTGGCGCCGGGGACCAACCGGCAGGCGGCGGTGCTGGTTCCGATCATCCTGTACGACGAGCCGGCGGTGCTGCTCACGCAGCGGGCGGCGACGCTCTCCGCCCATGCCGGGCAGGTGGCCTTTCCGGGCGGGCGGATCGAGGCGGGCGAGACGCCAGAGGCCGCCGCCCTGCGCGAGGCCGCGGAGGAGGTGGGGCTGGACCCCCGCCTGCCCCGCCTGATCGGCCGCCTGCCGGAGCACCTGACCGGCACGGGCTTCCACGTGACGCCCGTCATGGCCCTGCTGGATCCGCCGCTCGCGCTGACGCCCGATCCGGCGGAGGTGGCGGAGGTGTTCGAGTATCCGGTCGCCCGGCTGCTGGATCCGGCCGCGCCGGAGCGGCGCAGCGGCGTGTTCCGCGGCGTGGCGCGCCAGTTCTGGGCCTGGCCGCACGAGACGCAGACGATCTGGGGCGCGACGGCCGCCATCCTGCGGAACCTGGCGATCGCCCTGCGGGACTGACCGGCCGCGTGACCGCTCCCAGCACGCCGCCCCCTGTCAGGCGAGGGCGTGACGCGGCACGATCCGGCTGATCGGGGAGGGGACTGTGTGATGGCTGGGACGGCCTGCGTGATCGGCCTGGGCGCCATGGGCTGGGGGGCCGCGGCCTCGCTGCTGCGGGCCGGCATCGCCCTGCGCGGCGTCGACTTGCGGGAGGAGGTACTGGACCGCCTGACCGCCGCCGGCGGCACCGCCGCCCGCAGCCCGGAGGAGGGCGCGCGGGGTGCCGACGCGCTCTTCGTCTTCGTGGTGAACGCGGACCAGACGGAGGCGGTGCTGTTCGGGCCCGATGGGGCCGCGTCGGCGCTGACCCCGGGCGCCGTCGTCCTGCTCTGCGCGACCATGTCGCCGGCGCGGACGGAGGCGATCGCGGGACGGCTGTCCGGGATGGGGCTGCTCCCGCTGGACGCGCCGGTCTCCGGCGGTGCCGCGCGGGCGGAGCGGGGGGAGATGACCGTGATGGCCTCCGGCGCGCCGGACGCCTTTGCCCGGGCGGATCCCTTCCTGAAGGCGGTGGCGACGAAGGTGTATCGGCTGGGCGACGCGCCCGGCGCGGGCAGCCGGGTGAAGATGGTGAACCAGCTCCTCGCCGGCGTGCACATCGCGGCGGCGGCGGAGGCGATGGCGCTCGGCGCGCGGGCCGGGATCGATCCGGTGGTGCTCTACGAGGTGATCACGAACTCGGCCGGGGCGTCCTGGATGTTCGGGGACCGGGTGCCACGCATGATGGAGAGCGACCCCGCGCCGCGCTCGGCGGTGGCGATCTTCGTGAAGGACCTCGGCATCGTGCGGGAGGCGGCGGCCGCGCTGGGGGCGGAGGCGCCGATGGCGGAGGCGGCGCTGGCGCGGTTCCGGCAGGCGGCCGGGGCCGGGCTGGGCGGGGCCGATGACAGCGCGGTGGTCCGCACTTATCCGGGCGGGGAGGCGGTGGCGCGGAAGGGCTGACCCGCCCTGGCCGCGGGGGCTCTGAGACCGCATATCGTTCGTACATGCCCTACCTCATCGAGGCGCTGCTCTTCCTCGCGCCCTTTGCCCTGTTCCTGCTGTGGACCCGACTGAACCCCCGTCAGGAGGCGGGGACGCCGTGGCTGCTGCTGGCCCTGGTGGGCCTGGTGCTCTCGATCGGGGCGGCGGCCTGGTACGGGCTGTCGCGCAGCATGGCGCCGGGCACGGCCTATGTGCCGCCCTCGCTGCAGAACGGGCACATCGCGCCGGGTCACGCCGATCCCCTGCGTCCGCCCGGGGCCTGGCCGCCGGTAGGCCCGCGCGCGCCGGTTCCACCGCCCTATGAGGGACCTCCGGCCCGGTGAGTGGCGAGCTGGACCCCCCGGCCGCGCGTATCAAGCCGCCGGAGGTGCTGCGGCAGGCGGCGCCGGCGGCGGTGCTGGCCGCGCTGCCCGGCGCGCGGGCGGTGGGCGGCGTCGTGCGGGACGTGATCGCCGGGCGGCCGGTGGCGGATGTGGACGTGGCCGCGCCGATGCCGCCCGACGAGATCGCGCGCCGGCTGGAGGCGGCCGGGCTGCGCGTGCACGAGACCGGGCTGTCCCACGGGACGGTCACGGCCGTGCTGGCCGGCCAGCCCGTTGAGGTGACGAGCCTGCGCCGCGACGTCTCGACCGATGGCCGCCACGCGGTGGTGGAGTGGACGACCAATTGGCGGGAGGACGCGGCGCGGCGGGATTTCACCATCAACGCGATGTCGCTCTCGGCCGAGGGCGAGCTCTGGGATTACTTCGGCGGGCGAGAGGACCTCGCGGCGGGGCGGGTGCGCTTCGTCGGCGATCCCGCGACGCGGCTGGAGGAGGACCATCTCCGCGCCCTTCGCTATTTCCGCTTCCAGGCGCGCTACGGGCGGGGGAAGCCGGATGCGGCGGCGGTGGCGGCGATCCGGGGCGCGGTGCCGAAGCTCTCCCGCCTGTCGGTCGAGCGGGTCTGGATGGAGGTGAAGCGGCTGCTGTCCGCGCCCGATCCGGCCGCGGCGGTGGCGCTGATGGACGAATGCGGCGTGCTGTCGGCGATCCTCGGCCCGCTGCTCTTTCCGGACCGGATCCTCGCGGCGCTGTCGGCGATCGGTGCGCCGACCGACGCGCTGCTGCGCTTCCACGCCATGCTCTGGACCACCGCCGGGGATGCGGCCCGGCGCCTTCGCGCGTCGGGGGATGAGACGGAGCGGCTGCGCGACCTCTACCGCGTCGGCCACGCGCTCTTCCCGATGCAGCCGGCCATCGCGGAGGACTCCCTGTCCGACGACGAGCTCCGCCGCCTGCTGGCCGAGGAGGAGACGGCCACGGTGCGGGACGCGGCCTGGGTGCGGGAGGCGCTGAACCGGGCCTGGGCGTGGCAGGGGCCGGACGACGCGGCCTGGGCGCGGTTCCGGGCGCGGGCGGAGGCCACGCCCCGCCCCGTCTTTCCCCTGAGGGGGCGGGACGCGATGGCCCTCGGCCTGCCGGGCGGCAAGGCGATGGGGGAGGCGCTGGCGGCCGTGCGGCGCTGGTGGCTGGAAGGGGGCTGCACGGCCGGGGCCGAGGCCTGCCGCGCCCGATTGGCGGCCGTGATCGCCGATATTCGCGGCGGAACCTTTCCGCCCGTTCATGAGCCGGGTTAGGCAGGGGCTCAACCGCCGCGAATCGGAACCCCGACGCATGTTCGACTCCCTGGCCGTCACCTGGGCCCCGCGCCTTCTCTCCGTGCTGCGGATCGTCGCGGCGATCATCTTCATGCTGCACGGGACGCAGAAGATCCTCGGCTTCCCGGCCCCTCCCGGCTCCGGCCTGCCGGCGATGATGACGATCTACTGGTGGGCGGGCATGCTGGAGCTGGTCGGCGGCGCGCTGCTGCTGGTCGGCCTGCTGACGCGGCCGGTGGCGTTCATCCTGGCCGGCGAGATGGCCTTCGCCTACTTCATGGGTCATGCGCCGCGGAACTTCTATCCCGTGCTGAATGGCGGCGACGCCTCCATCCTCTACTGCTTCGTGTTCCTCTACATCTCGGCGGCCGGCCCGGGGCCCTGGAGCCTCGACGCGGCGATGCGTCGCCGGGTCTGACGGTCCCTGGCCGCGGGCCCCGGCCCGCGGCTTTGCGTGGGCGGGCCGGCTGCGCTAACCGGCCCGCCCATGGCCCGCCCCTTCGATCCCAGCACCACCCGCGCCCTTCTCGCGCGGCTCTGGCGGGACCAGGTGCGGCATCACCGGCGCGGCATCCTCGTCGCGCTGCTTTGCACCGGGCTGGTGGCGGGGCTGACGGCCCTCTACCCCGTGGTGATCCAGCAGGCCTTCGACAGCTTCGCGGCCGGCGACAGCCGGATCGTCTGGGCCATCCCGCCCGTCATCATCCTCGTCACGCTTGCCAAGGCGCTGGCCCAGTACGGGCAGGCCGTGTCCATCCAGTCCGTGGTGCTGCGGGTGATCGAGGGCTTGCAGAACCGCCTCTTCCACGCCCTCACGCGCGCCGATCTGGCGCGCGTGGCGCGGGAGGCGCCAGCCCGTCACGCCGCCCGCTTCACCGCCGACGCCGCCGCGATCCGGGAGGCGCTGACGAAGGCCATCAACGGCATCGCGGACGTGCTGACGGTGGTCGGGCTCGTCGGCTCCATGGTGTGGCTGGACTGGAAGATGTCGCTCGTGGCGGCGCTGCTCTATCCGGTGGCGGTGGTGCCGATCCTGCGGCTGGGCAAGCGGATCCGGCGCGCCTCCGGCGGGATGCAGGAGCGGGTGGGCGAGGCGGCCGCGACGCTGACGGAGAGCTTCTCCGCCGCGCGAGTCGTGCGCACCTATCGGCTGGAGGAGGCGGAGGAGGGGCGCGCGGCGCAGACCTTCGCGAATCTCCGCTCGTCGCTCCTGTCGATCGCGCGGACGCGCGCGAGCCTCGATCCGATGCTGGAGGCGCTGGGCGGGATCGCGGTGGCGGGGGTGCTGGCGATCGTCGGCTGGCGCGTGAGCCAGGGCGAGGGGACGGTTGGCGAGTTCACGGGCTTCGTCGCGGCCCTGCTGATCGCGGCCCGGCCGGTGCGGGCGCTGGGCAGCCTGAACGCGGCCTTGCAGGAGGGACTGGCGGGGCTGTCGCGCGTGTATGCCGTGGTGGATGCGCGTCCGACCATCACCAGCCCGCCCGGCGCGCCCGCCCTGCCGTCCGGGGGCGGCCGCATCGTCTTCGAGGACGTGCACTTCACCTATGAGGCAGGCGTGGTTCCGGCAATCCACGGCGTGACCTTCGCCGCGGAGCCGGGGCAGACCGTCGCGCTGGTGGGGCCATCCGGCGCGGGCAAGTCCACGGCGCTCGCACTGGTGCCGCGGCTGTACGACGTGACGGGCGGCCGGGTGGTGCTGGACGGCGCCGACGTCCGCGGCGTGTCGCTGGAGAGCCTACGGGACGCGATCGCCTATGTCGGGCAGGACGCGACGGTGTTCGACGACACGGCCTTTGCCAACATCGCCTGCGGCCGTCCCGGCGCGACGCGCGCGGAGGTGGAGGACGCGGCCCGTGCGGCGGCAGCGCACGAGTTCCTGGCGGCGCTGCCGGGGGGCTACGACACGGTGCTCGGCCCGGGCGGGGCGCGGCTTTCGGGCGGGCAGCGGCAGCGCGTGTCGCTGGCCCGCGCGCTGCTGCGGAACCCGCGCGTGCTGCTGCTGGACGAGGCGACGAGCGCGCTGGACACGGCGAACGAGGCGGCCGTGCAGGCGGCGCTGGCCCGGCTGCGCGCGGGGCGCACGACGCTGGTGGTGGCGCATCGCCTGTCCACCGTGCGGGACGCCGACCTGATCGTGGTGCTGGAGGGCGGGCGCGTGGCCGAGACGGGCACGCATGCGGCGCTGGTGGAGCGGGGCGGGGTCTATGCCGGGCTGGTGCGGGCTCAGGCCTTCGCCCAGGCATAGCGGTGTGCCGGGCACCTCGGCCGCATCGAGCCGGCCGGCAGTCCCGACGACGGTGTCACTCCCGCCGCAGCACGCCGTCCACGAGGCGGTCGGCCCAGGGGCGGCTCTGGAATTCGGCGCGGAGCGCGGTCTCGTCGTATTCGTCCCGCACCCAGTCGAGGAAGGGAAGGCGGCCTTCCGCGTCCCAGGCGTAGCGGTGAAAGAAGGCGTCCAGAATCCCGGTGCGGGACGCCGCGATGTGGCCCCAGCGCGGGTGGAGCTGCGCCAGGGCATCGGCGCTGGCGCCGCCGTTCAGCAACAGGAAGAGGCCGGCGGCGAGGCCCGTGCGATCAGCCCCTGACTTGCAGTGGATGAGGGCGGGTTCCTGCATGGAGGCGTAGATGCCAGCCAGGCGGAGGATGCGGTCCTTGTGGGGCGCGCCGCGGCTCTCGAAGGGGGCATCGATGTGGTCGAGGCCGAGGAGGGCGGCCGCGGCACGCGAAAGGGCGTCGGAGCCACATTCCGGGCGGTGGCCGCGCAGATTGATGACAGTCTTCAGGCCGAAGCGACGGGCCGCGTTGCGGAGCTGCCAGGGCTGGGGGTGGTTGGAGCGGTAGAGCCGGCCCGGAACCACGATGCCCCAGTTGCGCCAGCCCGTGCGCAGGGCGGCGTGGTCCACGAACAGGGAATTCACCAGGGCGGCGCGGCGCCCGGCCGGGGTGGTCAGGTCCTGCGGCATGGCCGGGGCTTAGGGCAGGGGCCGGGAGGGGGCAACGCCGGACGCCGCCGGGGCGTTACCCCCTGGCACACAGAGAGGAGGACGCCGCGCCATGTCCAAAGCGCACCTGCCCCCCGTCCCGCCGGAGAACCGATCGCCCCACGGGGGCAACAATGCCGGCGAGGGCGAGCTGCCGCCCGCCCTGGCGAAGGAAACGATCAAGCAGCGGAACATCAACAAGGACCAGATGCACGAGGAGGGGAACATCCGCCAGAACACCCACAACCAGGGCTACCAGCAGGACCGCTGACCATGGGCGACAAGCACAACAAGAACGAAGAGGGCACCGACCGTTCCGGCGGCGGGCCCGGCAGCGCCCACCAGGGCGGCAACCACGGCCATACGCATCGCAAGGGCGGGCAGACCATCGCCGGTCCGGCCACGAGCGACGAGAAGAGCCATGTTTCGGGCGGCGGTGGTGAGCGGGACAGCCACCACACGCATGATCCGGAGAAGAAGGGCGACCGGAAGGGGTACTGACCCTTCGCGGGCGCTACGCCCGGCGCCAGACCCCAATTCGCAAAAATAGATGGGGGACCGGGGGAATACCTTCCCCCGGCCTTTCTTGCTTCAGGCCGCCATCTTGAGTTGCGGCAGGGCCTCGGCGATCTGGACCGCGTTCAGGGCGGCGCCCTTCAGCAGCTGGTCGCCGCAGACGAAGAGATCGAGGCCGCGATCACCGAATACCGGGTTGGCGCGGATGCGGCCGGCCTCCACGTCGTACTTGCCGCTGGCCGTGAGCGGCATGGGATAGAGGGCGTTGGCCGGATCGTCGGCCAGCACCACGCCGGCGGCCTTGGACAGGACCTCGCGCGCCGCCTCCGGGGTGACGGGGCGCTCGGTCTCGATCGTCACCGCCTCCGCATGGGCGCGGAGGGTGGGGACGCGGACGGCGGTGCAGGAGACCAGCAGGTCTGGCAGGCCCATGATCTTCCGGGTCTCCCAGGTGACCTTCATCTCCTCCCGCGTGTAGCCGTTGGGCTGGAAGCTATCGATGTGCGGGATGAGGTTCAGGGGCAGGGGGTGGCGGAAGACCTCGTTCTTCGCCCGCTGGCCGGAGAAGGGCTGGCCGGTGGCGGCCATGGCCTTCAGCCCGTCCTCCAGCTCCTGCATCCCCTCCGCCCCGGCGCCGGAGGCGGCCTGGTAGGTGGAGACGATGACGCGCTTCAGGCCGAAGGCGGCGTGCAGCGGGGCGAGGGCGACGACGAGGATCGCCGTGGTGCAGTTCGGGTTGGCGATCAGGCGGGCGTTGCCGGCCGCGGCCGCATTCACCTCGGGCACCACCAGGGGAACGTCCGGGTCCAGACGGAAGGCGGAGGAGTTGTCCACCACGACCGCCCCGGCCTCGGCCAGGCCGCGGGCATGGGCCTTTGACCAGTCGCCGGAGATGGAGAGGAGCGCGAGGTCCAGGCGCGGCGGCTTCGCCGGGTCGTGGGCCTCGACGGTTTTCTCCCCGAAGGGGGTCTTAATTCGGGTGCCGGCGGAGCGGGTCGAGGCGAAGAGGCGGAGCTCGGTCACCGGGAAAGCCCGGTCCGCGAGCACCTGCACCAGTTCCTTGCCGACGGCGCCCGTGGCGCCGAAGACCCCAACGCGCATCTTTTCAGTCCTCTTGCCGGAGAGTGGCAGCGCCTCATAACGCGCGCGGACGCGGGATGCGAGACGTTCCGTCCGCGGGGCAGGGGCGCCCGGCGGGCGGGGCCGGAACGGTCCGCGGGGCGGGTCCTTCGTTGACCGGGACGGGCCCCCCTGCCAATGGAGGCGCCCCATGGCCTCCTTCCCCGCCGATCCCGCGCTCCGCGCCACCCGTGCCTGGCCCTTCGAGGAGGCGGCGAAGGTGGCCGACCGGGCTTCGGTGGCGAAAAAGGGCGGCGCGCTGTTCGAGACGGGCTACGGCCCCTCCGGCCTGCCGCATATCGGGACCTTCGGAGAGGTGGCGCGGACGACCTGGGTGCGCCGCGCTTTCGAGCGGATGACCGGGCTGCCCGGCCGGCTGATCGCGTTCAGCGACGACATGGACGCGCTCCGGAAGGTGCCGGACAACATCCCGAACGCGGAGGTGTTGCGCGCCAACATCGGCAAGCCGGTGACGCGGGTGCCCGATCCCTTCGGCACGCATGAGAGCTTCGGAGCGCACAACAACGCGCGGCTGCGGGCGTTCCTGGACGCCTTCGGGTTCGAGTACGAGTTCGCCTCGTCGACGGACTACTACACCTCCGGCCGCTTCGACGCCGCGCTGCTGCGGATGCTGGAGCGGCACGACGCGGTGCGGGACGTGATCCTGCCCACGCTCGGGCCGGACCGGCGCGCCACCTATTCGCCCTTCCTGCCGATCCATCCGAAGACCGGCCTGGTGATGCAGGTGCCGATGGAGGAGACGCGGCCGGCCGACGGCACGGTGGTGTGGCGCGATCCGAACACGGGAGAGCGCTTCGAGACGCCGGTCACCGGCGGCCACGTGAAGGCACAGTGGAAGGCCGACTGGGCGCTGCGCTGGTACGCGCTGGGCGTGGACTACGAGATGTCCGGCAAGGACCTGATCGACAGCGTGCGGTTGTCGGGCCAGATCTGCCGCGTGCTGGGCGGTGAGCCACCGGTCGGCTTCACCTACGAGCTGTTTCTCGATGAGGACGGCAAGAAGATCAGCAAGTCCGCCGGCAACGGTATGACGATCGAGGAGTGGCTGCGCTACGGCCCGCCGGAGAGCCTGTCGCAGTTCATGTTCCAGCAGCCTGGGCGGGCGAAGCGGCTCTACTTCGATGTCATCCCGCGGGCGGCGGACGAGTACCTCGCGAATGTCGAGAAGTTCCGGGCCTCGGGCGATCCGGCCAACCCGGCGTGGCACCTGCATGGCGGGGTGCTGCCGAACGCGGCGGGATCGCCGATCACCTTCACCCTGCTGCTGAACCTCGCGGTGGCCGCGAATGCGGAGACGCCGGAGATGCTCTGGGGCTACCTGCGCCGCCACGCGCCGGAAGCGACGCCAGAGGCGTCCCCGATGCTGGCGCAGCTCGTGGAGCGGGCGAGCACCTATTACCGGGAGCAGGTGAAGCCGAAGAAGACCTTCCGGCCGCCGACCGAGGCAGAGCGGGAGGCGTTGCTGGACCTTGCCGCCCGGCTGCGGGCGAACCAGGCGGCGATCGAGGCGCTGCCAGCGGCGGAGCGGCCGGCAGCGATCCAGGACCTTGTCTATGATGCGGGACGGCGCGAGCCCTTCCTGCAGCCGGGCAAGGGGCCGGCCAAAGACGGGGAGGCTCGGCCGGGCGTGTCGCGGGCCTGGTTCTCCGCGATCTATCAGGTGCTGCTGGGGCAGGAGGAGGGACCGCGCTTCGGCGGCTTCGTCGCGCTCTACGGCATTCCGGAAACGGTCGCGCTGATCGAATCCACCCTGGAGAAGGGCGCCGTCGCGGCATGATCTGGAAGGCCGTCCGGAAGCACGGCCCGACCGTCTTCGGCCTCATCCTCCTCGTCGGCGCGCTCTACGTCGTGCAGCGGGAATTCCGGCACCTGTCCGTGGCCGAGATCGGGCGGGCGCTGCGGGAGACGTCGCTGCACAGCCTGATCGTCGCCTTCCTGTGGACGCTGCTCGCCTATGCGGTGCTGACGGTCTACGACCGGCTCGGCTCGGTTTATGCGGGAAGACCGATCTCCTATTCCAAGACGTCGCTCGCCTCCTTCTGCGCCTACACGCTGGCGCATAATCTCGGCTTCGCGGCGGTGTCGGGCGCCGCGGTGCGCTACCGCTTCTACGCGGCCTGGGGGCTGACGCCGGGGGAGATCGCGAAGGTCATCGCCTTCACCTCCCTCACCTTCGGGCTGGGCGGGTTCGCGCTCGGCGGGCTGGTGCTGATCCTGGAGCCCGCGGTCCTGCCCTTCGTCGGGCCGGAGGAACTCATCCCGAACTGGGCCGCCTGGATCGTGGGGCTGGCGATGTGGGGGATCGTGCTCGCCTATGTCGCGGCATCGCTCTTCCTGCCGTCCTTCACCGCCTTCGGCTACAAGATCGAGCTGCCGGGCTGGCGGATGGCGCTGGCGCAGGTGACGCTCGCGACGGTGGATGTCGCGGTCACCACGATGATCTTCTACGCCCTGCTGCCGGATGCGCCGGGGCTGACCTTCTGGCGGTTCCTGGGCATCTACATCGCGGCCTACACCGCCGGGATCGCGGCGACGGTGCCGGGCGGGCTGGGCGTGTTCGACGGCTTCATCCTGCTGGCGCTGCAGCCCTACCTGCCCTCCCCGCAGGTGATCGGGGCGCTGCTGCTGTTCCGGCTGTTCTACTACATCGGGCCGCTCTTCGTGGCGGGCGCGCTCTTCGCGGGATTCGAGCTGAGCCAGCGGCGCGGGTTCTTCGACCGCATCCGCACGGAGACGCGCGTCACGGGCGCGCTGGAGGTGCCGGTCCTGGCGGGGCTCTGCGGCCTGGGTGGGATCGTGCTGCTCTTCATCGGCGCCCTGCCGGCCCGGGGCTCGGACGTGGTGGCCTGGGGCGGGGAGGAGGTGGCGCTGGCGAGCCAGTTCGGCGCCTCCATCATCGGGTCGCTGCTGCTGGCCGTGTCCTACGGGGTGCTGCGGCGGCTGCGGATCGCGTGGTGGGCCGGGCTGGTGCTGCTCCTGACCGGCGCCGTCGTCATCACCGTGCGGGGCGATCCCTGGTGGGTCGCGGCCGGGTACCTGGCCGCGGCGCTGTTCCTGGCGGCCATGGGGCGCGCCTTCTACCGCGACGCGCGGCTCACGGGGGAGCCGCTGACGGCGCCGCGCGTCGTGTCGCTCCTGGGCGGCGTGATCTGCGGGCTGACGCTGGCGACCGTGGCCTATCATGGACGGGTCTCCGGCGCCTGGTGGGAGGTCGTGCTGCTGGCGGGCAGCCCGGCGCCGCTGCGGTTCGCCGTCGGGGCCACCGTCGTGCTCATGCTGGCCGCGGCGGTCCGCCTGCTGCATCCGGCGCGGGTGGCCGCGGATGCGTATGATGCCAGTGCCCGTTCGCGCCTGCTCTCGATCGGGGCGCGGGCGCCGGCGGCGGCGGACGGCGCAGTGTTCGCCGAGGGTGGTCGCAGCGGCTTCGCCTTCCGCAAGCACGGCGAGGTCTGGGTGGGGGAGGGCGATCCGGCCGGCCCGCCCGAGGCCCGCGTTGCCGCGATCTGGGCGTTCCGCGACCTGTGCGATGCAGCCGGCGTGGCGCCCGCCTTCGCCGGCGTGCAGCCGGCCATGCTGCCGGCCTATGAGGATGCCGGGCTGGCCGCCGTGACCATGGAGGACGGGCGGATACTTGCCATCTCCGCGGATCGTGATCCGCAGCGCGTGCTGCGTCTGCTGGAAGAGCGGCCGGCGACGTAGGGGCTGTCACGAAGTGACCCCGCCTCTGCCTTAATCCCGCGCCGATCCCTCCCCATGTTCTGCTCACTGAGTTGAGGAGAGTGACATGACGAAGAGCGTCCGGGCCCTGGCCCTGGCCGGTCTGACCGGCGTGGCGCTGATGGCGGCCTCCCCGAGCGCCGAGGCGCAGGGCTGGCACCGCCGCGGCCCGAGCGGTGGGGCCGTCGCCGCTGGCATCATCGGGGGACTCGCGCTGGGTGCGATCGCCGGTTCGGCCTATGCCTATGCGCCGCCCCCGCCGGTCTATTATGCGCCGCCGCCGCCCGTGTATTACGCGCCGCCGGCCTACTACGCGCCCCCCCCGCCGCCGGCCTATTACTACCGCCCGGCCCCGGTCTACCGGCCGTACTGGTAAGGCGATCGGCCTCGGGGCCTCCGTCCCGGGGCTGCCCTTCCCGGGCCTGACCCGATCATCGGGGCAGGGCCCGCGGAGCGACTGGGCCTGATGCCCGGCCGCTTCTGCGCCGCGCGGCCGTGGCGCGCTACTGGCTCGCCCAGACGATCCGGTGCATCCACATCAGCTCCTCCAGCTCGAAGCTGTAGGTGGGGTGGGCCGGGTTGAGGCTCGCCAGTTCCACGCGCTTGGCGGATTGCCGTAGCAACTCCTTCGCCATCACCTCGCCGGCCTTGGTGCGGACCACCACGCGGTCGCCGCGGCGCACCGGGGCGCCCGGCGAGACGATGATCACGTCCCCGTCCCGGAACACCGGCTCCATCGAGTCGCCGCTGATCTCGAGCGCGTAGGCGTTGGGATCGCCGACCTCCGGCAGGCTGATCTCGTCCCAGCCGCCGCCGACGGGGTAGCCACCATCGTCGAAGAAGCCGCTCCGTCCGGCCTGGGCGAGGCCGAGCAGCGGGATGCGCCGACTCGGGCGTGGCTGCGCCCGCATCGTGCCCGTGACGAGGGCGGCGAAGTTCTCCATCCCCGAGCCCGTGGCGGCGAAGACCTTCGCGAGGCTCTCGGTGGAGGGCCAGCGCGCGCGACCGTCTGGCCCCACGCGCTTGGAGGGGTTGAAGGCGGTGGGATCGAGCCCCGCCTTGCGGGCCAGCCCCGATGCGGACAGGCCGTTCTCGGCGGCCAGGGCATCGAGCGCGCGCCAGACATCCGCGTGCTGCATTGCGGTAGTATCCTAGGCACACCGTCTCCTGACAATAGGAATTTTATCAAAGACCGGGCTTGACGGTCACAACCCCGTGCCCCGATGTTCTTGCTATGTTCAACTCCCAGGCGAGGATCAGCCCCCGATGACCACCGCCCCCCGGTCCCATGCCGCGCCCAACTTCGCGCCTCTTCACAAGACACAGCCCTTCCGCAGCGCCGAGGAGGCCTGGCTCTGGACCATGGCCGCCCTCGTCGCGCGGCGCGACGGCGCGCGAATCGTCGCGGGCAAGGGCCTCGTGAGCCGGCCCTGCGAGCCGGATGATGTGGTGAAGTGCCTCGACCGGCTCTATCGCCAGCGCCGAATCGAGATCGCGCATGCCCGGATCCTGCGGATCTGGGGCGAGCGCGGCACCGCCCCCGACCCGCGCGCCCTGCGGGAGAAGGGCGACTGGCGCCTGTGGAAGGAGGCGCTGGACCGGATGGAATGGCCGCTCCGCGTGAAGGGCATCGTCCAGCCCGAGGAGTGCCGGCGCGAGGCGGCTGGAGAGGCCGCGGTGGTCGCGCTGAAGCCCCGGAATCCGGGCTGATCGCGATGGACGGCGTGCCGATCCTGCCGGCGCCGGACCTGCTCGCCGCCTCCGATCCGCGGGGCGATGCGCGGCCGATCGCCGCGCATCGCCGGGTGGCCGTCACCGTGCCGCAGACCCTGTGGATCGGGTTCGGCGGCGGGGGAGACCAGCCCTGGCTGCGCCTGCTGCGGCCGGGCTTCCGGCACTGCTTCGGCGCGCTGCAGGACGCGTGGGGCTGGACCGTGCTGGACCCGCTCTCCGGCCGGTTGCTGGTCACGCGGCTGGAGGTGCCGGCCGCCTATGACCTGCCCGGCTTCTGGCGCCGGGCCGGCTGCGCGGTGCTCGGACCGTTCAGCCCGGCGCCGCCGGCCCCGCGTGGGCCGGGCCTCTTGCCGTTCTCCTGCGTGACGCTCTGCCGGGCGCTGTTGGGACCCGGTGCGCCGCTCGCGGTGACCCCGCACGGGCTCCACCGTCGGCTGATGAAGCGGCTGAGGGATCGACAGGAAAATATTCTTGACAAACGGCCCGCTCGCGTTTAGAAATCTTCTCATCAGCGGCCGAATTGTGTCCGCTGCTCATCCTCCCCGCTCCCCTCTCGAAGGCCCGGCCCCGGATCCCCTCCGGCGCCGGGCCTTCGTCGTTCCGGGCCGGGGGTTCCGCAGAGAGGAGCGACCCCGCGCATGGCCGGCCGAACCAACTCGACGCTGCCCGCCTGCCCGGCGCTTCCCATCCCGGAGGCGCGCGCATGACGCCCGACGACATCCTCGCCCGCGCCGAGCGCGCCCTGGAACGCCGTCGCCCCTGGGAGGGCGTGTGGCGCGACTGCTACGACCACGTCCTGGCCGCGACGCCGGGCATGGGCGGCCCAGCCCTCTTCGACGGGACGGCGGCGGATGCGGCGGAGAACTTGGCGGCGTCCCTGCTGGCGGAGCTGACGCCGCCCTGGTCCCGCTGGTTCGGCCTCTCCCCGGTTCAGGAGAGTGCGGAGCCAGGGGTGGCCGCGGCGCTCGAGGCAGCGGCGGAGACGCTCCAGGGGCATCTCGACCGCTCGAACTTCGCGCTGGAGATGCACCAGGCCTTCCTCGACCTCGTCGTGGCCGGCACCGGCGTGCTGCTGGTGGAGGAGGCGCCGACGGGCGAGGCCTCGGCCTTCCGCTTCACCGCCGTGCCGCTGCGCGAGGCGGTGCTGGAGGAGGGGCCGTCCGGGCGGCTGGACACGGTGTTCCGCCTCGTGCGGCTGAGCGCCGCCGCCATCGCGGCCCGCTATCCCCACGCGATCCTGCCGCCGGCGCTGCTCCGTCCGCAGGACCCGGAGGAGGCGCACCGCGTCATCGAGGCCGTGTGGCCCGACCGCAGCGGCCACCGCTTCTGCGCGATGCTGGAGAAGGACGGTGCCGGCACCGTGCTGGCCGAGGGGCGCTTCGACGGCAGCCCCTTCCTGCCCTTCCGCTGGCTGAAGGCGCCCGGCGAGACCTATGGCCGCGGCCCCGTGATGAAGGCGCTGCCGGACATCCGCACCGCGAACAAGGTGGTGGAGCTGGTGCTGAAGAACGCCTCCATCGCCGCGACCGGCATCTGGCAGGCGGATGACGACGGGGTGCTGAACCCCGCGACGGTGCGGCTGGAGCCGGGCGCGATCATCCCGAAGGCCCCGGGCTCCGCGGGGCTGACGCCGCTGGCGGCGCCGGGCTCCTTCGACGTGTCCCAGCTCGTGCTCTCCGACATGCGCGCGCGCATCCGATCGGCGCTGCTGGCGGACCGCCTGACGCCCCCGCGCGACGCCCGCATGACCGCGACGGAGGTGCTGGAGCGCAGCGGCGAGACCGCTCGGCTGCTGGGCGCCACCTATGGCCGGTTGCAGGCGGAGCTGCTGACGCCGCTCATCGCCCGCTGCCTCTCGATCTTGCGGCGACGCGGGGAGGTGCCGCCGATCCTGCTCGACGGACCGGGGGACAGTCACGCGGCGCGGATCGCCTACCAGTCGCCGCTGGCGCGCGTGCAGGGTCGGGCGGATGCGTCGAACACGCTTCTCTTCCTCCAGGCCGTGGCGGCGCTGGGGCCCGCGGCCGCGCCGGTCGTGGATATCCCGGCGGCCGCCCGTTACCTCGCCCGCACCCTCTCGGCGCCGAGCGCGATCATCGCGCCGTTGCCCCCGGCCGCGGTCCCGCCGGTTGCCGGGCCGGCCCCTCAACCCGATCAGGAGTCCCCCCAGGCATGACCGAGAACCTGCTCCAGGCCGCGCAGGCCGGCGACACCGGCCCCGCCTCCCGCCCCGCGGAGGTGCCGGAGAAGTTCTGGGACCCGGAGCGCGGCACGATCCGCGTGGACGCGCTGCTGAAGTCCTACCGCGAGCTGGAGCGGAAGCTCTCCGCCCGCTTCCTGCCACCGGGTGCCGACGCGCCGGAGGAGGAGCGGGTCCGGTTCCGCCGGGCACTGGGCGTGCCGGAGAGCCCGGACGAGTACGTGGTGGAGTGCCGGCACGCGCTATGCAGCCCGGATCGCGAGGTGAATGCGCGGCTGCACGACGCCGGCTTCACCCCGGAACAGGTGCAGGTCGTGTACGACTTGGCGGCCGAGCGCCTGGTGCCGATCGTCGCCGAGGCGGCGATGGGCTACGAGGCCGAGCGCCAGCTCGACCGCCTGCGCGCCGAGTTCGGCGGGGAGGAGCGCTTCCGCCGGATCTCGAAGCAGATCGCGGCCTGGGGCCGCGCGAACCTCCCCCCGCCGGTCTTCGAAGCCCTGTCCACCACGGCGGACGGGGTGATCGCCCTGCACCGCATGATGGAGAAGGGCGAGCCGCCCCTGGCCCGCCGGTCCGAACAGCCGGAGACGATGGACGAGGGCGCGCTGCGGAAGATGATGCGCGACCCCCGCTACTGGCGAACCCGCGAGCCCGATTTCGTGCGCCGCGTCACGGAGGGCTTCCGCCGCCTCACCGGAGCGTGAGGTGCGCGGCTCGGCCACGATGCTTAAGCTGCCGGGCAGGAAAAACGCCTAAGCCTCTGAAACCCGACTCGTGAGGCGGCGTTATCCCGATACCTCTCGCGACGGGGGGCACGCCCGACTGCATCCCCCCATGGGCGTCCCCGTCGTTGCCGGCCCCGCATCCCCCCTCGTGCGGGCCGGCCAAGCGGGGGCGGGTGGCACCTCACTTCCCCCTGGTGCCGCCCGCCCCCGTTTCCTTGTTCAGCCCCTTTTTTTCGGATCGCCTGACCCGGACCTGAACGGTCCGCCGACGATCCGTACCCTTCGCGCCGAACTCAACCCGCCCCGCCCGATCCTCCGGATCACGGCGGCGCGGGCGCTTGGCGTTTCCGCGGCCGCATCCGGCCGCGGCGGCTCTCCCGTCGCCGTGCCAACCGGTCCCGCCGCACCCCGCCCCCATTCCGAAGGAGGACCCGCGTGTCCGCCACGATCGACCAGGCTTTCGTGAAGCAGTTCCAGGCCGAGGTGCACGAGGCCTTTCAGCGCCAGGGCAGCAAGCTGCGCCCGACCGTGCGCTCCAAGACCGGCGTGCACGGCGCTTCCACCGTCTTCCCGCGGGTCGGGAAGGGGACAGCGGCGGCGAAGCCGCGCAACGGCGTCGTGCCCGTGATGAACCTCGACTACACCAACGCCGAGTGCTTCCTGCAGGACTACTACGCCGGCGAGTGGGTGGACCGGCTGGACGAGGTGAAGTCCAACATCGACGAGCGCGCGGTGGTGGCGAATGCCGGTGCCTACGCGCTGGGCCGCAAGACGGACGAGCTGATCATCGCCGCGCTGGACACCGCCACGCAGGAGGCGGTCGGAACCGCGTCCGGCACCACCGACACGGACGGGCTGACGCGCGCGAAGGTGCTGCTGGCCTTCGAGAAGCTCGGCGCCGCGGACGTGCCGGATGACGGCCAGCGCTTCGCCATCGTCGGCTGGAAGCAGTGGAGCAACCTGCTGGCGATTGAGGAGTTCGCGAGCGCGCAGTACATCGGGGACGACGAGCTGCCCTGGAAGGGGACGCAGGCGAAGCGCTGGTTGGGCGCGACCTGGATCCCGCATTCCGGCCTGACGAAGACCGGCAGCCTTCGCTTCTGCTACTTCTACCACAAGACGGCGATCGGCCACGCCGCCGCGCAGGAGGTGGCGACCGACATCACCTGGCACGGCGACCGCGCGGCCCACTTCGTCAACAACATGATGAGCCAGGGTGCCGTGATGATCGACGACACCGGCATCGTCCGGATGCGCGCCGCCGAATAGCCGCCCGATCCGGTCGGTCTGCAACTCCACAACGAAGATGGGGCCGGGGGATGTCTCCCGGCCCCCGACGAGACCACGCGCGCCGCTCCCCCCGAGGCGGCGCGCGGCGCGGGGGTCCGGTGTGCCGGACCGCCGCCTGTCGCGACCGCGGCGCTTCGCGGCCGCGTCCCCGCCGACCCCCGCGCACCCCCTTCCGACCGCCCCGCGCCCTTCGCGCAACAGGAGCACCGACCCGATGGCGCTGTCCGTCCCCATCCTCTGCTCGCGCGCCCTGCTGAAGGTCGGCGCGCAGCCGATCGCCTCGCTGGAGGAGGGGACGGCGGAGGCGGAGGTCGCGGCCAATCTCTATCCCGCCACGCGGGACGCGATCCTCTCTCTCCATCCCTGGTCCTTCGCCACCGCGCAGATGCCGCTGAACCGCCTGGCCGAGACGCCGGTCGCGGACCACGCGCACGCCTTCCAGCTTCCCGCGAACATGCTGCGCGCGGTCTCTGCGGGCAGCGTCGGCAGCACGCGCGGCGTGCGCTTCCGCATCCGGGAGGGACGGCTGCACGCCGATCCCGTGCAGGTAACGCTCACCTACCTCTTCCGTCCCGCGGAAGCGGAGTTCCCGCCCTTCTTCGCCGCGGCCCTCGTCGCGCGGCTGGCGGCGGAGTTCTGCCTCCCGCTGACGGAGAACACGTCGCGCGCCGAGATGCTGCACCGCCTGGCGGAGTCGGAGCTGCGCGCCGCGCGGCTGACGGACAGCCAGCAGCAGACGGCGCAGGCCCTCTCCGACTTCCCCCTGATCGCTGCGCGGAGTTGAGCCATGCCCTCCGTCAAGCGCGCCAAGACCGCCTTCACGGCGGGGGAACTGGCGCCGGAGCTTCTGGGCCGCGGTGACATCGCGGCCTGGGGCAACGGCGCCGCGCGTCTCCGCAACGTGTTCATCCAGCCCACGGGCGGCGTGCAGCGTCGTCCCGGGCTGCGGCATCTCCAGTCGCTGCCGGGGCCGGCACGGCTGGCACCCTTCGAGATCTCGACGGACCTGACACATCTGCTGGTGTTCCGCGACCGCGCGCTGCGCGTTTTCCGCGGTGACGACATGGTGGTGGAGCTGCCGGCGCCCTGGACCGGGGCGATGCTGCCGCAGCTCGCCTGGACGCAGGACGCGCATCAGATGATCGTCCTGCACCCGGACATGCGGCCGCAATACGTCACCTTCACCTTCGCCGCCGGCTGGTCCGTCACGCCCTTCGCCTTCCTGCGGGAGCCCTTCATCCGCTACGCGCCCGCCGGGGTGATCGTCAGCACCAACGGCACCAGCGGCGCGGTCACGCTCAATGCATCCGACGCGGTGTTCCGGCCGGGCCATGTCGGGTCGCGGCTGCGCGTCGAGGGCTGTCAGGTCCTCGTCACAAACTTCATCAACGCCGCTTCCCTCATCGTGCAGGTGGAGGAGGAGCTGACCACGACGGGCGGCGCCGCGAACTGGGACGAGTCGATCTTCAGCGACGCCTATGGCTGGCCCGTCAGCGCCTGCTTCCACCAGAACCGGCTCGTCTTCGGCGGGTCGCGCGCCCTGCCGAACCAGATCTGGTTCTCCCGCACCGGCGACCGGCTGAACTTCGACCTGGGCGAGGGGCTGGACGATCAGGCAATCTCCTTCGCCCTCGCGGCGGATGGGGTGAACGCGATCCGCGCGGTGTTTCCGGGGCGCCATCTTCAGGTATTCACCTCCGGAGCGGAGTGGATGGTGACGGGCGATCCGCTCACGCCCGCCTCCATCCAGGTGGCGCGGCAGACCCGCGTCGGCTCCATCACGGAGCGGATGGTGCCGCCGGTGGACGTGGACGGGACGACGATCTTCGCCGCCCGATCGGGCCGTGCGGTGCACGAGTTCTCCTACACCGAGGTGCAGGGCGCCTATCAGGCGGCGGACCTCGCCCTCGCGGCGCGGCACCTCGTCCAATCGCCGGTCTCCATGGCCTATGACGCCACACGGCGGTTGCTGCACCTGGCGATGGCGGATGGCGGGCTCTCCACCCTCACCCTCTATCGCGGGGAGGGCGTGACGGGCTGGACGCGGCAGGAGACCGCGGGCGCCTTCCGCGGCATCGCGGAGGTGGAGGGCACCGTCTACGCGCTGGTGGAGCGCGCCGGCACGCACCGGCTGGAGCGCTTCGACGACGCGATGGCGGTGGATGGCGGCGTCTCCCTCGCCACGCCGGCGGGCGCCTACACCTGGGGCGGGCTGTCTCACCTCGAGGGGCAGACCGTCGCCATCCTGGCCGACGGCGCGTCACGCGGCACAACCCCCGTGTCGCAGGGCACGGTGACGCTCGATCCCTACGCCACGACGCTGCAGGCGGGCCTGGCCTTCACCCATGTGGTGGAGCCGCTGCCGCCCGAGACCGCGGGATCGGGCGGGGCGCGGACCGGCCCGGTGCGGCTCGTGTCCGCCACCTTCCGCTTGCTCGGGGCAGGCGCGCTGACCGTGGATCTCGGCCGCGGCGCCCAGCCCGTGCCCTTCCGCCGGCTCGACACGCCGATGCTCGACGCCGCGCCGCCGGCCTTCACCGGCGACGTGACGTTGCGCGGCCTGGGATGGCGGAACGGCATCGTGCCGCTCTGGCGGATCGAATCCGACGCGCCGCTGCCCTTCACCCTGCTCTCCGTGACCACCGAGACGAGGATCACCGACTGATGGCCGCCCTTGCCCCCATCGCCACCATCGCCGCGACCGGCGTCTCCCTCTACGCCGCGAACGAGCAGAGGAACGCGCAGAAGAAGGCTGCGCGCGTTCAGCAGGAGAATGCCCAGATCCGGGTGGAGAACCAACAGGCCGCGCAGGAGCAGCAGCAGCAGGTCCTGGCGGCCCAGGCGGCGGCGGACAATGCGCAGCGGCAGCGCGCGCTCGCCCGCAGCGTCGCCTCCGCTCGCGCGCGGCTGGGCGCATCGGGCATCAACCCGAACACCGGTTCCGCCGCGGCGCTGACCGAGGGCCTGCGCACGGCCTCGGCAGTTGCGCAGAACGAGGATGACGCGGTCTACGCCGCGCGCATGGCGAATGGGCGCCGTTCCCTGCTCGTCGCCGATCCGACCTACGCCAGCACGCTGCAGGCCTGGGCGCGCGCGGGGCAGAGCACCGCGACGGCGCTCAAGAGCCTGCTGAGCTGACGCGGCGCGCCGGCGCCCATCCCCCGCCCGCACGGGCCGCACAGACCTGCCCCAGCCGGGCGCCAGACGTCGCGCCCCGGGGCGCGCCAGAACCGGAGACCCCTGATGGCCGAGCACATCCGCATCGGCGACGTCGCGCCGCGCGTGCACTACGTGGCGGACGGCGTGCAGACCGCCTTCACCTATCCCTTCCCGGTCTTCGAGCCCGAGGACCTGGAGTTGCGGATCGACGGCCTTTTGACACCCGCGGGCTATGCCGTGCTCGGTGCCGGCAGCTCGGAAGGCGGGCTGGTCGTCATGGCCGCGCCGCCTGCGGCGGGCGCTCGCCTGGTCATCCGTCGTCGCCTGCGGATGGAGCGCGTCAGCGACTTCCAGCCGAATGGCGTGCTGCGCGCCAACACCCTGAACGACGAGCTCGACCGCCAGATGGCCGCGCTGCAGGAGTTGCGGGAGGACCTGACCGCCACCCTGCGCCAGGACGCCGGGGAGGTCGGCGGCAACCTGACGCTGCCCCTGCGCCCGGCCCGCGCCAACCGGCTGCTCGGCTTCGACAGCAACGGCAACGTCGCGACCTTCTCTCGCGGGGAAGCGACCCTCTCTGCCGCCTTCCCCGGCGCCGTGCCGCGCACCGTGGAGGACAAGCTGTCCGAGCGCCTCTCGGCCCGCGATTTCGGCGCGTTGGGCGACGGCGTGACGGATGACGGCCCCGCGCTCCAGGCCGCGATGAACGCCGCCGCCGCGGCCGGCAAGCACCTGGAGATCGGGGAGGGCGCGCACCGCAGCACGCTCCCGCTGACCCTGCCAGGCGCCGCGGCCGGCCTGACCATGCGGGGCTCGATCCTCTACGCCGGCCCGGCCGGCCACACCGCGCTGACGCTCGGCGATGGCGGAGCCGTCCGCAACGCCGCGAAGATCTACGAAGGGCTGCGGGTCCTGCGCGCGACGACCGCGACCTGGCTCGACGAGGGCGACATCGGCGTCGTCGCCCGTAACCTCGACGCTTCCGTGATCGAGGTGCGACAGATCGAGGGCTTCACCATCGGGCTGCGAACGCTCGGTGTGGAGCGCGGCTTCGAGGACAGCACGATCTACCTCGGCCGCTTCGTGAACAACCGGATCGGGCTGGACATCCGCACCGCCACGGCGGCGGCGTGGAACACCTCGGTCCGCTACTATGGCGGCCACTTCGCCATCGCCTCGGCGCTCTACCCGGACCAGGACCGCTGGGGAATCCGCCTCTCGGCCGAGCCCGGCGCCTATGTCGCGCACAACCGCCACGTCTTCGACGGACCGACCTTCGAGCTGCAGGCGCGCGACCGGCCGGCGATCCTCGGCATCCCCTTCCTCTGCACGGTGAACTCCCGCTCGGTCATCGCCCGCAACATCCGGATGGAGGGCTGCGACCCCTACGTCGCCCACCACAACGCCGGCGCGCAGGACCACGTCTATGAGGTGGCATGGGCGAGCCAGGGTTACGGGATCGGCATCGACTACGCGCCCAGCGCGACCCGCGTCGGCAGCGTCGTCCGCTGCCTTCACCAGGCGGCCGCGCACCGAGAGGCCACGCGGTCCCTTGCGGAGGTGCCGAACCTGCGCGCCGCCGCGATCCGCTGGAACGCGACGGAGACCGGCTTCGAGAAGCTCGCCTGCCTCTCGACCAACGTCTCTGGCACGCCGACGACCCTCCCGCAATTCGCCCTCCCGGCGCTGGACAGCTACGTCCTGACCGATCGCGGGGTCACCCTGCCCGGCGGCCGCGGCCTCGGCTTCGTGGTGGATACGCGGACCTGCAAGGAGTTCGCCCTCGCGGTCGATGCCGACAGCCCGCGCCTGATCGTCCAGTGCTTCGGCGCGGGCAACGCGCTGCTCACCTCGGCGGATGGCGAACTGGTAAGGGCGTCCGGCATGTCGCTGACCTACGTCGCCGGGCCACGCTGGTGGCAGGGCAATGCCGACAGCAACGACGACGGCCTGACGCGCCTGCAGGTGATCCGCCTCTCGCCCCTGGTGCAGACGGCGATCATCGGCGTGGCGCGGGTGGACCATGACTATGAGGTCCGCAGCCTCCGCCTCTCCTGCGATCCGGCTTACAGCCCCGCCGTCCTCTACGGCACGCCGGAGCTGCCGCACGGGGTTCGGGAACTGAAGGCGGAGGCCGCCTGGGACCCGCCCTCCATCGCGGCGGGCGGCTCCGCCCAGCTGAACGTCCCGCTGGCGGGTGTGCGTGCCGGCGACTTCGTGCAGGCGGCCTTCTCCCTCTCCACCTCCGGCGCCGTCTTCCTGGCCCAGGTGGGGGCGCAGGACGTGGTCAGCGTCACGGCCTGGAACCGCTCCGCCGCCGCGCTGGACCTCAACGCCGGGACCGTGCGGGTGCGGGCGGTGAAGTCCTGATGGGAACATCCCCCCTGACGCCCGAGGAGCTGGAGGACGCCGTTCGCCGCATCGTCGCCGACTATCGCGGCTTCCTCTCCGCAGGCCCTGGCCCCGGCGGGCACGAGGACGCGAAGGCCTTCTCCACCCACCACACCGCCGCCCGCACGGCGCTCACGCATCTCGAACACCTGATGAAGCTCACCCGCAGCGCCGCCAGCGCCGACACCGCCGCCGAGGCGACCGCCCTCATCGCCGAGGCGCGCCGCTCCATCGAGGATGCCGAGCGCGAGGACCGCGTCACGCGCGCGCTGAAGGAGTGGGCGGAGAACGAGGACAACGACGAGGATGGCGAACCCCACTGAGGCGACGCCCCATCCGGCGCCGCACGACTTCATGGAGTTTCTCTACGCCTGGAACCTTCGGATGGGGGTGGGCACCCCGGGCGTCCATCGCCGCATCGCGCGCTGGCTGATGGGGCGTTGCGCGGCAGATGACCGGCGCCTGCTGCTCCTCGCCTTCCGCGGCTGCGGCAAGTCCACGCTCGTCGGCCTCTGGTGCGCCTGGCGGCTGGCTGTGCAGCCGGAACTGCGCATCCTGGTGCTGGCGGCCGACCACACGCTCGCCGCGCGGATGGTGGCGACGGTGCGCCGGATCATCGGCCGCCATCCTCTCTGCCGTCATCTCCTGGGTGGCGACGAGGCCTGGGCCGCGGACCGCTTCACCGTGCGGCGCGCCGGCGCGATCCGGGAGCCGTCGATGCTCGCCCAGGGCATCGGCGGCAACGTCACCGGCACGCGCGCGGAGCTCATCATCTGCGACGACGTGGAGGTCGCCGGCAACTGCGACACGAGGGCGAAGCGGGAGGAGCTGCGCGAGCGTCTTTCCGAGTGCGAGTTCGTCCTGACGCCGGACGGCACCATCCTCTACGTCGGCACGCCGCACTGTGCGGACAGCCTCTACGCCCCGCCGGACGCCGACGATGCCTGGCTCAAGGGTTATCGGCGCCTGCGCGTCCCGCTGCTGGATGCCGCCGGCCGCAGCGCCTGGCCCGAGCGTTTCCCGCGCGAGGGCATCGACGCCGTGCGCGACCGCGTCGGCCCGCTGAACTTCCGGCGGCAGATGATGCTCGACTGTGCGGACAGCGCGGCCGCGCGGCTCGATCCCGCCCTTATCATCCGTTACCGGGAGGAACCCGACTATCGCGAGGCGAATGGACGCCCGACCCTCTCCCTGCTGGGCCGCCGCCTCGTCTCCGGCGGCGGCTTCTGGGACCCGGCCTATGGCCGCCCGGGGATCGGCGATTCCAGCGTCCTCGCCGCCACCTACGCGGACGGGGAGGGGAACCACTACCTGCACCGCCTGGCCTATGTGACGCAGGACCCGGACGGCGACCCGGACCCGGCGACGCAGCAATGCCGCAAGGTCGCGGCCATCGCCCGCGACCTGCTGCTGCCCGTCATCCGGGTGGAGACGAACGGGCTCGGAAAATTCCTGCCCGCCCTGCTGCGGCGGGAACTCGCCCGCGCCGGCGTGCCCTGCACCGTGGTGGAGCACAACAGCCACCGCGCCAAGACGGAGCGCATCCTCGGCGCCCTGGACCCCGCCCTGGCCGCGCGCCGCCTGCACGCGCATGAGGCGGTGTTCCGCACCCGCTTCCCGCAGGAGATGGCGGAGTGGAAGCCCGGCGATCCCGGCGCCCGGGACGACGCCCTGGACGCCGTGGCCGGATGCCTCCTGGCCGAGCCCGTCCGGATGCCCGGGGTGACCCCGGCGCCGCGCGGCGCCGGCTGGCGGGGGGCGTAGCCCTCAGGCCGCCGGCCGCTTCAGAACCTCGCTCCCGTGCCGCTCCAGCCCCGCCGCCGTCGCCCGGAACCGCCCGGGCGACGGCTCCTCCGCCAGCCCCATCCCGCAGAGCCGCCGCAGGCAGGCCTCGTCCGGCACGCCGGATGGCCGCGTCCCGCCCTCCAGCCCGACCAGGAACAGCCGGTGCAGCGCCGCCCGGCAGCAGGTCTCTAGATAGGGCTCGTTCCACGTCGCACGGGGCGTCAACTCGGTCATGTCCCGCAGCGTGGGGGTGCCGCCCCCCGCCTTCAAGCCTCGGCCCCCCGGCCGGAACCGGCCGCTCGCCGATCCCGGCCCGGAACTCCCTTCGATCCTCCGCCTCACGCCCCCGGTGTTCCGCCTCGGGCGGTCACGCTCCAGCCAGAGAGGGACCCATGCTTTCCCTACCCCCCGAACCCCAGTGGATCGCGGCCGCGGTGGAGACCCCGCTGATGGTGATCCTCGCCTGGATGCTCCACAGCCTCCGCCGCAGTATCGCCCAGCAGCCGGAGCGCGAGGCCTCGCCCGACGGGCCCGCCCCCTCGCCGCCGCACCCGGCGCCCGCCCTGACCGCGATCGAGCGCACGCGGGAGGACCTGGCCGCCTTCAAGCTGGAGGTGGCCCGGACCTACGTGCCCCTCTCCCTCATCCGCGACGTGGACGGCCGCCTGACCGCCCATCTCGTCCGCATCGAGCAGAAGCTCGACGAGGCGACGCGCGCCGCCCATTCCACCGCCGCCCAGGTGCGGGTCCTGACCGAGGAGCGCGAATGACCCCGACCATCCCCGTGACCGCCACCCCCGCCGGCCTGACGGGTGCGGAACTCCTCGCCCGCACCCTCTTCGCCGAGGCCGGCACGCGCCCGGTCCGCGCGATCGAGGCCCTGGCCGCCCTCATCCTCAACCGCGCCCGGGCGCACCTGCCGCCCCGCCCGCCGCGTGTCCCCGGCACCGCCCCCTTCGCCCCCGGCGGCCATGCCCGCCTGCCGGAGGTGACCGCGCGGGAGGTCGCGGCTGCCTGCCGCACGCCCTTCCTCTTCCCCAGCCGGAACCCGCGCCACCCCGCCCATCTCCGGCTGGTCGCGCCGCCCGAGACGGACTTGGCGATGGCGATCTGCCGCCGCATCGCCACCCGCGCCCTGGCCGGCGTCCTGCCGGACCCGACCGGCGGCGCCACCCACTGGCACGGCGAGGAGGCGCTGCCGTCCTGGGCCGTCGCCCACTACCCCACGGCGGAATGCGGCGGCCTGGTCTTCTACCGGCCCGACCCCGCCGCGCCGCCGGCGCGGGGCGCGACGCCGACCCTGGTCGCTGCGGCCTGAGCGGATCCCGGTCAGCCTTCGGTTCTGACCTGTCTCCAGGGCGGCGGGAGGCTCTGCCTCCCGAACCCTCCGCCGGGGGCAGGCGTGCCCCCCGGACCCCGCGATCTCCCTTATGCGACGCGGGTGCAGGGGGCATGCCTGCCCCCCTGCTGGATAGGCCCTGGGGAAGGCAACGCCTTCCCCAGGGCCATCAGGTCAGACCCGGATCAATCCTCCGCAGGGCCAGACAGGCGCTGCACCGGGGCATCCCGCCCCAGGCGCCCGCGCTCCTCCATCGCGCCGAGCCGGCGCGCGAGGTCCGCCATCGCGACGGCCGCCGCCGAGGTGGCCGAGGCCGCGGCGGCGCCCTCGCAGCGCGCGATCACCACCTCCTCCCGCATCTCCAGCGCCGTGACGCGCTTCTCCAGCGCGGCGATCCCGTCCGTCAGCTTCTGGATGGCGGCGCCGTGCTTCTCCTGGACCTCGAAGGCCCGGTCGACGGAGCGGACGAGCTTGAGGAGGTTGCCGATCGTGCCGCTCACCGCGGCGTGCCTAGCCGAGGTTCCTCAGGAGCTGGTCGGCCCGCTGCACCGCCTCGACCGAGCGACGTTCCAGCCGGTCCACCAGGACCCGCAGGTTTGCCCCGGCGCGTGCGGAGGAGAGGGACTCGGGCGGCGCGCCGGCACGCCGATCGGCCGCGCCCGGGGTGGCCCGGACCGTCCTCGGCGTCGCTGACTTGTTCCCGGTCCTGCTCATCGGGGCCTCCATGGCCCGGAATATAGGGACCGTGGGGGCGGTTCCGCCAGCACCGCGCCGGGGACGGGTGGTCCGGAACGCGCGGGCATGCGATGGGCCGGCAAGACGCGCGCTGGGAGGCAGGATGACGACCGGACCCGAGCCCCTGATCCACACCTTGATGCGCGACGCCGACTGGCGCGCCGCGCAGGAGGCCGGCGCCTATCACGGCAGCGCCGACGACCGGCGCGACGGCTTCCTGCACTTCTCCGCCGCCGCCCAGCTTCGCGCCACCGCGGCGAAGCACCGCGCGGGCGTGCCCGACCTCTGGCTGGTCAGCGCGGACGCCGCCGCGCTGCGCCGCCACCTGCGCTGGGAACCCGCGGCCGGCGGCAAGCGGCCCGGCCTCTTCCCGCATCTCTACGCGCCGCTGCCGGTGTCGGCGGTGCGCGGCGCCATCCGCGTGCCGCTGGGCCGCGACGGCCTGCACCGCTTCCCGGACTGGGTTCCCTGATCCATCGCCGTCACGGGATGCCGTTGCACCCGTGCTCCCGGAACCCGCTCCGCCCGCCGAGCCGCGCGTAATACGCGTGCACGGCCGGATAATCCGGCCGCTCCATCGGCGTCATGAGCCAGCGGTTCACCGACAGGCCCAGCACCACGTCGGCGAGGGTGAACCCGTCCCCCAGGACGAAGGCGCCGGTCGCGGCCAATTGCCGCTCCAGGATGCCGATGACCGCATTCCACCCGGCGACCCCGGCCGCGATGGCGGCCGGATCCTGGAGGGCGGGGTCACGCCGCACCAGCGCGGTGAAGGCGCAGCGCCAGGCGGTGTTCAGCTCGGTGGCCTGCCAGTCCATCCACCGCTCCACCAGCGCGCGCCCGCGCGGCGTGTCGGGCAGCAGGTCCGTCCGCCCGTGCTTCGCCGCGAGGTAGCGGCAGATCGTGTTCGACTCCCAGAGGCTCCCCGCCTCGTCCACGATCACCGGCACCATCGCGTTCGGGTTCAGCGCCAGGAATTCGGGGGAGCGGGTGGAGGCGAAGCCGCTCCCCCAATCCTCCCGCTCATGATCCAGCCCGATCTCCGCGCAGGTCCACAGCACCTTGCGCACGTTGATCGAGCTGGCCCGGCCGAGAACCCGCAGCATCGCCCCGGTTACCGCCGCTCCCCCACGTTCCGCCCGATCCAGCCGACGAGCCAGTCCGCCAGCTCGATTGAGTTCCGGTCCTGCATCAGCATGTGGGAGTTCCCGCGAATGCCGATCTCCGGCAGCACGACGTGCTCCACGCGCCCGCCGGCCGCGTTCGCCGCGCGCGTGAAGTCGCGGCACATCTGCAGCCGCGGCGCCCAGCGCGGCGATTCCTGGACGTAGTCGCCCCACAGGATGAGGATCGGCATGTCGCGATAAGGCGTCATGTCGGAATCCGCCGCCGGACAGGCCCCGGGCTCGATCGAGACGATCCCGGCAATCCCCGCCCGGTTCATCGCCGCCGTCTGGAAGGGATAGATCCCGGACTGCGAGTGGCTGATCAGCACCGCGCCGTTCAACTGCCGCGACAGCTCTCCCATCGCGACCACGGTCGGATTGGGGGACGGCGTGGAGAAGTTCCAGTCCGGCACCATCTGCCGCCAGAACTCCGCCTGCGCCTCCAGCGGGAACTGCATCCCCGGGAAGACCTCGGGGTGCTGCCGCCCGAAGCGGAAGATCGCCCAGGCATCCTCCTGCGAGGCGTGGAAGACGGTCGGCAGCCCGTCCACCCCCGTACGTCCCATCCGCACCGCGTTCATCGTGGTGGGATTCCCGGCCGACCGCCCGCGCCACGCCTGGTCCACGACATAGGTCGGGAAGCCGCGCCGGACGAAGACCTCGTCCCAGCCCATCCGCCCGTCCGGCGTCGTCTCCCAGGTCTTGCCGGTCAGGCAGCAGCCGTGGATCAGCACCAGCGGCGGCCGGGACCCGGCCTCGGCCGGCACCTGGTAGCGCACGTACATCTGGTCCACCGCAATGGTCCCGTTCGGCCCATAGGCCGGCAGGGTGGACAGCGTGTCGGACCGGACGCTCCGCCCGCCGACGAAGAAGGAGCCCTGACGGGCGATGGAGACCGGCCCGTCCAGGGACCCGGTGGTCTGCGCCAGGGCGGGCAGGGACGCGGCGGCCAGCAGGGCCGCGAGCCCCGCGATCCACGGCTTGGACATGATTCTCTCCCGGATTCCAGGGCCCTTCGCCGGCCCGTGCCCCGAGCCTAGCGGCGGCCGGGGAGGGGTGGTCAATGCGCCCCGCGCCGCTGCGCCATCAGCCCGGCGAAGGCGACCACCGCCGCCCCCACCCAGGTCCAGGCGCCTGGCCAGATGCCCCAGACCACCACGTCCATCACCACCGCGAAGAGGAGCGCCGAGAATTCCAGGGGGGCGAGCGTCGCCGCGCTCGCGTGGCGGAAGGCGGCGGCCAGCGCGATCGTCGCCGCGCCCGCCAGCACCCCGTTCGCACTCAACGCCGCGAGGTCGCCCCAGGAGGGCGTGGCCCATTCGAGCGCCGCCCAGGGCGCCAGCACGAGCAGGGCGGGCAGGGAGGTCCAGAGGATCAGTCGCGCCAGCCCCGGCTCGTCCCGCAGCACGCGGTTCAGCACCAGCACGGCCGCGTGGCAGAAGGTCCCCAGCAGCGCCCAGGCATAGGCCCCCCAGGACCCGCCCGCCGAGAGTCCCGGCCAGAGCGCGATCAGCACGCCGCAGAACCCCACGCCGCACCAGGCCCAGGCCCGCGCCGGCACGCCCTCCCGCAGGACCAGCCGGAACAGCGCCAGCAGGATGAAGGGCGCGGTGAAGTAGACGAGGTAGCCCTCCGCCAGGGGAAGGGTCCGCAGCGCCAGGAAGAATCCGGCCCCCGATCCGACCATGCACAGCGCCCGCAGCAGCTGCATCCCCGGCCGGCGCGTGCGCATCCCGCCCCCGGCATTCCGCACCGCCAGCCGCGACGCCCCCAGCAGCCCCAGCAGCACGGCGTAGCGCATCACCAGCACCTGGCTGACGTGATACCCGCCCGACAGCAGCTTGGAGTTCGCGTCCAGCACCGCGAACAGCCCCAGCGCGGCCAGCATCAGCAGCGGTCCGCGCAACCCCGTATGCCCCCGTTCCCCACCCGCGCCCTGTGCCGCCCGCGGCGCCCCCCGTCAACGCGGGGCATCCCGCCCGGGCAGGGCCCCTGGCGCCCCCTGCCGCGCTGCGGCAAACCCCGTTCCGATGCGCCCCGCCCTCGCCTCCGCCCTCATGCCCCTGACCCGGGCCCTGGACCCGGAGACCGCCCACAACCTCGCCCTGCGCGCGCTGGACTGGGGCCTCGCCGGTGCCGACACGGCGCCCGACGACCCGATCCTCGCGACCACCTTTCTCGGCCTGTCCGCGCGCAACCCGCTCGGCCTTGCGGCCGGCTTCGACAAGAACGCGGCGGCCGTCCTGCCCCTGATGCGCCTCGGCTTCGGCGCGGTGGAGGCGGGCACCACCACGCCCCGCCCGCAGGTGGGCAGCGACCGCCCGAGACTCTTCCGGCTGGAGGAGGACCGCGCGGTCATCAACCGCATGGGGATGAACAACCGCGGGCTGGAGGCCTTCGCCGCCCGCCTCGCCGCCCTGCCGCGCCCGTTGCCCGCGATCCTCGGCGCCAATATCGGCATCAACAAGGAGGGCGCGGAGCCCGAGCGCGACTACCCCGCCTTGTACGAGGGCGTCGCACCCCACGCGGACTACGTCGCCGTGAACGTCTCCTCCCCCAACACGCCGGGGCTGCGGGACCTGCAGGGCGAGGCGCGGCTGGCCGCCATCCTGGACGCCACCATCGCCGCCCGCGCCGCCCTGCCGCGGCGCCCGCCCATCCTGGTGAAGATCGCCCCCGACCTGGCCGAGGACGCCGTGGAATCCCTCGTCGAGACCTGCGCCGGACGCGACATCGCCGGCCTGATCGTCTCCAACACCACCATCGCGCGCCCGGACACGCTGCGCTCCGCGCACCGCGGGCAGGCCGGCGGCCTGTCCGGCCCGCCGCTCTTCCGCGCATCCACGGAACTCCTGCGCCGCGTCCACCGCCTCTCGCGCGGCCGGCTGACGCTGGTCGGCTGCGGCGGCGTGAGCAGCGCGGAGGACGCCTACGCGAAGATCCGGGCCGGCGCCTCCCTCGTGCAGCTCTACGCCGCCTTCGCCTATGAGGGCCCCGCCCTCGTCCCGCGCCTGAAGCGCGACCTCGCAGCGCTGCTGCGCCGCGACGGCGTGAAACGCGTCGCCGACGCCGTGGGAGTGGACGCCTGATGCGCATCCTCGACGGCGTCGCGGAACTCGCGCGGCGCTACCGCGGCTTCATCCTCGACATCTGGGGCGTGGTGCATGACGGCCACGCCCTCTTTCCTGGCGTGGCGGATGCGCTGGCACGGCTGCACGGCGCCGGGGCGCGCATCGTCTTCCTGACCAACGCCCCGCGCCGTTCCAGCGTGGTGGAGGCTCAGCTCACCCGCCTCGGCGTGGACCGCGCGCACTACGTCACGGCGATGAGCAGCGGCGAGATCACCTGGCGCCTGCTGCGCGACCGCACCCGTCCCTACGTCGCCGCGCTCGGCCCGCGCGTGCACGCGATCGGCATCCATGGCGACCTCTCCGTGGCCGACCTCGGCTTCACCGTCGTGACATCGCCCGAGGAGGCCGACTGGGTCCTGAACACCGGCCCCGATCCGGAGCGCGGCCGCCTCGACCTCACCCGCTACCAGCCCGAGCTGGACGCCTGCCGCGCCCGCGACCTGCCGATGATCTGCGTGAACCCCGACCGCCGCGTCGTCTCCGGCGGCCGCCTCCTCCTCTGCGCCGGCGCGCTGTCCGAGCGGTACGCCGAGATGGGCGGCCGCACGCTGGAGGTCGGCAAGCCCGATCCCGCCACCTACCCGCACGCGCTGGAGCCGCTCGCCCTGCCGAAGGATGCGGTGGTCGCGATCGGCGACAGCCCGCACACCGATCTCGCCGGCGCCCAGGCGGCCGGGCTGGACGCCATCTGGGCCCTCGGCGGCCTCGCGGCCGAGGAAGGGCTGGGCACGGCGGATTCCGAGACGCTCGCGGCCCGCGCCCTGGCCGAGGGCGTGGCGCCGCTGGCCGCGCTGCGCGCCCTGCGCTGGTGAGCTACTCCAGCCGGAACCCGCGTCCCCGGACATAGGCGCCAAACCCCGCGCGCTCCGGGCGCGCGTATTGCCGCGTCACATCCTCGGACCAGCCATAGGGCTCAGCGGTTCCGAACCGGGCCGCGGCGCGCTGCTTCGCGAAGGGCTTCTGCGCGATCCGCCGCACATCCGCCTCCGCCACGTGCTCCGGCAGCGCCGAATCGTCGAAGCGGTCCACATGCACCGTCGCCCCCAGCGGCAGGCGCGGGCTCATGACGCCCGGCCCCGCCGGCCAGCCCATCGCCAGCCCGGCATAGGGGAAGACGTGCTCCGGCAGCCCCAGCAGATCCGATACGGCCCCCGCCTCGTTCCGCAGCACGCTCAGCGGGCAGCAGCCCAGCCCCACCGCCTCCGCGGCCACCACCAGCCAGCCGAGCAGCACGGCCGCGTCCGTCGCCGCGTTGAAGAAGGCGTCCAGGTGGTCATTCGCGAAGGGATGCCCGCGCATCCCGTGCAACCGCCGCTGCCGCCGGTTGTTGCCGCACACCACCAGCAGCACGGGCGCCTGCGGCAGCCAGTCCGCGGCGGGCGCCAGCGCCTCCACGGCCCGGCGCAGCGCGGGATCGCGCACCACCACCACGTCCCGCTGCTGCAGGTCGCTCTTGCTCGGCGCCGAGAAGCCGGCTGACAGCACGAGGTCCAGCAGCGCCGGTGCGACGGGCGCGTCGCGGAAGGCTCGGCAGGACCGGTGCGCGGCCATCCGCGCCAACGTCTCCGATCCGCCCGCCTCCTCCGGCGGGACGGGCGCTCCGGCGCCAAAGCGCTCGCGCAGCAGGGCCTGCAAGGTCGTCATGTCCATCGCCCCAGGCTGCCCCAGCGGGCGGCGCGCGCCAACGTGACGCGCCCCGGGTGGCCCGCCGGGGCCATGGCGCCTAGCCTCCCGACCGAACCTCCGGAACCCAGAATGAGTCCGCGCGACCTGGCGCACGACCCGCCGCCCGACCTGAGCCCGAGCCCCGCGGAGGCGCCGCCGCACCGCGTGCCGGCCCTCTGGCTGTTGGTGGCGATGACGGGCATCGGGCCCTTCACGATGCAGATCATGATCCCGTCGTTGCCGCTCATCGCGCGGGATCTCGGCGTGTCCTACGGCGTCGCGCAGCTCACCCTCGCGCTCTACCTCGCGGGCGTCGCGCTCGGGCAGCTCCTCTACGGCCCGCTGTCGGACCGCTTCGGGCGGCGGCCCGTGCTGCTCGCGGGCCTCGGCCTCTTCGTCGTCGCCTCCGCCCTCGCCTCCGCGGCGGCGGGGATCGTCACGCTCACCCTCGCCCGCGTGGCACAGGCGGTCGGCGCCTGCACCGGCATGGTGCTCGGCCGCGCCATCATCCGCGATGTCTGGCCGCGGGAGCAGGCGGCCAGCCGCATGGGCTACGTCGTGATGGGCATGACGATCGCGCCGATGGTCGCCCCGATGCTCGGCGCGGTGCTGGAGAACCATTTCGGCTGGCGCGCCACGATGATCGCCTGCCTGCTGGGCGGGCTGCCGGTGATCCTCGCCACCTGGCATCGCCTGCCCGAGACGCTGAAGGAGCCCCAGCCGCTGCCCGGCCTGCGCGGCATGCTGGAGGCCTATCTCTCCCTTCTCCGGCTCTCCGCCTTCCGCTGGATCGCCGGGGTGAACGCGGCCTCCATCGGCTGCTTCTTCGCCTTCATGTCCGGCGCGCCCCTCGTCTCGGAAGCGATGGGCAAGACGCCCCGCGATTACGCCACCGCCTTCCTCTGCATCTCCGTCTCCTTCGCCTGCGGCTCCTGGATCGCCGGGCGCTACTCCTCGCGGCTCGGCACGGCGCGGATGCTGTGGACCGGGCTGCGCATCGGCGTGGTCGGGGCGGTGGCGATGCTCGCCATCCAGCTCCTGCTGCCCCACACGCTGCTCGGCTTCTTCCTGCCGATGGCGGTGATCGCGCTCGGCAACGGCATCAGCATGCCCAACGCGGTGGCCGCCGCGGTGTCGGTGCGGCCGGAACGGGCCGGCACCGCCTCCGGCCTGCTCGGCGCCACGCAGATGGGCGTCGGCGCGCTCCTGACCGTCCTGACCGGCGCGCTGGAGGGCGGCGCCGGGATCGCCACGGCGATCGTCATGGTGGCCTGCGGCACCGCCGCCATCCTCGCCCTGCGCCGCGTGCCGCTGGCGACCGTCGGGGGCGGCTGAGATGCGCCGGCGCAGGGCCCGGAGAGCCCGGCCCGCCTTCCCCGGCAGGGCCGCCCTCCGGCGATCTCCCCTAGCGCCGGGTGTTGGGGTCCACCCGGTCGCCCACCCAGTTGCCCGCACGCTCCAGCGCCGAGCCGGTATCCCGCGCGGCGGTCCCCACGGCGCTGCCGGTGCGGTCCGCCGCCCGGTCCACGGCCCGTCCGGCGCGTTCCCCGGAGCCGCAGGCGGCGAGCACAAGAAGGGCGATCAACGACGCGGCGCGCATGGGGACCTCCACCAGCAAAGGCCGCGATTCCGCGGCGCCCGACACGCCTCTGTCAACGTGCCGGCGCGCAGCCGGAGCTTGGCCGGATCGTTGACCCATCCCGCAGCTTCTGCGACGTATCCTGCGGCCTGAGGATGCCATGACCCCAGCAATTGATCCCGAGGTGGCCGGGCAACTGGCCGCGGAAC
This sequence comes from Muricoccus radiodurans, assembly GCF_050154705.1. GTDB lineage: Bacteria > Pseudomonadota > Alphaproteobacteria > Acetobacterales > Acetobacteraceae > Roseomonas > Roseomonas radiodurans. The sequence continues at coordinate 2,504,131 of NZ_CP189561.1, read as the reverse complement.
TGCCGCGCGACGTGTTCATCGGGATCGTGAAGACCTTCGAGGAGGATCTCGCCCGGCTCGTGCGCCAGATGGTGGAGGCCGCGCGGGCCGGCCGGCCGGAGGATTACCGCCGCGCCGCCCACGGCCTCGCGGGCGCGGCCGGATCGATCGGCGCCAAGTCGCTGGAGGCGCTGGCGCGGCAGGCGATGCGGTCGGACGACGCGACCCCGGTGCAGCAGATGCTGACCGAGGTCGGTCAGGAGGCGCGCGCGGCGCTGACCGCGCTCTCCGCCCTCGCGGCCGGCGCCGCGCCGTAGCCGCGTCCCGGCCCGATGCCGAGCGCCCCCATCAGCTGCTCCCGCTGCACGGGCTTCGAGAGATAGTCGTTCATCCCGGCGTCGCGGCACTGCCGCTCGAACTGCGGGCCCACCGCCGCGGTCAGGCCGATGATGCGGGTGCGGCGGTTCGCGCCGGCGCGGCGGATCTCCCGCGTCGCCTCCAGCCCGTCCATGACCGGCATCTGCAGGTCCATCAGGATGACGTCGAAGGGCGTGGTGCGCGCGTTGTTCACCGCCTCCTGCCCGTTGTTGGCCACCGAGACGTCGGCGCCGATCCGCGCCAGCAGGGCGCGCATGAGGATCTGGTTGGTGGCGTTGTCCTCCACCAGCAGGATGCGGAGCCCCGGCCCCTCCGGCACGGGCGGCGATTCCGGCGCGGCCGGCGCGGGCGCGCGCGCCGTGGCGGGTGACAGGGCGTGCAGCAGCGCCTCCATCAGCCGTCCGGGCAGCGCCGGCTTCAGCAGCATCGCATCCACCAGCCCGGGCGCCGCCCCCCCCTGGACCTCGGCGCCGGAGGAGGAGCAGAGGACGATCGCGGGCCGGCCGAGCAGCGGCTCCTCGTGCCGGATGCGCTCGGCCACCTCCGTGCCTGACAGGCGCGGCATGTTCGCGTCCAGGATCACCGCGTGGAAGGGCGTGCCGCGCTGCGCGGCCAGCCGCATCACCGCCAGCGCCTGCTCCCCGCCATCCGCTGCCATGGCGGCGGCGCCGGCGGCGGCGAGCTGGCGCACCATGATCTCCCGGTTCAGCAGCAGGTCGTCCACGACCAGCACGCGGCGGCCGGCGAGGGAGGCGGGCGGCTCCTCCCGCGGCGCGGCCTCGTCCACCACGATCCAGAAGCGGAAGACGCTGCCGCCGCCGCGCCGCGGCGTCGCCTCGATCCCGCCGCCCATCTGTTCCGCCAGCTTGCGGCAGATCGCGAGGCCGAGGCCGGTGCCGCCGTACTTCCGGCTGATCGAGGCATCGGCCTGGGTGAAGCGCTCGAACAGCATCGGCACCTTGGAGGGCTCGATGCCGATGCCGGTGTCCGCCACGGAGCAGGTCAGGCGCAGCGCCCCCTCATCCTCCCCGGACTCGATGGGGCTCGCCTGGACGGAGACCTCGATCCAGCCGCTCTCCGTGAACTTGATCGCGTTGCCGACGAGGTTGAACAGGATCTGCCGGAAGCGCCCGGGATCGCCGACCACCTGCCGCGGCAGCTCCGGCGGCAGGGAGGCGACCAGCTCCACCCCCTTCGCCGCGGCGCGGGCGGCGAAGAGCTCGACGATCGTGCTGATCTCGTTCTCGATGGTGAAGGTGATCCGCTCCTGGTCGATCATCCCGGCCTCGAGCTTCGAGAAGTCGAGGATGTCGTTCAGCACCATCAGCAGGTGCTCGGCCGAGCCCTGGATCGTCTCGGCGTAGCGGCGCTGGAGCCCGTCCATCGGGGTATCGAGCAAGAGGCCGGTCATGCCGATCACGCCGTTCATCGGCGTGCGGATCTCGTGGCTCATCGCCGCGAGGAACTCCTCCTTCGCGCGCGTGGCGGCGCGGGCCTCGCGCTCGCTCTCGGCCAGGGCGTCGCCCTGCTCCTTCAGCGCGGCGGCCTGGCGGGACATGAGCCAGAGGGCGAACATCATGATGCCGGCGATGGCGATGCCGCCGGCGATCAGCAGGGCGCCGAGCCGCTCCACGCCCTCGAAGGCCGCCGACTTCCGCCGCGCCGCCTCGATCACCAGCGTGCCCTGCCGGATCGTGGAGAAGGCGGCGAAGACCTCCTGCCCGTCCTGGTCCCGGCCGGAATAGGTGCCGCTCTCCCGACGTGGCAGGAAGTCCCGGAACAGCCAGGCGGTCGGGTTCGCCTCGCCCACGCCGTCCATGCTCCCGTCGGAGCGCGCCAGCAGCAGGCCCGACAGGGAGTGGATGCGGACCGTCACGCCGAAGGCCTCGGCGTGGCGGCGGGAGATGGAGATGAGGTAGTCGGGGTTCAGCAGCGCGACCGCGGCGCCCGAGAAGTCGCCGCGCGGCGTCCGCAGCCCGCGGGCCAGCGGGATGGACCAGATGCCCGCCGCCTGGATGGCGCGCGCCTGCATCGCCGCCGAGCCGCCGAGGAAGCGCCCCGCCTCCGGCGTGCCCAGCCGCAGGGACGGCCCGCCCAGGCGCAGCACCCGGAACCAGTCCCGGTCCGCGACCGAGAGGCCGCGCAGGCTCTCGACCGTGGAGGCGGAGACCTGGCCGTTCACGTCCACCATCAGCACGGCGCGGAGCTGCGGCACGTCCCGGATTCGCCCGGCGAGTGCCCGGGTCGAGGCGGCGGCGTCCGACTCCCCGGCGCGCTCGGCCATGTCCAGCAGGACGAAGTCCACGGTCTGGATGGCGCGGGCCAGCTGGTCCGCCATGGCGGCGGTCACGCCGAGGACGAGCCGCTCCGCCTCTCCCGAGGCTTCGCGTTGGCCCCGGTCGAAAAGGATGAGATACACGGCCGCGAGGCAAACGCCGACCACCACGATCGTCGCGGCGAAAAGACGCCACGGGCGCGGGTCAGCCGGCTGGGCGGCCCCGAGACCGAGGACGCGGCGGAGAGGAGAGGGTTGTTCGTCCATGCGTCCCGCGACTCTCGCCATTATTGCAGCCGCGGCGGTAATTTTCGAGACCGTTCTCCCGTCTCTCCCCCGGGCCCAGCCCGCGACCGGGGCCGGCCGCCCCGCGGCGGCCCCGCCCCGGCCGGCGGAACGGCCGGTCCTGAGCCGGCTGGAGGTGGTGCGCCTTCGCGGGGAGCTGCTGGTCTGCACCAGCACGGACCTGATGTCCCTCGCCTGGCGCAACACCCGGAACGGGGAGCTGGAGGGGCTGGACACCGACATGGCCCGGGCCTTTTCCGCCCGGCTGGGGGTCCGTCCCGTCTTCGTGGAGACGACGCCGGAGACGATGCTGCCGGCGCTGGAGGGCGGGCGCTGCGACGTGGCCATGGGCGGCGTCGGCATCACCCCCGGGCGGGCCGCCCGGGTGGCCTTCACCAAGCCTTATCTCACCGGCCCCATGGCGGCGGTGACCAGCCGCAGCAGCATCCGGGTCCGCACCTGGCCGGACATGGACCGGCACGGGGTGGTGGTCGCCGTAGCCGCCGGAACGATCGCGGAGGAGCTGATCCGCGACCACCTCCGCATCGCGGAGATCGCGGTGGTCCGTGCCCCCCAGACGCAGGAGCAGGAGATCCTCTCCGGCCGGGCGGACGTCTTCGTCACCGACACGCCCTATGCCCGCCGGCTGCGGGACGATGATTCCTGGCGCGTGATGGACGCCCCGCGCAGCCTCGGCGAGACGCTCTACGCCTACGCCGTGCCGCGGGGGGACGCGGCCTGGCTGGCGGAGGTGAACGGCTTCCTCGCGGGCGTGAAGTCGGACGGAACCCTGGCCCGCTCCGCCCAGCGCTGGGCGGTGACGGGGATGCTGACGCCCTAGGCCGGCATCCGTCGTCCGGGGGAGGGGGCCCTCTCCCTACTCGATCCGGATGTGGCCTTCCCGGATCACGCGCGACCAGCGGGCCTGCTCTGCCCGGATGAAGGCCGCGAATTCCTCGGGCGTGTTGCGGCGGGTCACGACGTTCAGCCCGGCGAGCCGCTCCGCGATCTCCGGCGCTTCCATGGCGTCGTTGTAGGCAGCGTTCAGCCGGGCAACGATCGCGTCCGGCGTGCCGGCCGGGACAAAGACCCCGTTCCACTCCGTCGCCTCGTAGCCCGGCAGGGTCTCCCCGACCGAGGGCAGGTCCGGGAAGGCCGCCAGACGCCCCGTGCCGGTGTGCGCGATGGCCCGGATGGTTCCCGCCCGCACGAAGCCGGTGGAGGAGGAGGCGTTCGAGAAGAAGTGGTTGATCTGGCCGGAGATGACGTCCGTCAGGGCGGGCCCACCGCCGCGATAGGGCACGTGGTTCACCGGGATCCCCGCCGCCTGCCGGAACAGCTCCAGCGCCATGTGCTGCACCGACCCGTTGCCGGAGGAGGCGAAGTCCAGCCCGCCCGGCCGCGCCTTCGCCGCCGCGATCACGTCCGCCACCGTTCGATAGGGCATGGAGGGCGTGACGACGAGAAGGTTCGGGACGCTCGCCGTCTGCACCACCGGCCGCAGGTCCCGCCAGAGGTCGAAGGGAAGCTGCATCAGGTAGGGGTTGATGGCCTGTCCCGTCGAATCATAGAGCACCGTGTACCCATCCGGCGCCGAGCGCGCGGCGGAGGAGGCGCCGATGGAGCCGGCGGCGCCCGGGCGGTTCTCGATCACCAGGGTCTGGCCGAGGATCGCGGAGACGCGGGGCGCCAGGATCCGCCCCACCGTGTCCGCCCCGCCGCCGGGCGGCCAGGGGATCACGAGCCGGATCGGGCGGTTGGGCCAGTCCCCGGCCGGGCCGCCCTGGGCGCGGGCCCGCAGGGCCGGGGCGGCGAGGGTGGCCGCGAGGATCGCGCGTCGCGTGGCCCTGGTCATTCTTGTCCTCTCCCCGGTGCGCGGCCGCCCGGCGCAGGCTGTTCAGGCGTCGGGCAACTCTGGCACCAGGATATTCAGCCGCCCCGCGCCGGGACAACGCCCCGGCCCGTCAGGTCCAGGGAGCCCAGCCAGCGCCGCCGGCCACCATTCACATGCGCCTCCCCCACCGCGCGGGCGCGCTCGGCGTCCCCGGTCTCGATCGCGTCGAGCATGGCGGCGTGCTCCGCGTTGCTCTCCCGCATGTTCGGCGGGGCGCGCAGGACGAGCTTCCGGGTGAGGTGCGCCTCCTTCACCAGCCCGCGGTAGAGGGCGGCGCTGCGGCGATGCTCCGCGGCGTCCAGCATCGCGTCGTGGAAGTCGAGGTTCTGGCGGTAATAGAGCCCGGCATCCCCGGCCGTGATGGCCGCGTCCATCTCCGCGACGCGGGCGCGGAGGGCGGCGAGCGCCCCGGGCGTGATCCGCGCGGCCAGCAGGGCGCAGTTGAAGCCCTGGAGCACGGCGCGCATGTCGTAGATCTCGGCCAGCTCCTCGGGCTCGATCCGGCGGACATGCATGCCCTGGCCGGCGGCGCCGGCGGCGACCAGCCCGTCCCGCTCCAGCCCCCGCAGCGCCTCCCGCAAGGGACCGCGGGAGAGGCCGAGGCGGGCGGCAAGCGCGACCTCGTTCAGCCGCTCCCCCGGCGGCAGGGCGCCGTCGAGGATCAGGCGCTCCAGTTCCGCCCGCGCGCGCCCGACCAGGGAGGCGGAGGCGGCCAGGGGTGCGGGGCCATCCATGCTCGGCAGGGCATCACGGCCCCGGCATCCTGTCAACAGCCTGTTGACAGGCACCGCGACCCGCGAGCAGTTTCCGCCGCGAACGAGGGCGCGAACCAGGGAGGGTACCATGACCGACGCGTTGCCGCAGGCCGGAACCGGGGAACAGACCGGCGGGCCGTCCACCGCGCTGTCGCGCTTCAAGGTGCTGGACCTCACGCGCGTCCGCTCCGGCCCGACCTGCGTGCGCCAGCTCGCCGACTGGGGCGCGCAGGTCATCAAGATCGAGATGCCCGAGGGGCTGGACCAGGGCGACCCGATGGGCGGCCCGCGCGGGGGGCCGGACTTCCAGAACCTGCACCGCAACAAGCGCGGCCTGACCCTGAACCTGAAGGAGAAGGAGGGCGTCGAGCTCCTGAAGCGCCTAGCGAAGGACGCGGACGTCATCGTCGAGAACTTCCGCCCCGACGTGAAGGACCGGCTGGGCATTGGCTACAAGGACCTCTCCGCCATCAACCCGCGGCTGGTCTACGCCTCCATCTCCGGCTTCGGGCAGGACGGGCCCTATGCCGGGCGGCCGGGCTTCGACCAGATCGCGCAGGGGATGGGCGGGCTGATGTCCATCACCGGCCTGCCGGGGCAGGGGCCGGTCCGCGTCGGAATCCCCATCGCCGACCTCTGCGCCGGCATCTTCGCGGCCCAGGGCATCCTCGTCGCGCTGCTGGAGCGGGAGGTGTCGGGCAAGGGCCAGTGGGTGCAGACCTCGCTGCTTCAGGCGCAGGCCTTCATGCTCGATTTCCAGGCCAGCCGCTGGCTCCAGGCCGGGGAGGTGCCGAAGCAGGCCGGCAACAACCACCCGACCTCCATCCCCACGGGCGTCTTCAAGACGAAGGACGGCCACATCAACATCGCCGCCACCGGCAACGCGATCTGGAAGCGCTTCTGCGAGGTGCTGGGCAAGGCCGACTGGCTGGTGGACCCGCGCTTCAAGGACAGCGCCGGCCGCTCCACCAACCGAGACATCCTGAACCCGCTGATCGAGGCGGAGATCGCGAAGGACACGAGCGAGTCCTGGGTGGAGCGGCTGAACGCTGCCGGCGTGCCGGCCGGGCCGATCTACACCATTGATAAGATGTTCGACGACCCGCAGGTGAAGCACCTGGGCATCGCCGCCACGCTGAATGACGGACTGCGCTCGCAGACCTATGTCGCGCAGCCCATGACGCTGTCCCGCACGCCCAGCGCCATCGTCACCCACCCGCCCGCCATCGGCGAGCATACCGACGCGATCCTGCGCGAGGCCGGCTACACGGACGAGCAGATCGCCGATCTTCACAAGCGACAGGTGGTCTGAAGGATGACGGACGCCCTCCCCGCGCGGGACCTCGGCACGGACAAGATGCTCGCCCGGAAGGAGGGCGGCGTCGGCTGGATGATCTTCAACAACCCCGCGCGCCACAACGCCGTCTCGATGGAGATGTGGTCGGCGGCGGAGCGCATCCTGGCCGACTTCGCGGCCGATCCGGAGGTGCGCGTGCTGGTCGTGACCGGCGCGGGCGGGAAGGCCTTCGTGTCGGGCGCCGACATCTCGAAGTTCGAGAGCGAGCGGAGCAGCGAGGAGGCGGTCGCCGCCTACAACGCGCAGGCCGCCCGGGTCTATGACGGGCTGCACGCTTTCCCGAAGCCGACGATCGCGATGATCCGCGGCCACTGCATCGGCGGCGGCGCGGCACTGTCCGTTTGCTGCGACATCCGCGTCTGCGAGGAGGGCTCCGGCTTCGCCATCCCCGCCGCGAAGCTCGGCCTGGGCTATGCGCTGGCCGGCCTCTCGCGGCTGACGAACCTCGTCGGCCCGGCCTTCGCGAAGGAGATGTTCTTCACCGCCCGCCGCTTCTCCGCGCAGGAGGCGAAGGAGATGGGGCTGGTGAACCGCGTGACGACGGCCGACGCGCTGGAGGCGACGGTGCGGGAGATGGCCGACACCATCGCCGGCAACGCGCCGCTGACCGTCACCAGCGTGAAGCGCATCATCAACGAGGCGGTGAAGGGCCCCGCCGCCTGGGACGAGCCCGCCTGCGCCGCGCTGGTGAAGGCGTGCTTCGACAGCCAGGACTACATCGAGGGCCGCCGCGCCTTCATGGAGAAGCGCAAGCCCGTCTTCCAGGGCCGCTGATTCCCGCCGCCCGCGCGCTGGGGCGCGGGCGGCCGCCTGACCAAGACAATGACCGTCGTCCCCCGCGAAGAGGGGACGCGGCCCGACGAGGAGAGGTTCATGTTCCAGAGACGCGCCGTGATGGGCGCGGCGCTCGCCGCCCCCTTCATCCGCCCGGCCGCCGCGCAGGGCGAGTGGCCCAGCCGCCCGATCCGGATCGTCGTCGGCTTCGCCGCCGGCGGCTCCACCGACATCGCGACGCGGGTGATGCAGCCGAAGCTGCAGCAGATCCTCGGCCAGCCGATCGTCATCGACAACCGGCCGGGCGCCGGTGGGAACCTCGCCACCGAGATCGTCGTCCGGGCCCCGGCCGACGGCTACAACTTCCTCATGGGCACGATCGGCGCGCTGGCGATCAACCCCACCATGTACTCCAACCTCGGCTTCGACCCGCAGACGGACCTGACGCCGGTGGGGATGGCGGGGAACGTGCTGAACGTGCTGGTGGTCCCGGCGGACCGGCCCTGGCGCAACGTGCAGGCGCTGATCGAGGCCGCGAAGGCGGCCCCCGATACGATCACCTACGGCTCCTCCGGCATCGGCGGCGCCGGGCACCTCGCCGGGGCGCTGCTGGACCAGCTGGCGGGCGTGAAGACGGTGCACGTGCCCTATCGCGGCGGCGGGCCGCTGATGACGGACCTTGTCGGCGGGAAGGTGGACTACGCCTTCTCCACCGCGCCCACCGCCCTGCCGCAGGTGGAATCCGGCCGGCTGCGGATGCTCGCCGTGCCGACGCTGCAGCGCCTGCGCACGCACCCCAACACCCCCACCGTGGCCGAGACCCTGCCCGGCTACGAGGTGGCGAACTGGTACGCGCTGGTCGGTCCGAAGAACCTGCCACGCCCGATCGTGGACCGGATGAACGCGGCGATGCGGGAAACCCTGCAGGACCGGAGCGTCGCCTCGACCCTCGAGGGGCAGGGGGTGGAGCCGACCCCGACCACCCCGGAGGAACTGGCCCGCTTCATCCGCGACGAGACGGCGAAATGGGCGCCGATCGTCCGCGCGACGGGCGCACGGCCGGAGTAGCGGCAGGTTTCCGTGACGGCGGGAAGAGCCCGCATCCGAATTCCGCGGCCCTGATAGAAGAAGATGAGTGGGGGCATGGGGGGAGAGAATTCCTTCTCTCCCCCGGAGTCGCCCGCCTGACCGATCAGCCGTTCCGCCGATCCCGCGGCGGCTCCGTGCCGCCCAGCCTTGCGGCGAGAAGCGCGAGATCGAGCTGCCGCCGGCACCCGGTCTTCCGGCGTACCGCGGCCAACTGGGTCCGCAGCGTCTCCACCGACACGCCGCGGGCCGCCGCGATGGCCGAGAGCGTCCTGCCGGCCGCCAGCCCGGCCGCCAGCGCGCCCTCCGCGGCCGTCAGGTCGAAGGCGTCGCGCAGCAGGCCGGCGGCCGGCAGGGGGGCCTGGGCCATGTCGCTGACGAGGATCAGGGCACCCTGGAATGAGGGCCCGTCGCCGCCCGGGCGGTGCCGCACCGGGATCGCCTCCGCGAGGTAGGGAAGGTTCCCGCCCACCCGCGGGATGACGAAGCGGCCGGCGCCCTCCATCAGGCGGAGCCGGCCCGCCGCCGCGGCCAGGGCCGCCGTGATGGCGGTGTCCGCGGTCCGGGCCGCCGCCGGCGTCAGGGGCAGCAACCCGCCCCGGCCGAGGACGAAGCCATCCCCCCGGGACGCCATCCCCCGCAGCGCGGCGTTCGCGAAGACCATTCGCCGATCCATCCCGACCAGGCCGGCGCCGCGGCCCATGGCGTCCAGCGCCGCCTCCGCCGCCCCGGCCGGCGGCGCGTCCGGCAGGCGGGAGAGGGCGGAGAGGACCCGCTGGAGGTGGGGGGCCACGGCCTGCAGGAAGGCCTCCTCGCGTGGCCCGAAGGGCTCGGCGCCCATGCCGCGGTGGGTGGCGAAGCCACCGACCATGCCCCGCGCGTCCGGGAACTTCACGGCCAGGCAGTGGAAGGGGCTCTCGTGGTGCCGCGCGAACTCGTTCCAGAAGAAGGAGCGGGAGAGGTCGGGCGCGGGGACATGGCGGGTGAAGTTGACCAGCCCCGGCGGCAGGGTGGGGGCGAGGCGGAGCCAGGGGTCATGGGCGATGAAGCCGGCCCGGTAGGCCTCGAAGGCCTCGGGCGAGATCCCGACGACGGCGGTGACGTCGCTGCCGGTCGGCGCCCCGCCCTCGAAGGACGCCATCTGGGTCAGGTGCGACCGGGCCCCGAGGATCCCGGCAAGGCGGTCGAGGATGTCCACCAGGGGCGAGCGGTCCAGCACGGCCGCATAGAGATCGAGGGCGATCGCCTGCGGGTCGGCCGGATCATTCTCCATTCTTAATGAAATCCGGTGCGAGAAAAGGGGGCGGCGACCTGCTTTCTCACATTCTCGCGCGCGATGGAACGGAAGGAGTTCACCCGAACGGGTGATCGCTGCGTCTCAGCCGACCCTGAGCAGGGTGGGGCCGTTCCGGCGCAACCAGTCCTGCGCGGCCTCCCGGTGCGGGGTCAGGCGGGATACCTGGGCCCAGAAGCGGTCGGAGTGGTTCAGCTCCCGCAGATGGGCCACCTCATGCGCCACGACGTAGTCCAGCACCCAGTCCGGGGCCATCACGAGGCGCCAGGAGAAGGCGAGGGTGCCGTCCGGCGCGCAGCTCCCCCATCGGGACCGCGTGTCCTTCAGGATGATCCGCTTCGCCCGCACGCCCAGCGCCGCGGCATGCCCCGCGACGAGGACGGTGATCCGGCGCTTCGCCTCGGCCTTCAGGAAGTCCAGGGTTCGGCGGGCGAGGAAGGCGACGTCGCCCGCCACCACGATCTCCCCGCTCCAGAGGATGGCAGGCCCGCGGGCGTTCGGATCGTGCCGGATGGCATGGGGCACGCCGCCGATCGGGATGCGCTGCCCCTCCGCCAGCGGCACATTGGGGGAAAGGCTGTCCAGCCGTTCCTTCACCCACGCGGCGTGGGTCGTCAGCAGGCTCATCCCGGCCTTGCGTCCGGAGCGGAGCGGCAGGGTGACGATCACCTCCCCGGCGCGGGGATCGATGCGCAGCGAGACGCGGCGGGCACGCGCAGACCGGTTCCAGCGCACCGGGGTCGGGGTGGGCAGGGCCAGGGGATGCGCGCGGAGCGGGATGCTCTCGGTCTCGTTATGTTCCATTAGGCCCATGTTGCCCCGGCGGGGACCGGCGTTCAACGACTTGACAGAGTTGTGCGGAAACGGGTGGTTCGGTGCGATGCAGCAAACGAGTGGGATCAAGGATTTGCAAGCGGCGCCGGGGCGGATCGCCTTCGCTCAGGCCTTGCGCGGCCTCGCGGCCTTCTCGGTGTTGCTGAGCCACTACACCGAGCACTTCTGGCACCAACCGGCGGTTGCGGCGGCGTTCCTCTCCGCCCCGGTCTGGGAGGGGCCGGTGCCGGGAATGGTGCGGCCGCATGAATGGCTGCCCTATGGCTTCGCCGGGCATTTCGGCGTGGCGGTCTTCTTCCTCGTCAGCGGCTTCGTCGTGCCGCTCTCGCTGCTGGACCGGACGCGGGTGGGCTTCGCGGCGGGGCGGGCGCTGCGGATCTGGCCGACCTACGCCGTGGGGCTGGGCCTGACGATGGCCGCGGTCTGGGCCTGCGCGCACTGGTTCGGCCGCGCGGTGCCCTTCGGCCCGGAGCTTTGGCTGGCGCACCTGCTCTTCGCGCAGGACCTGCTGGGCCGGGGCACGATCGATGGGGTGAGCTGGACGCTGGCGATCGAGGTCCGGTTCTACCTCCTCTGCCTTCTCCTCGCGCCGGCGCTGCGGGCGGGGACGGTATGGCCGCTCTCCGCCGCGGGCGTCGTCCTGGTGGCCGTGACGGCGCCCCTGGCCGGCCTCGTGGCCCCGCCCTGGCGCGCGGCCGCGGGAGAGCTCGCGGTCAGCGCGACGATGATCTCCTTCATGCTGGTCGGGGCCGTCTTCGCCGCCCGCCACCGCGGCACGGCCGGGCCGGGGGCGTGCCTCGCGGCGGCCGCGCTGCTGCTGGCCACCTTCTTCCGGGGATGGGCGGGCGGGGAGATGGCGGCGCAGACCGTGCCGGGCATGATCGCCTACGGCGCGGCGCTGATCCTCTTCGCGGTGCTCTTCGGCCTGCGCGGCCGGATCCGGCGGATCCCCGGGCCGCTCGAGGCGCTCGCTCGGATCAGCTACCCGCTCTACGTCGTGCACGCGATGGCGGGCTACGCGGTGATCCGCGTCCTGCTGGACCTCGGCTGGTCGGCCGCGGCCGCGGTGCTGGCGGCGGCGGCGGCGGCCTTCGCGGCCGCCACCCTGCTGCACCTTCTGGTCGAGGCGCCGACCCAGGCGCTGGCGCACCGCCTGGGCCGCGTCCCGCGTCCGGTCAGCCCGGGCGCGCCTTGAACTCGATCTCCACGAAGGAGAAGGAGGTCTCCCCGGCATTGACCACGTTGTGCTCGATCCCCGGCGGGCGGGTGTAGGAGGCGCCGGCCAGCATCGTCACCTCCCGCGTCGCGCCGCCGGGCTCCTCCAGCAGCATGGCGCAATCCGTCACCGGCACGACGAGATAGGCGAAGCCATGCCGGTGCCAGCCGGTCTCCGCGCCGGGGGGGAAGTCCCAGCGCGTCGTGCGGGCGAGGTCATCGTCCGACTGGACGGTGGCGACCGCCGGCACCCGGCAGCGGAGCGGCTCGCTCATGGCTATTCCGCCGCGCGCGCGAGGCCGAGGCCCGGCAGGGGCAGGGCGCCCGCCTCGTCCCAGGCCTTCCACACCGCCTCGGCCTGGGCCGGGGTGACGGGCGTGTTCGGCGGCCGGATGTGGCGCCAGGCGTCGTCGCCGCTGGCGCGCGCCAGCACCTCCCGCAGCCCCGCGATCAACGGCACGGAGGAGGCGGCGGCGCGGCACTTGTTCACGATGGCCTGGGCGGCGTCCGCCTCCGGCCCCGTGCGCTTCTGGTACACGACCTGGGAGAAGCGGGCGCAGAGGTTGCTCGCCGCCGTGATGCAGCCCGCGCCGCCGATCGCCAGCATCTGCTGGAGGTGGTTGTCGGCGCCGGGATAGACCTCGAAGCCGCGGGGCGCGAGCGCCTCGATATAGGCGGTGGTGTTGGCGGCGTCGCCGGTGCTGTCCTTCACGCCCTTCAGCACCTCCGGATAGGCGTCCAGCAGGCGGGTCAGCAGGGAGACGGTCAGCGGCACGGCCGACTGCTGCGGGAAGTTGTAGACATAGACCTTCACGCCCCCGCCGATCCGCTCGATCGCCTCGGAGAAATAGGCGTAGAGGCCCTCTTCCGACGGGTTCTTGTAGTAGAAGGGCGGCAGCATCAGCACGCCGGGGCAGCCGGTGTCGCGGGCATGGCGCGACAGCTCGACCGTGTCGGTCAGGTTGGCGGTGCCGGTGCCCGGCATCAGCTTCGCCGCGGGGATGCCGGCCTTCACCAGCTCCTCCAGGATCGCCTTGCGCTCGCCGAGGCCGAAGGACGCCGCCTCGCCCGTGGTGCCGAGCACGCCGAGGCCGTTGCAGCCATTCGCCAGCAGCCAGCGCGCATGGGCGGCGGTGCGGCCGTGGTCCGGCGACAGGTCGGCGTTCATCGCCGTGAGCAGCGCGGCGTTCACCCCGCCGTAGAGCGCATCCTTCATGGGGTCTTCCCCTCCCTCCGAGTGATCCGCCTTGGCCGCGGGAAGCGGCCGGGCCAGGCGGTGATGTGGTCTTCCAGCGGCCCCGCCTCGCGCTCCGGCACGGCGCGGCCGCGGACGGAGGCGCCGGCGCGGTGGACGCTGTCCGGGTCGCCCGTGAGCAGCGGGTGCCAGTCCGGCAGGTCCTTGCCATCCGCGACGAGGCGGTAGGCGCAGCTCGGCGGCAGCCAGTCGAGGTCGCGCACGTCCTCTGGCGTCAGGCGGACGCAGTCGGGCACGCGGGCCTGGCGGCCGGGATAGTCCTTGCAGCGGCAGGACTGCGTATCCAGCAGCCGGCAGGCGACGTTGGTGAAGTGGACGCGCTCCGTGTCCTCGTCCCGCAGCTTGTGCAGGCAGCAGCGGCCGCAGCCGTCGCACAGGCTCTCCCACTCGGCATCCGTCAGGGCGTCGAGGGGCTTGGCCTTCCAGAAGGGTGGCGCATCGGACACGGGCCGTCCCTAGCACCCCCGCGGCCCCTCGCGGAAGCTTGACGCGTCGCGGGACTCGGCGCGACACGGGGACGATGCCGCTGGACCTGACCATCCCGGAGCGCACGGCCACCACCTGCCGGGCCGCCATGCGCTTCTGTGCCCGCAACCGCTGGGCCCCCCTGGCCGAGATGCCCATCCCCTGCGGCCGGCGCCTGGACGTGATGGCCCTGACGCCGGAGGGCTGCCTCTACGCCATCGAGGTGAAGTCCGGCCCGCGCGACTTCCTCTCCGACCACAAGTGGGAGGAGTACCGGGACTGGTGCGACCGGCTCTACTTCGCCGTGGACATCGACTTCCCGCAGGACCTCCTCCCCGAGGATGTCGGCCTGCTCGTCAGCGACGGTTTCGAGGCGGTGCTGGTGCGGGAGGCGCCGCACCGGGCGCTCGCGGGGGCGCGGCGGAAGTCCCTGCTGCACCGCTACGCCGTGCTGGCGGCCGGGCGGCTGGCCGCGGTCTGCGACCCGGTCGGCGCGCAGGAGATGCGCGCCGCGCTGCTCTGCGAATAGCGACCTGCCGCTCCCGCCTACGCCAAACCGTGCGCAGCGCGCCTCGTTCTTCTCGCCATGCCCGCCAGGGGCCAAGCAGGAGAACGCCATGTCCTTTGATCGCCGCACGCTCGCGCTCGCGCTGACCGGCGCCGCCATCCTTCCCGCCGCCGCCATGGCCCAGCAGGCCGCGCCGCGCGCGAACACCCCGCCCCAGAACATGTCCGGCGTGGCGCCCGACCAGCTCGCGATGCGCACGCACGAGGCGGGGACCTTCTCCCTGATGACCGCCCGCGTCGGCGTGGAGAAGGCGACGAATGCCGACGTGAAGCGCTTCGCCCAGTTCGAGGTGCAGGAGCAGGAGGGCGTCGCCCAGGCCATGCGCCTGGCCGGCCACAACTTCCCCGAGCCGCGCTTCGAGGGCGAGAAGGCGCAGATCCTCCAGCGCCTGCGCGGTGCGGGCAGCGGCAACGAGTTCGACATGATGTTCCTGCAGGTGCAGGAGCAGGGACATCAGGAGCTGCTGAACCTCACCACCGCGATCATGCAGGGCAATGCCCCGGCGCCGGACAAGATCATGGCGACGCTGGCGAACGGCCAGATCAAGGAGCACCTGATCCTGATCGGCCTGATGCGCGGCCAGCGCTGACGCGGACGCGGCGCGGCGGTTCCCGCCGCCGCGCCGCATTCGCAACCGCTAACCGCGGATGCGCGCCACCGTGGCCGAGGTGGAGTTGCCCGGCAGCAGCTCGGCGAGGCGGACAACGCCGCCCCATTCTTGCACCTCCTGGTTCCCGACCACCTCGTCCACGCGGTAGTCGGCGCCCTTGACCAGCACGTCCGGGCGGATCACGTCGATCAGCGCGAGGGGCGTGTCCTCATCGAACAGGGTGACGAGGTCCACGGCCGCGAGCGAGGCGAGCACGGCGGCGCGCGCGGCCTCGCTCTGCACCGGGCGGGTCGGGCCCTTCAGGCGGCGCACGCTCTCATCCGCGTTCAGGCCGACCACCAGCCGGTCGCACCAGCTCCGCGCCTGCTCCAGCAGGTGAACGTGGCCGGGGTGCAGCAGGTCGAAGCAGCCATTGGTGAAGCCGATGCGCCAGCCCCGCTGACGCCAGCGCTCCGCCATCTCCGCCGCCTTCATGCGGGAGACGACCTTGCGCAGCGCGCCACGCTCGGCGGTCAGGGAATCCAGGATGTCGGAATCCCGCGCCACCGCCGTGCCGACCTTCCCGACGACGAGGCCGGCGGCGATGTTCGACAGGCGCGCGGCGATCGCCATGGGCAGCCCGGCCGCGAGGCCCGCGGCGACGATCGCCACCACCGTGTCGCCGGCGCCGGAGACGTCCGCCACCTCCGCCGCCTCGGCCGGGAAGTGCTGGACGCTGTCGCCCTCCAGCAGCGTCATCCCGTCCTCACTGCGGGTGACGAGCACGGCGCCGAAGCCGTGGCGGTCTCGCAGCGCGCGGGCGGCCTCCACCAGGGACGGCTCGCTCTCCACGCTCATCCCCGTGGCCTGGCGCAGCTCCTTGCGGTTGGGCGTGATCAGGTCGGCCCCCGCATAGAGGGAGTAGTCGTCGCCCTTGGGGTCCACCACCACGCGGCGGCCTGCGGCATGGGCGGCGGCGATCAGGCGGGACGGCACGTCCCCGGCCAGCACGCCCTTCGCGTAGTCGGACAGCACCATGACCTTCGTCGCGGCGACCGTGTCCTGGGCGATGCGCACCAGCCGGTCCGCCAGCCGCGGATGCACGGCGCGGGCGATCTCCTGGTCGGCGCGGAGGAGCTGCTGGCCATTGGCGACGAAGCGCGTCTTCGTGGTCGTGGCGCGGCCACCCTGCACCAGCAGCCAGGGCTCGACGCCCGGCTGGCCGCCGATCAGGCCGGTCAGGTCGGAGCCCGCCTGGTCATCCCCGACCACGGACAGGAACGCGACGGCCGCGCCGATGGCGGTGAGGTTCCGCACCACGTTGCCGGCGCCGCCGGGCATGGCGACCTCCCGCTCCACCGACAGGACGGGGACGGGAGCCTCCGGCGAGATGCGGTTGACGGTGCCGTAGACATAGCGGTCCAGCATCGCGTCGCCGACCACGAGGACGGAGGCGCGGCGGAGGGCTCGGACGGCCTCGGACAGGTCGGCGGTGCCCATGGGGGGGACGGGGGTATCGGGCGCAGGGCCGGTCATTCCTTCCGGCGTAGCCCAGCCCCCGACAGGGTGTCCATCTCCGCCGGCGCGCCGGGGGCGGCCGGGCGGCGCCTCCGGCCGGATTCCGCAGCGTCCGCGGAGGTCCGCGGGGCGCGGCAAGGGGGCGGAGTGACGGTGCGTTAACCATCGGGCTGGCAGCTTGGCCGCGATGTCCTCCACGACCCTGCCGGCCAGAACGGCCTCCACCCTTCCCCCCTCGGTCCTTCTTCCGCGCGCGCCCCTCGCGACGCCGCCGGGGTCGCTGCTCTTCCGTCCCGGTCCGGCCCTGGGGCCGGAGGCGCACCGCATCGCCCGCGCCTTGCTGGAGGATGCGGCCCGCCACCGCGGCGGCCGCGTCATGCCCGCCGAGGACGGCGCCTGGCGGCTGGAGGGCGCGCCCCCCGTGCTGGAGGAGGCGCGCCGGGCGCTGGCCGCCGTGCTGACTGGCCGCGACGCCGCCCTGGTGACGGAGGCGGTGGCCTCCCCCGCCACGCTGGTCGCCCCGCCGGTGGGGGAGGGGCCGGAGCGGCTGCTCGCCCTGCGCCCGCTGGCCAGCCTGCTCCGGCGGCGTGCCATCCTCGGCTTCGGCGGGGGCGCCATGCCCCGGCTCGCGGGGGTGCGGCTCCACCCTTCGACTCGCGCGGTGCAGGCGGCGATCGGGCCGCGCTGGGCCGGGGCGCCCTGGCTGGATCACGCGCGCGGCCTCGTCGCGCGGCGGGCCCTGGCCGAGATGCCGTCCGCCGCCCGCGAGACCGCCCCAGTTCACCTCGACCTGCTTCCCGAGGACCTGCCGCCGCCCGAGGCGCGCGCCGCCGGGCCCATGCCCCTGCCGGTCCTGCCGCCGCGTGCCCTGGCGGAGCCGCCGCGTGGCCCCTTCGCGATCGCGGGCCTCTCGCCGGAGGCGCTGGCGCTGATGGACCCGGCCCGGCTGCCGGAGGCGGTCCTCCACCTCCGGCACGGCCCCGGCCTGATGGCGCTGCCGGACACGATCTGGGCCGCCATCGGGCCGGATCGCGTGGTGCTGGAAGGCGTGGCGGACCGCGCCGCCCTGGAATGGGGGCTGGTGCGCGGCATCGGCCGCTTCGCCGGGCCGCAGGCCGACCGCATCCTGGCCGCGGCGGGGCTACGGGCGTGAGCCTCCTGCTCGACCCGATCGCCCTCGGGCGGCCGGCCCCGCCGGCCCTCACCGGCCCGGAAGGCAGCGCGGCGGAACTCGCGGCCCTTGTCCGGGACTGCGCCGCCTCCGGCGCGGTGCGGGAGATCCTCTGGCTCCGCCTCTCCCGACTGCCACCGGGGCTGGACCGGCCGCACCACCGCCGCCTGCTGCGGGAGGCGCTGACCCTGCCGCACCACGCCCGCCGGGCCCGGCTCTTCCACCTGCCGGACGGCGACATGGTGGTGGCCACCGCCCCGCCCGACACGCTGCGCCCCACCGCCACCCGCGTGCTGGACGGCACGTTGCCGGAACCGGCGATCGCGACGCTGCTGCGCACCCTCCGGCTGCCCGAGGAGTCCGCCGCCCTGCTCGGCGCGCTCGAGGAAAGCCTGGGCCTCGCGCCCGGCCCGGCCGAGGTCCCGGAGGTGGCGGAACCGCCGGTCGACGCGGCCGCGCTGGAGGCCGTCGCCCCGGCCCTACAGCGGGCGGAGGTGACCCCCTTCCTGCGCCGCCAGCCCGTCTGCCGCCTGCCGCCGGAGGGGGAGGTGGACCTCGTGGCCGAATCGGTCGCGCCCCTGCTCGGCGCGCTGCGGACGCGACTGCTGCCGGGGCAGAGCCTCCGTCCCGTGCCGGCGCTCTCCGCCCATCTCCGGCGGCTGCTGGAAGCGAGGATGCTGGCCTGGGTGGGGCGGCCGGAATGGCGGGGCAGCCCGCGGGCGCTGCACCTGTCCGTCTCCGTCGGGACGCTCACCTCCGACGCCTTCCTGCGGCTGGACGCGGTGCTGCCGCGGGCGGTGCGGTCGCTGCTGGCGCTCGGCGTGACGGCGGCGGACGTGCTGGGGGACGCCGCGGGCTTCGCGCTGGGACGCGACCTCGCGCGCAGCCGCGGCTACCGGCTGGCGCTGGAGGCGCCGTCCGGCGCCGCGCTGGCCCTGCTGCCGCCGGAGCGGCTGGGCGTGGACCTCGTCCGCCTGGCCTGGAGCGACGCGCTGCCCGGGGATCCCGGGCCGGTCGCTGCCCTGGTGCGGGAGGGAGCGGTGCCAGTCGTTCTGACCGGCGCGGACCGCGCCGCCTCGATCGCCTGGGGATGGGAGAACGGGATCACCCTCTTCCAGGGGCGGACGATGGACCGCCGCCTGCGGCGGTGAGCTTGCCGAGGCTGCTGGCGCGGGATTGAACGCCGCGCTCCTGGCGGCGCCGCCTCGCCGGGCGTATCCCGCGTCCATGCGGCACAACCCGGACTCCGCCGCCCCCGCCATCGCGGCGGAGGGGCTGACGAAGCGCTACGGCGACACGCTGGCGGTGGACAACCTGTCCTTCACCTTGCCGCGCGGCGAGACGCACGGGCTGCTGGGCGGCAACGGCGCGGGGAAGAGCACGACCATCGCGATGCTGCTGGGGATGCTCATCCCCACGGGCGGGCGCGCGACGGTGCTCGGGCACGACATGGCGCGGGACCGCTTCGCCGCCCTCGCGCGGATGAACTTCTCCTCCCCCTATGTGGCGCTGCCGCACCGGCTGTCCGTCGCGGAGAATCTGCGGGTCTACGCGCACCTCTACGACGTGCGCGGGGCGGAGGCGCGCATCCGGGAACTGGCGGAGCAGCTCGCGCTGACCGACCTGCTGGACCGCCCGGCGGGGCAGCTCTCAGCGGGGCAGAAGACGCGGGTGGCGCTGGCGAAGTCGCTGATCAACCGGCCAGAGGTGCTGCTGCTGGACGAGCCGACGGCGAGCCTCGACCCCGACACGGCGGACTGGGTCCGCTCCTGGCTGGAGCGCTACCGGGACGAGAGCGGCTGCGCGATCCTGCTGGCTTCCCACAACATGGCGGAGGTGGAGCGGATGTGCTCCCACGTCCTCATGCTGAAGGGCGGGAAGCTCGTCGATTCCGGGTCGCCGGCGGCGCTGCTGGCGCGCTACGGGCGCGACGACCTGGAGGAGGTCTTCCTGGACATCGCGCGCAACCGCCGCGCGGCGGAGGTCGCGTGATGCGCGCCTCGGCAATGCAGGACGGGCGCGCTTCCGCGCGACGCATCTGGGGGATGATGTACCGCCACATCGCGCTGTTCCGCCGGTCCTGGCCGCGCGTGCTGGAGCTGATGTACTGGCCCGTGCTCCAGATGATCGTCTGGGGCTTCATCACTGCCTATGTGGCCGGTGTGCAGGCGAACACGGCCAGCCTTGCGGCCGGCGCGCTGCTCGGCGGCGTGCTGCTGTGGGAAGTGGCGCTGCGCAGCCAGATGGGCTTCGCCATCTCCTTCCTGGAGGAGATCTGGTCGCGCAACCTCGGCCACGTCTTCGTCTCTCCGCTGCGGCCCTGGGAGCTGGTCGCGGCGCTGGTGGGGATGAGCGCGATCCGCATGCTGACGGGCGTGCTGCCGGCGGTTCTGCTGGCCTGGCTGCTCTACGGCTTCGGGCTCTTCTCCCTGGGGCCGGTCGTGGTGCTGTTCTTCGCGGCGCTGATGATCATGGGCTGGGCGGTGGCGCTCGGCGTCACCAGCCTCATTCTGCGCCACGGCGCGGGGGCGGAGGCGCTGGCCTGGTCCGTGCTGTTCGGGCTGACGCCCTTCGCCGCCGTCTTCTATCCTGTCTCCGTCCTTCCCTCCTGGCTGCAGCCAGTCGCGCTCGCGGTGCCGGCATCCCATGTCTTCGAGGGAATGCGCGCCGCGCTGCTCGAGGGGCGGATCGCCTGGGGCCATCTCGGCTGGGCCTTCGGGCTGGACGCGATCTGGCTCGCGGCGCTGGCGCTTCTCTTCATGCGCCAGTTCCACGGGGCACGGGTGCGCGGCGCGCTGCTGAGCATCGGGGAGTAGCGACGCCTCCGGCCCGCCTTCGTGTCGCGGGCCGGGTCGGCGTAGGGTGCCGGCAGGACCATCGCCGGACCCGATGCCATGAACCCGCTGCGCCGCCTCGTTCCGTTCCTCGCCCTCCTTCCCGTCGCGGCCCCGGCCCTGGCGCAGCCGGCGCGGGACCTCGCGCAGGAGGAGCGGAACCGCCGCCTCGTGATCGACTTCTACGAGGCGGTCTTCGTCCGCCACGACCTGACCGTGGCCGAGCGCGTCCTCTCGGAGGGCTACATCCAGCACAACCCGCGCGTCCCCGATGGCCGCGCGGCCTTCGTCGCCGCCTTCACCCGGATCTTCGCCGCCAACCCCGAGGCCCGGTCCCGCATCGTGCGGAGCGCCGCGGAGGGCGACCTCGTCTACCTGCACGTCCACGCCCGGTCGAACGCCGCCGACCGGGGCCGGGCCATCGCGGATATCTTCCGCGTCGCCGGGGACCGGATCGTGGAGCACTGGGACGTCATCCAAGAGGTTCCGGAGAGCGCCGCCAACGGCAACACGATGTTCTGACGGACCGGCGGTTTCAGGCGCCGGGTCTCGCGGGAGGCGGGCAGGTGTCGTATGGGCCCCCATGACCGCGCCGACCCGAATCTTCCTCATCCGCCACGCCCTGGTGGAGGAATCCGCGCGGCTGACCGCCTATGGCTCGATGGATGTCGCGCTCTGCGAGGCGACTTTGGCGCGGGAGCGGCCGGCGCACGAATGGCTGGCCCGCCGCCTGCCGCGGGAGGCGCGCTGGTACTGCACCCCGCTCTCCCGCACCCGCGCGACCGCGATGGCGATCTTCGCGGCCGGCTACCCGGCGCAGGAGCCGATCCCGCTTCCCCACTTCATCGAGCAGCATCTCGGCGAATGGGAAGGGCTGACGCACGAGGCGTTCACCGCCGTCCTGCGCGACCCGCCGCATCCCTTCTGGAACCACGGCGCCGACGAGAAGCCGCCGGGCGGCGAGAGCCTGTCCGAGGTGGTGGCCCGCGTGGGCCCGACGCTCGAGGCGGTGGCGGCGGAGAACGAGGGGGGCGACGCGGTGATCGTGGCCCATGGCGGATCGATCCGCGCGGCGCTGGCCCATGCCTGCGGGTTCACGCCCTATCAGGCCCTCCAGTTCAGCGTGAAGAACCTTTCCCTGACCCGGCTGGAGAAGGAACGGGGCCACTGGCGTGTGGGCACCGTGAACGAGGAGCCGCCGGCCGGCTGAGGCGCTTGCCGCGAATCCGCCGCGCGATCGCCCTACCCTTGCCAGGCTGCCTGCGCTAAAGTCCACTCGCCACAAGGGGTTGGGGGAAGGACTTCATGCGGCGCTTTCAGATTTTGCTAGGCCTTTTCATGGGCCTGGCGCCGCTGGGCGCGGGGGCCCAGATGACGCAGCAGGCGCTGGTGGACCGCGCCACGCTGACCGTGCAGGAGCTGATGACCGAGCCCGACCCGGTGGGGGAGCGGGAGATCACGCGCCTGCTCGGCCGGGCCCGGGCGGTGATGATCTGCCCGCGCATCTTCCGCGCCGGCTTCATCTTCGGCGGCCAGGGCGGGGCCTGCGTGCTGACGGCGCGGGACGGGGCGGGGTCCTGGTCCTCGCCGGCCTTCTACGCGCTCGGCTCGGGCAGCGTCGGGTTCCAGATCGGCCTGCAGGACATGCAGATGATGATGCTGATCATGACGAACCGGGGCCTGACCGCCATCATGGACAGCCAGTTCAAGGTGGGGGCGGACGCCTCGATCGCGGTGGCGACGGTCGGCGCCAGCGTCGCGGGGGCCACGACGGCGGCGGTCGGGGCGGACATCGTGGCCTTCGCCCGGACCCGCGGCCTCTACGCCGGGGTCGCGCTGGACGGCACGATCATGTCCTCCCAGTCCGAGGACAATGCGGCCTATTACGGCCGCCCGCTCGCGGCGCGGCAGATCGTGGTGGACATGTCGGCGCACAACCCGGCGGCGGACCCGCTTCGGGCGGCGCTGATGCGCTACGGGGCCGGAGCCCCTTCGGCGCCTGCGATGGCCGCCGGCCCGCCGCCCGGCCCAGGCTATGCTCCCGGCCCGGGCCCGCAGGCGGGGCCGCCGATGCAGACGGCGCCGACCGGAACGGTTCGGCGGGAAACGCTGCGCTGAGCCGGCCGGGCCGGTTCTGACCGGCCCGTCCCGTGGATTCAGGGGACCGGGGGAGGGGCTGCCCTTCTCCGGTCCTTTCTCGTTGCGCCTTCTGCTAAACGCAGGCCATGAAGAGGGCCGCGGCATTCGTCATCGAGTGGGTCCTGCTGATCGTCGGCGTGGTCATCCTCTCGCCGATGGCGCTGATCCACGGGATCTTCGGCAACCCGGACCAGAACGAGCCCCCCAGCCTTCTCAGGACGCTGTGGGGCCTGGTCGGCACGGGGGGCATCCTGTGGGTCGCCTGGGCGGCCTACCGCTGAGCGCCACCCGGCGGCGCGGCCGTCAGGTCATCTGGTCCAGCCCCGCCCGCAGCGCTCCGTCCGGGTCCTGGACGAGGCCTTCCCGCAGTAAGAGGTCGATCAGGACGAGGTTCACGTTGAACTTCACGTCGCCCGTGTCCTGCACCGCCTCCAGCACGCGGGCGACGGGCCAGAGCTCGTAGCGCTCCACCTCGTCGTCGTTCGGCTTCGGCGTGACGCCCTCCGGCACGTCGAGGTCGTAGAGGTGCAGGAGGTCGCGGCGCATCCCCTCCTCGGTCCGCATGATGTAGGAGACGCGCCCCACCGGGCGGGCCTTCACGGCCAGCTCGGCGGGGAGGGAGGCCTCCTCCTCCGCCTCCTTCACGAGGCAGCGCTCGGGCGTCAGGCCTGCGGGGATGCCGCCGGCGACGATGTTGTCCATCTGCCCCGGGGCCACCGACTTGTCCTTGGACCGCCAGCCCACCCAGAGGTGCAGCCCGTCAGGCCGGCGCACCAGGCCGTTCACGTGCACGCCCTGGCTCATGATGCCCAGCGCGGGCAGGGCGCCGCGGTCCACCGTGGCCAGCACCTCGCCCTCCGGCGTGGCGCGGACGTCGAACTCCTCGCCCCGGATGCGGAGGAAGCCGCGCTTGGCGAGGCCCTGCGCCGCCTCGGCCAGGGCCGCGCTGCGGGCGCCCGCGCCGCGGATGCTGGCGGCCAGGGACACGCCCCGGGCTGAGAAATGGAAGCTTCGCGGGTTGAAGGTGAGGGCCCGGACCACGTCCGGTGCCAGCCAGCCCACCTGGGCGTCCCCGATCAGCAGCGGCTGGTAGCCGGCGGGCGAGGGAATGTTGTTGCAGGCTTCGACGTGGCGGTGGAGGCGTGGGTCCATCCGCCCATTCTGGCCCGCACCCCGGCAACCCGCCATCCGGGCGGGTGGTCGCGCGGCGACGGCGGGCCTATCTAGCGGGACCATCCCGCCGCGCGTCCGCGGCCCATCCGCGCCCCGGCCGCACCCTGCGGCCCGGGCGCGTGGCGAATCCGGAGCCCGTCCTTGTCCTCCACCACCTCTCCGCCCGCACCCCGCGCGGAATGGCGCACCCTGCGGTCGCTCGTGCCCTACCTCTGGCCGGTGGGGGAGAGGGGGCTGCGGATCCGGGTGGTCGCGGCGCTCGCCTTCCTGCTGGCCGGAAAGATCGCGAACGTCCTGGTCCCGATCGCCTATGCCCGGGCGGTGGATGCGCTGACCCCGCATGTCGGCGCCGCGGCCGGGGGGATCGCGGCGGTGGCGACGATCCCGGTCGCGCTGGTGATCGGCTACGGCCTGCTGCGCGCGGCCAGCGCGGGCTTCGGCGAGTTGCGGGACGCGGTCTTCACCCCCGTCCAGGCCCGCGCGGCCCGGCGCATCGCGCTGGAGGTCTTCACCCACCTGCACGCCCTGTCGCTCCGCTTCCACCTGGACCGGCAGACCGGCGGCCTGTCCCGCGTGATCGAGCGGGGGACGCGGGGGATCAACTTCGTCCTCGACTTCATGCTGTTCAACATCATCCCGACCATTTTCGAGATCCTGATGGTCGCGGCGATCCTGTGGGGAATGTTCGACTTCTCCTTCGCGGCGGTCACGCTCGGGACCATCGCGCTCTACGTCACCTTCACGCTCATGTTCACGAACTGGCGGCTGCAGTTCCGCCGGCGGATGAACGACACGGACCAGGAGGCGAACACCCGCGCCATCGACTCCCTGCTGAACTACGAGACGGTGAAGTATTTCGGCAACGAGCGGCACGAGCAGCGGCGCTACGACGAATCCCTCTCGCGCTACGAGAAGGCCTACACGCATTCCGAGGTGTCGCTGAACGTCCTGAACATCGGTCAGGCGACGATCATCGCGGCGGGCCTGACGGTGGTGATGCTGATGGCGGCGCGCGGCGTGGCCAACGGGACCATGTCGGTCGGCGACTTCGTGCTGGTGAACACCTACCTCATCCAGCTCTACCTGCCGCTGAACTTCCTCGGTTTCGTATACCGGGAGATGAAGCAGGGCCTGGTGGACATGGAGGCGATGTTCACCCTCATGCGCGAGAGCCGTGAGGTGGCTGACAAGCCGGGCGCGCCCGCCCTGCCGCCCGGCCCGGGCGAGGTGCGCTTCGAGGCGGTGCGCTTTGGCTACCGCCCGGACCGGGAGATCCTGCACGGCGTGGACTTCGCCGTCCCCCCCGGGAAGATGCTGGCGATCGTCGGGCCGACCGGCGCGGGCAAGTCCACCGTGTCTCGCCTGATGTTCCGCTTCTACGACGTGACCGGCGGCCGCGTCTCGATCGATGGGAATGACATCCGAGACGTCACGCAGGAGAGCGTGCGGGCCGCCATCGGCGTGGTGCCGCAGGACACGGTGCTGTTCAACGATACCATCGCCTACAACATCGCCTATGGCCGCCCCGGCGCGACCGAGGAGGAGGTGGTCGAGGCGGCGAAGCTCGCCCAGGTCCACGATTTCGTCATGCGCCTGCCGGAGGGCTACAAGACCCGCGTCGGCGAGCGCGGGCTGAAGCTCTCGGGCGGCGAGAAGCAGCGGGTGGCCATCGCCCGCACCATCCTGAAGGGACCGCGCATCCTCATCCTGGATGAGGCGACGAGCGCGCTCGACACCCGGACCGAGCAGGAGATCCAGTCCGCGCTGCGCGGCGTGGCGCGGGGGCGCACCACCCTCGTCATCGCCCACCGCCTCTCCACCGTGGTGGAGGCGGACGAGATCATCGTGTTGGTGGAGGGAGTGATCGTGGAGCGGGGGACCCACGCCGCCCTGGTCGCGGCCGGCGGGGTCTATGCCGGGATGTGGCAGCGTCAGGCCCAGGCGGTCGCGGCCGCCGAGGCCGCGGCGGCGGCGCGGGAGGCGGCCGACCTGGCCGAGCCGAGGGACGCCGCGGCGGCCCTCGCGCGGCACGGGTCTTCCGTCCCCGCCTCTGCCTGACCATCTGCGCACCCCAGGACGAAGAAGGAACCGCCACGCATGGGGCTGGACCCGCAAGGACAGGCGCCGGAGGACCTCAGCCATGCGGGCGCGGTCGCCGACAAGGCCATCGAGTACATGCTGGAGCAGGGGATCGCGCCGATCTCCATCGCCTCCGCCCTGCTGGGCGGGGCGCTGGGGCTGATGGCCCGCAGCATGGAGGACGCGGCCATCGCCAACGTCCTGCGCTCCGCCCTCATGTCCGTGGAGCGGGGCGAGCTGCAGGAGATGCGGCAGGCCGACGAGAAGGGGAACGCCCCCCGGGCCTGATCCCGCCGCGGGCTTGACGTATGGGCCGCCCTCGGGCCATACGCCGCCCTCTTCCGCCATCCACCGCCTGCACGCGCACCGCCGCGCGCGCGCGTCACTCTGGGGTTTCGAGCATGTCCCGCCGCTGCGCCATCACCGGCAAGGGCGTCCAGGCCGGCAACAATGTCAGCCACGCCAACAACAAGACCCGCCGGCGCTTCCTGCCGAACCTCCAGCAGACCTCGTTCTTCTCGGACGTGCTGGGCACGGCGATTCAGATCCGCCTCTCCACCCGCGGCATCCGCACCGTGGAGCACAATGGCGGTCTCGATTCCTTCCTGCTCGGCACCCCCGACCGGCGCCTGCCGGTGGAGGCCCAGGTCCTGAAGCGCCGGATCGAGCGGGCGAAGGCGAAGAAGGAAGCGGCCTGACGCTCCCCCGGGGCGGCTCTGCCGTCCCCTCGGGGCGGCTTCGCCGTCCCCGGCCGGTCATGCCGGGCCAAGGGATTGTTTGATGCGGCGCGGGACCTCCCGCGCCGTTTTCATGTTCAGGGCCCGGGATTCACGATTCGGCAGGTTGCGCGCGGTGAGAATGGGGCATGGAGACGCTGTCCCTGTTCCTGGTCCTGGCCGCGGTCACTGCCACCGCCGTTTTCGCCCTGCGCCTGATCCGGCAGGTCAGGGACACGGAGCTGCGGCTGGAGCGCTGCGAGGCCCAGCTTGAGGCCCGGAACCGCTGCCTCGGCCTGCTCGCGCGGGAGCTGGAGGGGCCGGGCCTGAGCCTGCTCGGCCTCGTCGGCGGGCTGGACAGGTCGCCGGCCGCCGCCGTGGAGCTTCAGGCCCGCCGCCTTCTCCGCCTCGCCGAAGAGATCAGCGACCTCGTCGCCTCCGAGCCCGGCGCCCGCCGGCTGGAGGAGCGCGCCGTCGTCCTCGGGCCCCTGTTGAAGGAGGTCATGACGGAGGTGGCGCTGCCCCTGGGAGAGACCTCCCGGCTCTGGCGCGTGTCGCCGGAGGTCGAGACCCTCACCCTGCTGGCCGATCTGCGCGCCCTGCGGCGCGCCCTGTGCCAGGCCCTGACCCGTGCGGTGCGGGAGACGGCGCTGGGCGACCTCATCGCCATCCGCCTCGTCCGCGCCGCCGAGACGGTGGCGGTGGTGATCGAGGATGAGGGTGCTGGCCTGCCCTCCGGCGATCTGGCGGGGCTGGACGGCACGCGCGGGCTCGCTTTCGGCCTCGCCTCCGCGCGGGAGCTGCTGCGGGCCCATGGCGGGGAGCTGACGCTGGAGACCGCGCCCGGGATCGGTGCCCGCACCTGGCTGACCCTGCCTCGCCGCAGGGTCCTGGAAGACCTGCGCGCCGCCGCGTGACGGTCTGAGGCCGGGCCGTCAGGCGCTGGCCTCGGGCCAGGCGAAGACCGAGAGCAGCGTCCGCTGGAGGAAGAGCGCGTTGTCGTCCGACAGCACCGCCACCAGCATCCGTCCCCCGTGGCGGAAGGCGGAGATGCCCTCCCAGTTGTCGGTCGGCAGGGGTGGTTCCAGGCGGACCAGTTCCGTGCCCTCCAGCCGGTGTGGGGCGGCCGGCAAAGGGCCGGGCAGGTGGACGATCCGGGCCGAGAAGCCGTCAGCGAAGGCGAAATGTCGCTCCAGCACGAGCGCCCCGCCATCCGGCAGGGGGCAGAGGTCGCTCGGGTCGTAGCCCTGGCCCGGTTGGTAGAGCAGGCGGCGCCAGCGCCCCGGCCCCCCGATCCATCCGATCCGCACGGAGGGATCATCCCTCGGCGCCAACCCCTCCGTGATGACGAGCCAGCGGCCGTCCGCCAGAGCGCCGAGCGCCTCCAGGCTGGCGTTCAGGGGCGCTTCGTTCAGGCCGGGCGGGGGCGGCATCACCTCGGCCGGACCGTCCAGGCGGCGGTAGCGCCAGATCCGGTGGTGCCGCTCGAAGCCGACGAGCCAGCCTCCGTCCGGCAGGGCGGCCAGGGATTCCGCGTCCCCGAGCAGACCGCGGGGAAGGGGGCGCCCCACGGGGTCGCGCAACCACCCCGAGACCGGTGTCTCCAGGCCGAGCGGCGCGCCGTTCGGGGCCAGCACCAGCCGCGCCCGGCACCAGCGGCCGAGGTCGCTGACGGCGGTCAGGGTCAGGTCGGGCGCGATGTGCAGCCCCGACAGCCCCTCGGCCCCGAGCGCCTCCGTGTCGACGTCCAGCGTGCCGAGATGCCGCAGCGGCGCGTCCGGCAACGAATCCGAGACCGTGAGGGGGACGGCCACCCGCGCGGCGCCCGGGCGCTGGCAGGCCGCGGCGCCCAACAGCGTCGCCAGCGCGGCACGACGGCCGATGCGGCGGCGTCTCAGCGGGGCGGCTCCGGAAGGGTGTTGCGCGGGTTGCTCCGGGGAGGCTTTGCCTCCCCGGGCCCCACCACCGGGGGGCTGACGAGCCCCCCGGACCCCGCGATCTGTGCGCCCGGCGGGGAAGGGGCATGAAACGGGGTCCAGGGGATCAATCCCCTGGCGGATAGGGGTCTGGGGAAAGGCGGCGCCTTTCCCCGGGGCCGCCCGCGAAACGCCCCCCGGATCACACCAGGACGGGCGCGCGCTCCGCCGCGGCGCGCTGCCAGGCGACGGCCGCGTCCTCGTCGAAGAGCTCGGCGAGCTTCTTCATCATCGTGCCGCCCAGCTCCTCCGCATCCACGATGGTGACGGCGCGGCGGTAGTAGCGGGTGACGTCGTGGCCGATGCCGATGGCGATCAGCTCCACGATGTCACGGCCCTCAATGTCGTGGATCACCTTGCGCAGGTGCCGCTCGAGGTAGTTGCCGGGGTTCACGGACAGGGTGCTGTCGTCTACCGGCGCGCCATCCGAGATGACCATCAGGATGCGGCGCTTCTCCGGGCGGGAGAGGAGGCGCTTATAGGCCCAGTCGAGCGCCTCGCCGTCGATGTTCTCCTTCAGCAGCCCTTCCCGCAGCATCAGGCCGAGGTTCTTGCGGGCGCGTCGCCAGGGAGCGTCGGCGGCCTTGTAGACGACGTGGCGGAGGTCGTTCAGGCGGCCGGGGTTGCGCGGCTTGCCGTCCTGCACCCAGCGCTCGCGCGACTGGCCGCCCTTCCAGGCGCGGGTGGTGAAGCCGAGGATCTCCACCTTCACCGCGCAGCGCTCCAGCGTGCGGGCGAGGATGTCGCAGCACATGGCCGCGACCGTGATCGGCCGCCCGCGCATCGAGCCGGAGTTGTCGATCAGCAGGGTGACGACCGTGTCGCGGAAATCCGCCTCCCGCTCCCGCTTGTAGGTGAGGGAGTGGGTGGGGGACGCGACGATACGGGCGAGGCGCGCGACGTCGAGCAGCCCCTCCTCCAGGTCGAACTCCCAGGCGCGCTGCTGCTGCGCGAGGAGGCGGCGCTGGAGGCGGTTGGCGAGCTTCGAGACGACGCCCTGCAGGTGGGAGAGCTGCTGATCGAGCTGCTGGCGCAGCCGGGATAGCTCCTCGGCGTCGCAGAGGTCTTCGGCGCCCACCTCCTCGTCGAACTGCTTGCTGTAGGCGCGGTAGAGGGAGGCGTCGTCGGTCTGGGGGACCTCCTTCCGCTGCTGTGGGCCGCCGGGGCGGTCCTCGCCCTCCGCGGCGGCGCCGTCCTCCTCCTCGTCGCCCTCTTCCTCCTCGCCGGCCTCGCCCTGGGTCTGCTCGGGCTGGGCGCCGAGGATGCTCTCGGATTCCTGGGGCTTGCTCTCACCCTCGCCGGACTGGTCCTGGGCGCCGGAGGTCTCGGTGCCCTCGTCCTCCTGGTCCTGGGATTCCTCGGACTGGGCCTCGACCTCGGCCTCGGCAAGGTCCAGGGCCGTCAGCAGCTTGCGGGCGGCCCGGCCGAAGGCGTCCTGGTCGTCGGCGGTCGTGGCCATCTCGGCCAGCGCCTCGTCCGCGCGGGGGCCGAGCGTGTCACGCCAGAGGTCGAGGACGCGGCGGGCGGCGTCGGGCACCGGCTCGCCGGTCAGGCGTTCGCGGGCCAGCAGGGACAGCGCCGCCGTCAGCGGCAGCTGGTCCTTGCGGGTCATGCGGTCGTAGCCCTCGGCCTCCGCCTGCTCCGACTGGCGGGCGCGGAGGTTGGCGGCGACGCCGGACATGACCTTGCCGCCCACGGCCTCCACGCGCGCCTGCTCCAGCGCGTCGAAGACCTCCTTTGCTTCCCGGCGGGAAGGGGTGCGGGCCTGGTGCTTCGCCTCGTCGTGGTGGCGCAGCTTCAGGGCGACGGCGTCGGCGGCGCCGCGGAGGCGGGCCATCTCGGCGGGCGGCAGGGCGCGGGTGGGCAGGGGCAGGCGGGCGCGCTTGCCCGCGAGGCCGGAGGGGCCGGGCTGGAAGGCCACCTGCACGTCGGTGGAGCGGGCCACGGCGCGCAGCGCGCCGGCGGTGGCGCGCTTGAACTCTTCCTGCCGGGTGGTGTCCTTGTTGCTGCCGCTCATGGTGGGGCACTCCCCTTTTCGAAGGCGCGCTGGCGCGCGGGGCGGGCGTTCAGGGCGTCGATGTAGCGGGCGACGTTGCCTTCCGGCGTGAGCATCCCCCACTGCGCCACCCAGGCGAGAAGCCCGCCGATGGTGATGTCGGCCGCGGTGAAGCGGTCCCCCAGCAGCCAGGGCCCCTTGCCGAGCGCGGCCTGGATGCGGGCGACGCCGTCCTCGAAGGGCGGCCAGCCGACGGCGCTGGCGGAGGCCACGCGGCCCCGCGGAAAGGCCTTGTCGGCGATGGCCGGTTCCAGCACGCCAGGACCATAGGCGAGCCAGGTGTGGTAGGCGGCGCGCTGCGGGTCCCCGAGCGCGGGGGCGAGGCCGGCCCCTGGCAGCGCGTCGGCGACATAGGCCGTGACCGCCGCCGCCTCCGTCACCACGACGCCGTTCCAGTCACCGGCCGGGCCACGATCCACCAGGGCGGGCATCTTCCCGGCCGGGTTCACGGCCAGGTATTCCGGACGCTTCTGCGTGCCGGCCTGCAGGTCGTGCCAGTGGAGCTCGTAATCCGCGCCCGCTTCCTCCAGCAGCCAGAGGCTGCCGAGGGAGCGGGAGTTCGGGGCGTGGTGAAGAAGGAAGCGCGGCGCCACGGGCTACCGCTTGACGTAGAGACCCGTCGGGATCTCCTCGTTGAAGCAGCGCTGGTAGTACTCGGCCACCGTGCTGCGCTCGGCCTCGTCGCACTTGTTCAGGAAGGTCAGGCGGAAGGCGAAGCCGACGTCGCCGAAGATCTTCGCGTTCTCCGCCCAGGTGATGACGGTGCGCGGCGACATGACGGTGGAGATGTCGCCCGCGATGAAGCCGGCGCGGGTCAGGTCGGCCAGGGCGACCATCGCCTCCACCTGCTTGCGGCCCTTCGTGTCGTTCTCGGCGATGTTCAGCTTCGCCATGACGATGCTCGTCTCTTGCTGGTGCGGCAGGTAGTTGAGCGTCGCGACGATGTTCCAGCGGTCCATCTGACCCTGGTTGATCTGCTGCGTGCCGTGATAGAGGCCGGTCGTGTCGCCCAGGCCCACCGTGTTGGCGGTGGAGAAGAGGCGGAAGGCCGGGTGCGGGCGGATGACGCGGTTCTGGTCGAGCAGGGTGAGCTTGCCCTCGACCTCCAGCACGCGCTGGATGACGAACATCACGTCCGGGCGGCCGGCGTCGTACTCGTCGAACACCATGGCGCAGGGGTGCTGCAGGGCCCAGGGAAGGATGCCTTCCTTGAACTCCGTCACCTGCTTGCCGTCCTTCAGCACGATCGCGTCCTTGCCGACGAGGTCGATGCGGGAGATGTGGCTGTCCAGGTTCACGCGCAGGCAGGGCCAGTTCAGCCGCGCCGCCACCTGCTCGATATGCGTGGACTTGCCGGTGCCGTGAT
The DNA here is from genome assembly GCF_050154705.1 of Muricoccus radiodurans. GTDB lineage: Bacteria > Pseudomonadota > Alphaproteobacteria > Acetobacterales > Acetobacteraceae > Roseomonas > Roseomonas radiodurans. Next base: position 2,472,100 of record NZ_CP189561.1, on the reverse strand, counting down.
AGCCCTGGACCATGACGCGGCGGTTGAAGGCGAAGCCCGCCAGGATGGCCAGCGTCGTGTCGCGGTCGAAGCGGTAGGCGCTGTCGACCTCCGGCACGTGCTCCGTGCGATGGGAGTAGCCGGGCACGACCATGTCGGTCTCGATCCCGAAGACCTCGCGCACGTTCACCTGCACGTCGGGGACGTCGATGGCGCTGGTCGGGCGGCTATCGGCGAGGTTGGCGACCTTGTTCGCGGGAGGGTTCATGAGGGGTCCGGTTCCGTCACTCGATCTCGGCCGCGCGCGGGGCGTCAGGCGGCCTGGCTGGGTTGAAGGGTGGCCAGCCGCTTGCGGATGAGGCTGTAGGCGCGGTTGATGTCCTTCAGCCGCTCTTCCGCCGACTTGTCGCCGCCGTTCACGTCGGGGTGGTAGCGCTTGGCGAGGTCCTTGTAACGGGCGCGCAGCCCGTCCTCGTCGATCGGCCAGCCCAGTCCCAGAACGTCCAGCGCCGCGCGCAGTTCCGGCGGAGCTTCCTTGGCGGTCTTCTTCGGCGTCGGCTTCGTGTCGGCGAAGAGGCCCAGCGGGTCGCGGATCGTGTCCGGCCCGAAGGGCGCGGCCTGCCCCAGGCGGCCGAGCGGCCAGGTCGGGCGCTGCCAGCCGGAATCCTCGCGCAGGTTCTGCTCGATCTCCTCGGGCGACATGCCGCGGTAGAAGTCCCAGGCCTGATTGTAGGCCCGGACGTGCTCGAGGCAGAAGTGATAGTAGTCCCGCAGGCGGGAACGATCCCGGGGTGCACGGAACTCGCCCGGCGCCTCGCAGCCCGGCGCGTCGCAGAGCTTGGCGGAAGAACCGGGAACGGAGGAGGATCGGAGGGGCGGTGTGCCGCGTCGGGCCATGATGGGGACCTTATGAGCGCCCCGGGGCGTGCGGGCAAGGCGCTAAACGACGCTTCACACCCGTGCCCAAGGCATGGAAAACGCTTGACTCATGAGCCAGACTCCTGACCGCGCCAGCCGCATCCGCCTCACCCTCTCCCATGCCTTCCCGGGCGCGGAGGTGGAGGTGCGCGACGACAGCGCCCAGCACGCCGGCCACGCTGGCGCCCGCCCGGGCGGAGAGACGCACTACACCGTGCGCATGGTGGCGCCGGGTTTCGCGGGCATGACGCGGCTGGCCCGCTCCCGCGCGGTTCACGCGGCGCTGGGCGCGGAATTCGGCACCGGGCTGCACGCGCTCGCGCTCGAGTTGCGGGCGCCGGGGGAGGGGTGATCCCGCCGTCTCAGACGGGCTCCCGGCCCCAGCGGTCCAGCACCACGGGGCTATCGGGCGCGTAGGCGTAGCAGGTTCCGATCATCCGGTTGCGGGCGGCCCGGCGGGCCTCCTCGTCGTTCTTCTCGCGCCGGGCACGGACGGAATAGACCGTCTGGAACGCGACGGTCGCCATCTGCCCCAGCATCTCCCGCAGATGGGTGCAGCCGGCGGTTCCGCCAACGCGCTCCTTCACGGCGCGGGTGAAGCCGGGCCCGATGCGGATGCCGGCCAGGGCCGCGAAGTTCGGCGCAGCGCCCGGGCAGATCGCGTAGGGCGAGAAATCCGTGACCGCCTCGCAGCCATGGATCATCAGATCCTCGTCCACCGTCAGGCGCAGCCACATGCCGTGCAGCGCCTCGCCCGGCTGGATCGTGCCGCGATCCTGGTTGCCGAAAGGATAGGTCTTCGTGTCGGTCAGGTGCCCCTCGATGTCGAAGAGGCCGTCCTTGCGCCGGTAGCCCCGCATGATCAGGTCGCGGTGGTGCAGGTCTTCGCGCTCGGCGGGGGGCGACAGAGGCATGATGCAGCGCAACATAGGCGCTGCGCGGCCGCGCGGCCAGGGCGACCGATCGGTCGGTCCTAGATTGCCCTCCGGCGCAGCGCCGAGGGCGTGACGCCGAAGGCGAGCCGGAAGCGGCGGGTGAAGGCGGTGTGGCTCGCGAAGCCCAGCGACTGTCCGACGAGATTCACCGGCCGGTCGGTCTGGCGCAGAAGGTCCCGCGCGACCTCCAGCCGGCGCCGCATCCGGTAGGCGGCCGGCGTTTCACCGAAGGCGGCGCGGAAGCTCCGCAGCAGATGGAAGCGGGACAGGCAGGCGACGGCGGAGAGCTCCCCCAGCCCGGCTTCGCGCGAGAGGTCGTCGTCGATGTGCTCGCGGGCGCGCAGGACCCGGCGCAGCAGTTCCTCCCGCACGGCGGGGCTCGCGGCGGGAAGGCCGTCCAGGGCGGGGAGCAGGCCGGCGACGCGGGCGACGACGTGGCGGGCGGCCTCGATCAGGCACTCCTCCGCTCGCGCCATCTCGCCCTCCGCCAGGGCGGTGCGCGATGCGGCGAGGGCCCGGATTGCCTCGGGCCCGGCGCGCAGCGGGGCGAGGGGGAGGGAGGCCGTCCGCGCGGGCCTCGCGGGCTCGGGGTCGGCGCCGGGCTCCTGCAGCAGGTCCTGCCGCAGCGGCGCCGGGTAGTAGGCGGAGAAGGTCTCGGTCGGCTCCGCGATCTCGCTCCCGTACACGAGGCCGTGCGGGACGAGCAGCACCTGGCCGGGGCGCACCACGAGGCGCCGTCCGCCGAAGGCGAATCGCTCCGTGCCGCGGAACACCGTCTTGATCGTCAGCGGGCCCCCGTGCGGCGCCACCGTCTCGCGGCCGGTCTCGTAGTGATAGACGCGCAGGCGGCTATCGAAGCGCGCGGCCTGCCGCCGGCGCTCCGGCTCGGGCAGGCGGTCCATGTGGACGGTCTCGCGCTCGTAATCCAGACCGGTCGCCGTTCCCTCCATTCCCACCTCTCGCCCCGGCGCAGGGCGCCGATCTGTCCCTGACGCCAACGCCCATCCTGCGTCCGGGGCGGCGCGCGCCGAAGCGGGCGGGGGCCGAATAGCAATCCCGGCACAGCCGCCGGCCCTGCAAGGCGTCGCATCACGGGCAGACATAGGCGCCTCCACCACGATGGAGCGACGAGGATGCGACCATTCCTCACTCTGCTGGCCCTGGCCGCGGCGATCGCCGGACCGGCGGCCGCGCAGCAGACTCATGTCACGCCGGGTGGCACGACGGTGCTCGTCTTCCCGCCCGGCACGGCCGTCCCCGGCGGCGGTGCGCCGTCCGCAGCGCCCGCCCCCGCGCCGGGCACGCCGCTGCGCGCGACGGCGAGCATCGTCGGCCCCGGCAACAATGGCCGGACCCAGGTGACGGCGGAGGTGCTGTCGCTGACCCGGGAGGCCCGGACGCTGATGCTGCGCGTGCGGATGCTGAATGAGGGCGGGGTGAACGCCAACTCGGTGGCGATGCACCTCGCACTGTCCGAGGCATCCATCGTGGACCCGACAACCCAGCGCCGGGCGGGGGTGATGAAGGCGCCGAGCGGCGCCGTCCTCGCCACCGACATGGCGGCCAGCGGCGTGCCCGCGGGCGGCCAGCGCGAGCTCTTCGTCCAGTTCCCCGAGCCGCCGCCGAACGTGACCCGGGTGAACCTCTACCTCCGCGGCTTCCCGCCGATCATGGACGTGCCGATCCAGCCATGAGGGCGCTGGTCCCGATCGCCTCGCTCGCCGCGCTGCTGGCGGGCGGTGCCGGTCCCCTCCCGCCGGCGCCCGCCATCGAGCCCGCCCAGGGCGGCTGGGAAGGGCTGAGCGGCCGGGTCACGGAGCTGGAGGCCGCGATGGCGGCCCTCGGCGCCCGGGAGGAGGGCCAGGAGATCGTCGTGGACCTCCCGGCCGACATCCTCTTCGATTTCGATCGGCACGAGATCCGCCCCGACGCGGCCGGGAGCCTGGAGCGGCTGCGCCGGATCATCGCGGCCCAGCCCGGGGGCGGGCGCGTGCGGATCGAGGGCCACACGGATTCGGTGGGCAGCGATGCCTACAACCAGCGCCTGTCCGAGCGGCGCGCCGGGGCGGTGCGGGCCTGGCTGGCCGCGCGCGGCGTGGCCGGCGCCCGCATGACCGCCCTCGGCTTCGGGGAAGCCCGGCCGGTCGCGCCCAACGCCCATTCCGACGGCCGCGACGACCCGGAGGGGCGGCAGCGGAACCGACGCGTGCAGGTGCGGATCGCGCGGGGTTAGGCCCCGGGGCGGGCGGCCCCGGTCAGGCCGCCGCGCCCTCGTCGCGCAGCAGGGACAGGACGGCGTCCGGCGGCACGTCGGCGGTGGTGAAGACGTCGCCGGCGTTGCGCAGCAGCACGAAGCGCATGGCGCCGTCCCGCACCTTCTTGTCCTTGCGCATCCGGCCGATCAGCGCCTCGGCCGAGAAGCGGCGCGGCAAGTCCTTCACGCGCGCGGGCAGGCCGGTGGCGGCGAGATGCTCCATGACCCGACCCGGCCATTCCTGGGAACAATGGCCGAGGCGCGCGGAGAGGGCGGCGGCGAGGCCGAGGCCGACCGCCACCGCCTCCCCGTGCAGCAGGGTGCCGTCATAGCCGCACTCCGCCTCCAGGGCGTGGGCGAAGGTGTGGCCGAGGTTCAGCAGGGCGCGGCCGCCCTCCTTCTGCTCCTCCCGCTCATCCGCCACGACGACGCCGGCCTTCAGGCGGCAGGATTCCAGCACGGCGTGGCGCAGCGCGTCCCGGTCCCCGGCCATGGCGGCGGGGCCGTTCGCCTCGCACCACTCCCAGAGCGGGCCCTGGAGCAGCCCGTGCTTCGCCACCTCGCCCCAGCCGGCGCGCAGCTCCCGCGGGGGCAGGGTGGCGAGGGTGTCGGTGTCCGCCAGCACGATGCGCGGCTGGTGGAAGGCGCCGGCGAGGTTCTTCCCGGCGCTCAGGTTCACGCCGGTCTTGCCGCCCACGCTGCTGTCCACCTGGGCCAGGAGGGTGGTCGGGACCTGCACGAAGGGCAGGCCGCGCAGCGCCACGGCGGCGGCGAAGCCGGCCAGGTCGCCCACCACCCCGCCGCCCAGCGCGATCACCGTCGTGCTGCGGTCCACCCCGGCGGAGAGGAGCCGCTCCAGCACTTCCTCCAGCATCGCCATGCGCTTGGAGCCCTCGCCCGGCGGGACCTCGACCGTGGCGCGAACCTCGAAATGAGCGTCGTCGAGGCCGGTGCGGAGGGCGGGCAGGTGCAGGGGCGCGACCGAGGCGTCCGACACGATGGCCACCCGCCGGGCCGGCAGGTGCGGGGAGAGCAGCCCCCCCGCGCGGGAGAGCAGGCCGCAGCCCACCACCACCTCATAGGCGCGCTCGGACAGGGCCACCGGCAGGCGGGCGGGGCGCTGCCAGCCGATGAGCGCCCGCTCCGCCCGGCTGGTCGTGATCTCCGGCGTGTCGTCGAAGCAGTCCAGCGTCAGGTCCGCCTCGGCGTAGAAGGGGTAGCGGCGCTGCATCAGGTCCTGCAGCACCTGGTCGGGGTCGCGGCCGATGAAGAGCGGGCGGTTGCTGCGCCCGACGATCCGGCGCTTCAGCACGGGGATGTCGGCCCGCAGCCAGATCGTCACCGCCCCGGATTCCCGCAGGATCTGGCGCGTCCTGGCATCCGCATAAGCCCCGCCGCCCGTGGCCAGCACCACCGGCGGCCCGGCGACGATGCGGGAGATGACCCGGCGCTCGCCGTCCCGGAAATGGGCCTCCCCGTAGCGGGCGAAGATCTCGGCGATGGTCAGGCCGGCGGCGTTCTCGATCTCCGTGTCGGCGTCCAGGAAGGGCAGGCCGAGCCGGACGGCCAGCCGCTTTCCGATTGCGGACTTGCCGGCCCCGGGCATCCCCACGAGCACCACCGCATGGGCCGGCGCGCGAGGCGCCTGCCAGGTCGGGGCCTCCGGGTGGCCTGGGTCTGAAACAAGGGGTTCGGCGAGGTTGCGTGACACGACGCCCAAGGCTAGCACAGGCCCGCCGCGTCCCGCAGGGGGCTGCCCCGCGGCCCGTCCCTCCCGCCCATCCCCGACAAGGAGCCGCACGCGCGCATGGTCCGACGCCCGTTCCTGCTGCTGGTCTTGCTGCTGATCGGGATCCTGGTCCTGGGCCTGCTGGCGATCGGCGCCTTCCCGCCCGGGGTCACGCCGCAGGCAGTGGAGCGGACCCTGCCGAACGAGCGCTTCGGGACCCGCTGACCGCCCCGGCCACGGCGTGAACCGCCATCTGGAAGCCTTTCTGGAGATGTTGGCGGCCGAGCGCGGGGCCGCCCGCAACACGCTCGCCGCCTATCGGGCCGACCTGGAGGACGTGACCGGCTACGCCGCCCGCCAGGCGCGGGAGGCACCGGAGGCGATGAGCGCGGAGACGCTGCGTCGCTACCTCTCGGGCCTGACCGATGCCGGGCTGTCCCCCAGAACGGCCGCGCGGCGGCTCTCTGCCCTGCGGCAGTTCCACCGTTTCCTGGCACGGGAGGGGGTGCGGACGGACGACCCGACCGAGGCGCTGGACAGCCCGAAGAAGCCCGGCCTGCTCCCCCGCCCCCTGCGGGAGTCCGAGGTCACCGCCCTGATCGAGGCCGCCTTTCGCCTGCCGGGCAAGAAAGGGCGGCTGGCGGGGGCTGTCTGCGAACTCCTCTACTGCTCCGGCCTGCGGGCGAGCGAGCTCGTGGCCCTGCCCGCCACCGCCCTGCGGGAGGACGCGCCGCTGGTGGTGGTGAAAGGCAAGGGTGGGAAGGAGCGGCTGGTCCCCATCTCCGCCCGCGCGCGGGAGGCCGGGCTGGCGGCGCGGGAAGCGGACCCCAAGTCAAAGGCGAAAGGTCATCCCTCTCGCTGGCTCTTCCCCTCCCACGGGTCCTCGGGGCACCTGACGCGCCAGACCCTGAACAACCTGCTGCACGAGGCGGCGCTGGGCGCCGGACTGGATCCGTCGCGCGTCTCGCCGCACGTGCTGCGGCACTCCTTCGCCTCCCACCTGCTGGGGCGGGGAGCGGATTTGCGGAGCCTGCAGGTTCTGCTGGGGCACGCGGACATCGCGACAACGCAGATCTACACCCAGGTGCTGGAGGAGCGGCTGCGCCAGCTCGTCGAGGCGCATCACCCCTTGGCCCAGGCGGGCTGATCCTGGCCTCCCGAGAGGGCGTTGGCAGGAGTGCTTCCAACCCCGGACCCCGCGGTCAGGCGGACAGGCCCCCGTCCACGACCAGTTCCGCGCCGGTGACATAGGCGGCGGCGTCGGAGCACAGGAAGAGGGCCGGGCCGGCCACGTCCTCCGGCCGGCCCAGGCGGCCGGCGGGGATGCGGGCCTCCACGACCGCGCGATAGGCCGGATCGGCCAGGGCCGCGGCATTCCCCTCGGTCTCGATCGCGCCGGGGAGGAGGATGTTCACCGTGATCCCCTCCGCCGCCAGCTGTCGCGCGAGGTTGCGGCCCATGTTGGCGATGGCCGCCTTGCTGGCCGCGTAGGAGATCTGGTTCGGGTTGGGACGGTGCTGCTGCACGCTGCCGAGCAGGATGATCCGCCCGCCGCCCAGCGCGCGCATGCCGGGCAGCGCGGCGCGGATCAGTTCCAGGCTGCCGCGCACGTTCACGGCCCAGTGGAGGTCCGCTTCCTCCGCCGTGATGTCCGCCAGCGCCGTCCGCCGTTCATAGGCGGCGTTGCAGACCAGGATACCGAGCGGACCGCCGAGGCGATCCGATGCCGCCCGAACCAGCCCCGCAGGCGCGGCCGGGTCCGCCAGATCGGCGGGGATCGCGGCCGTCGCGCCGATGGCGGCTGCCGTGGCGGCCGCTTCCGCCTGATCATGCATCCCTTCATGCGAGATGGCGACCGCGGCGCCCGCCTGCACCAGCGCCGCCGCGATGGCCCGCCCCAGCCCGCGCCGGGCCCCCGTGACGAGCGCGCGGCGGCCCTCCAGGCGCAGCGTCGGCGTCACGCCGGCAGCAGCGGGCGCACCCGGGCGATCGTGTCCGTCACCGCCGCCTCCGGCGCCTTGCGGCCGAGCACGGCGGCCTGCACCTCCTCCACGAAGATCGCCTCGGCGCGGCTCGCCTCGGGGAAGGCGGGAAAGGGGATGCGGGCGCGGGACAGGGCGGCCGCCTCGGTCGCGGCATTCGGGTTGTCCGCGACGAAGGCCGGATCGGAATAGGTCGAGACGCGTACCGGCCCGTTGCCGTTCCGCGCGGAGCCGAGCGTCACCGCCGGCGAGGACATCTCCCGGATGAAGGACCAGGCGAGGCGCTTGTCCCGCGCATTCCGCGGAATGCACATGGACCAGAACTCCACCACCGACGCCATCTGCGTGCCCGCCGGGGCAGAGGCGGAGACGGGCATCTCCGTCACCATGATCCGGCCGGGGAAGCGGGACCCGTCCGCCCGGTTGAGCTGCGCATGGCGGGCGAAGGGCAGGATGGCGAAGGCGGCGCGGCCCTGCTGGAGCCAGGTCACCTGGTCCTCGTTCGTGGTGGTGGCGTAGGAGCGGGGCAGGGCCCCGGCCTCGAAGAGGCCGCGGATGGCGGCGATCGCCTTCGTCATCGCCGCGGCGTCGGGGATGACCCGGAAGTCCGCCGTGATGAAGTCGCCGCCGAAGGCGCGGGCGAACATCACGGGATAGGCCGCGAGCGCCGCCGTCATCACCAGCCCCACCACCGGCGCGCCCCCGGACGGGCGGTAGGTGAGGCGGCGGCAGGCTTCCAGGAACTCCTCGAAGCTGCGAGGCGGTGCCACGCCGCGCTCCTCCAGCATGGCGGCGTTGTAGAAGAGTCCGTTGCACCCCTGGCGGACGGGGATGGCGACCGTCGCGCCGCCGAGCCGCATGGCATCCCGCAGGCCGGGGGCGATGTCCTCGAAGTTCGCGACCGGCTCCGCCGCCATCAGCGGGTCCAGGGGCTCCAGGAGCCGCGCCGTGTCCGCCGTGGCGCGGCTGTTCAGAAGGTAGCCGACCCCGAAATCGGTGGAGGGCAGGCTGGCCTCCCGCAGCAGCCGGTCCTGCAAGGGGCCGATGTCGGCGGTGGTCCAGGCGATCTCCGCGCCGTTGGCCCGGCGCCAGGCTTCGGTCAGGTCGCCCGCCGCGCCCCCGGTCAGCACGCCCTGGTGGACGCGGTGGGAGAGGATGTCGAGCCGTCGCCCCTGGGCGCGCAGCGACGGGGCGGCGAGGGTCGCGAGGCCGGCGGCGAGCGCGGCGCGGCGTGTCAGGCGCATGGTTGTTTCCTCCGCTATCCCTTGGTGGCCCCGGCGGTCAGGCCGGCGACGAGGAACTTCTGGGTCAGCCAGACGAAGAGCAGCACGGGCAGCAACTGCACCGTCGCCGCGGCGAAGAGCACGCCCCATTCCACCCCGTCGAAGTTGCCGATCACCTCGGCCAGCACCAGCGGCGCCGTCTTGGCGCGGGTGGAGGTGAACACGAAGGCGAAGAGGAACTCGTTCCAGGCATAGACGGCCACGAAGACGGCCACCGCCATCATCCCCTGCGCCGCCAGCGGCATGACGATGCGGAACAGCGTGCGGAACCGCCCGGCCCCGTCCACCGCCGCGGCCTCGTCCATCTCCCTGGGTATCTGGTCGATGAAGCCGCGCATGACGAAGGCGCCGAGGGAGACGAAGAAGGTGGCGTAGAGCACCGCCAGGAAGAGGTGCGTGTCCTGGAACCCCAGCGCGTTGGCCGCGGGGAAGAGCGGCAGGGTCAGCACGATCGGCGGGATGAGCCGCACCACGATCAGCAGAGAGCCCGAGGCGTTTACCCAGCGCGAGGGGAAGCGGGAATAGGCGTAGCCCGCCAGCAGGCTGGCGAAGACGGCGATGACGGTCGCCAGCGCGGCGATCACGGCGGAATTGCCGAGGGCGTGGAAGAACTCCGGCCAGCGCGCCCAGAGCGCGGCGTAGTGCTCCAGCGTCGGGCGGAAGGTCAGGCTGGGCGGCACGGCGAAGATGTCCCGCTCCGGCTTCAGGGAGGAGGAGACGATCAGCAGGATCGGCGCCAACGACCAGACGAGGATCGCGGCGACCGCGAGCGCCTTCAGCGCGCCGATCAGCCAGCGCCGGGGACCGGTCCTACGCATCGGCCCGCTGCGCCCGGGACAGGCGCCAGAGATAGGGAGCTGCCAGCAGCAACGAGGTGACGACCATCAGCCACCCTGTCGCGGCCGCGCCACCGAAGGAATTGTACCGAAAGGCTTCGAGGTAGAGGTAGAGCGCCACGACCTCCGTAGATCGCGCCGGACCGCCGCCGGTCAGCAGCCACACCTCACTGAACAGGCGGAAGGCGAAGATCAGGCGGAACAGCATCGCCAGCAGCATCGCCGGCACCAGCAGCGGCAGGGTGACGCGGCGGAAGGTCTGCCAGGGGGAAGCGCCGTCGATCCGCGCGGCCTCGTACACCTCGCCCGGCAGGGCCAGGCGGGCGGCGTAGAGAATCATGAAGGTGAAGGGCAGGTGCAGCCACACCGAGAGCAGTGAGACGAGGATCAGCCCGTGCGCCGGCGTCACCGCGTATTCCAGCCCCGGCAGGCCGAAGAGCCCGAGGAGGTAGGTGACGTGCCCGACCTCCGGATCGAAGAGGAAGCGCCACATCACCACCGCCGCCACCTCCGACACCGCGTAGGGCGCGAGGACGATCGCGATCAGCAGGCGCCGGAAGGGCAGGCCGGCGGCGAAGAGCAGCGCCATGCCCAGCCCCAACAGAAGCTCCGCATGGACCACGATCAGCACGACGATCGCGGTGTTCCCCAGCGCCCGCCAGAAATACGGATCGGAGGCGACGCGGAGGTAGTTCTCCCACCCCACGAAGCGCGCATTCACGCCGAAGGAGGAGGCCTGGAAGGACAGCCAGATGAGATAGGCCGCAGGCAGGACGATGATCGCCAGGATCATCCCCTGCGCCGGCGCCAGCAGGGCGAGGCGGGTCCAGAGGCTCTCCCGCACCGCCGCCGCCTCAGGCCTTGAGGGAGAAGGTGACCAGCGGCTTCAGCGTGACGCCGGGCGGCAGGACGGCCGTGATCCGCAGCCAGGCGCCGAAATGCGCGACCCGGGCCCAGCCCGTCTCGTCCTGGCGGGCGGGGACGCGGATGGTCGTCCCCTCGTCCACCCAGCGCATGCCGTCCGGAGAGAGCTGCACGCGGAACGCCGCGTCGCCCACGTCGCCCTCTACGGCCAGGGCGCGGACGAAGATCACCGCCTCCGCGGCCCAGCCGACCTCGTGCGGCTCGGTCGCGCACTCGCCCGACCAGGTCTCGTTGCGCGCGACGACGGCGTTCTGGCTCTGGCGCAGCATCAGAAGTCCCCGGACAGGCAGACGGAGTCGACGTAGAGGAAGGCGCGCTTGTCGGTGTCGGTCTCCGCGAACATGAACAGGTTCAGCATGCACCAGAGATTCCGCATCGCCGGCATGCGGATGGGCTCGTAGGCGCTCAGGTCGAAGACCCGGTCGTTGCAGCGGAAGCCTGTCGCCCGCATCGTCTCCAGGTCGAAATCGAAGCAGACGTAGTGCCAGTTCACCTTCGTCGGGATCTCGTTGTAGCAGAGCTTCTGCTCGCCGCCCGGCAGGTCCACCCAGCCCTCGGGCGCCAGGTGGTAGTGGCTGATCGTCTTGCCCTCGTTGCCGATGGGGATGATCGGCGTCGTCTCGGGCTTGAACTGCCAGCGCTGCACGTGCTCGCCGTCCCGCGCGTTCAGGAAGCGGAAATGCGGCATGACGCGCGCGCCGTTCCCGTCCCCATCCCCCGTCTGAAGGTCGTAGCCGAAGCCGAAGCTGCGGACATCCGTCTCGGACAGGCGCAGCTCGTTCGCCTCGGGCTTGAAGGTGAAATAGAACTCCCAGCGGATCGGGCCGCGGCGGCGGAAGGTCAGGCGCTTCACCGTCACGTTCTGCGCGCCCTTGCGCGGCCGCGTCGCGACCTTCAGCGAATAGGTGCCGTCCGCCGCCCCGTGGGAGCCGAACTCCCAGGCGATGCAGGAGGAGAGCATGGACTGCGTGTGCTGGGCATAGCCCGGCAGCATCGCGTCCAGCGTGTGCTCGTAATTGCCGACGAGCTGCGTCCAGCCGCAGAAGCCCTCGTCGAAGTCGTCGAAGGAGATGATGCGCGGCAGCGGGTCGAAGCGGGAGAGGCGCGGATCGGCGAGTTGCAGCGCCCGTCGGATCGCGTCGGCGTCGGTGCTCATGGGCGGTCCTCCCGGATTCGGTGTCGCGCCAGCGCCTCGGGGTCGAGGCGGATGCCGAGGCCCGGCGCATCGGGGACGGCGAGCTGCCCGGTGGCGGCGTCCAGCACGGTCACGTCGCCCAGCACCGGCGTCGTCAGCGCCTGGCGCAGCGGGTTGTCGAAGACCATGCACTCGAAGGTGCGGAAGGCCTCGGCGGCGGCGGCGAGGTGCAGGCTGGCGGCGGCGCAGACCGAGCCGGACCAGCCGACATGCGGGGCATAGGCGACGCCGTGGATGGCCGCGTGCTCCGCGATGCGCCAGGCCTCGGTGATGCCGCCGGAGCGGGCGACGTCGGGCTGGATGAGGCCGAGCACGTGTTCGGCCACCAGCGCGGCGGAATCCGCGGCGGTGAAGTCGCTCTCCCCGGCCGCGAGGCGGATGGGCAGGTGCTGCGCCAGCCGGCGGTAGCCCGCATGGTCTCCCGGTCGGAGCGGCTCCTCGTAGAACCAGTAGCCCTCGTCCACGAGGGCCTTGCCGACCCGCAGCGCGTCGTCGGCGTCGAAGGCCCAGTTCGCGTCCACGCCGAGCAGGACGTCATCCCCCACCAGCCGCCGGACCTGCCGGATGCGGGCGATGGAGGCGCCGACCGGCGCGCCGATCTTCACCTTGATCTGGCGGAAGCCCTTCGCCCGCGCCAAGGCGACCTCCGCCTCCACCCGGGCGTCGTCCGCCCAGTTGATGGAGGAGGCATAGGCGTCCACCCCAGCCCGGCCCATGCCGCCGAGCAGCCGCCAGACCGGCTGGCCCGCGGCGTGCCCCGCGAGGTCCCAGAGCGCGATGTCCACGCCGGCGATGCATTCCATCAGCACGCCGCCGGTCCGCCCGCTCAGCGCGTCCCGCATGGCGCACCACAGGCCGCGCCGGTCATGCGCGCTGCGGCCGATCAGCCGGGGGGCGAGAAGGGTTTCGATCAGCCGCGCATAGCCGACGGCGCCGCGCCGCCCGAGCACCTCGCCGATGCCGGTCAGGCCGCTCTCGGTCCGGATCTCCACGACCACGATCTCGAAGGCAGGCCAGTCGCCCTGGCTCGTCCGCTGCGCCGTGCGGAGTTCCGCGCGCAACGGGTGGGCGACCACTTCCCTGATCAGCAGCGGGTCCGCCACGGCCGTTCCTTCCCTTTCCGCGCAACTTATCGGATGAGTTGCTCTGTTGCAAGGTGGTGGGGTGGGCCTTACCCTTACAGCATGACCGACGCGCCTGACTTCGACGCGGAGCCGGTCCTGCCGGTGCGGCTGGCGGACGGTGTCGTCGCGTCCCTCTCCAGCGCCATCCTCGACGGCCGGCTCCGGCCAGGGGATCCGCTGCCCGCGGAATCGCGCCTCGCAGAGCGCTTCGGCGTGTCCAAGCAGGTGGTGCGGGAAGCGCTGCGGCAGCTCGCGGCGCTCGGCGCTTTGCAGGTGGGGCAGGGGCGGGCCACCCGCGTCTCCGCGGCGCCGGATGCGGGCGCGCTGGCCCGCTTCTGGCGACTGGCCGTCGGCAGCACGCGGGAGGGCCTGGCCGAGGCGGTGGAGCTCCGCCGCATGGTCGAGCCCCAGGTGGCGCGGCTGGCCGCACTGCGGGCCGATGCGGCCGGGCTGGACGCGATGCGCGCGATCCTCGCCCGCATGGAGGCCGCGATCGGTGATGTCCCCCGCTGGATCCAGGCCGACCTCGACTTCCACGAGCAGCTCGGCCGCCTCAGCGGCAACGGCCTCGTCTGGCTGCAGGTCCGCGGCCTCCGCCCGGTGGTGGAGGAGGTGATGCGCCGCTTCAACGACCACGCCTCCCGCAGCCACCGGAACTGGCGCGCGACCTTCGACCGGCACCGACTGGTGCTCGAAGCCCTCGCCACGCGCGACCCGGACGCGGCGGAGCGCGCGATGCTCGCGCATTTCGGTGCCGCGGAGGACGCCATCGCCGCGATCTTCCCCGCGGCACCGGCGGCGGCGCCCGGAACGACGAAGGAGGAAACAAGATGACCAGGATCACCCGTCGCGGGGCCCTGACCCTCGCCGGCGCCGCGCTCGCGGCGCCCGCCGTGCGGGCCCAGGGCTCGGCGGCCCCGCTCTCCGTCATGTCCCACCGGGTGCATCAGACCGTGGCCACCGGCGCGGGCGGCGACGTGACGGCCCCTTTCACGCAGGCCACCGGCGCGCGCGTGGCCTGGACCACCTTCGACGTCGGGCCGCTCTGGGACCGTCTGCAGCGGGAGGCCTCGCTGGATCAGGGCTCGGTGGATGTCGGCTTCATCGTGAACACCCAGGCCGTGCCGCGCGCGTCGCAGCTCTTCGAGCCACTGGGGCCCTACATGGAGCGGGACCCGATCGAGGCGCCGGACGATGTCTTCCCCGGGCTGATGAAGGGCTTCGAGGTCCGCGGCGCGCAACTCGCCATCCCCGTGCGCCACGCCTCCTCCGGCATGCACTACAATGCGGAGATCCTCGCCGAGCGCGGCATCGCCCAACCGCCCCGCACGATGGAGGAGCTGGCGGAGGTCGCGCGCCGCTGCGTGTACCGGCGGGAGAGCACGCCGGTGGTCGGTCTGGTGCTGCCGGGCGTGACCTATCCGAACGTCATCGACATCGCCCGCGCCTGGGATGGCGACTTCATCACCCCGGACTTCCGCTGCGTGGCCGACCAGCCCGGCATGGTGAACGCCATCCGCCTGCTGCGGGACCTGTTCCAGGCCGGCGCCTTCCCCCGCAACTTCGCGTCCATCGCGACGGAGGACGTGAACACCTGGATGCAGCAGGGCCGCGCCGCCATGGCGCTGACCGGCATGAGCCGGAACCAGATCTACAACGACCCGCAGCGCAGTCGCTTCCCGGGGAAGATCCAGACCGTCGCGGTGCCGGCCAGCCAGACGATCGCGGACCGCTTCCCCGTCGCGCCCGCCAAGGTGGAGTTTTGGGGCATGGCGATCCCCCGCAACGCCAGGCGGAAGGACCTCTCCTGGGCCTTCATCAAGGCGATGTCGGCGCGGTCCGCGACGCTCGCCATGGCGCGCGGCGGCAACGGGCCGGTGCGGGCCAGCACCTATGACGATCCCGGTTTCCAGGCGAGCGTCCCCTATGCCGCGGAGGAGCGGCGCGTCCTCCAGGTCGCCCGCGTGCCGCTGCCGGCCTTCGACGAGGCGGCCCGCGCCGGCGACCTGTTCAAGGAGGAGGCGGAGGCGGCCGTCCTCGGCATGAAGACGCCGGAGGCGGCGATGGCGAGCCTCGTCGCACGCGTCACGCCGCTGCTGCCGCGGTGACGTGCAGGGAAGGGTGAGGGGCCTGGCCCGTGCGACGGGCGGCACCGGGGGAGAGAAGGAATTCTCTCCCCCGGACCCCCACTCATCTCGACTTGTCAGGCTACCGCGGACGGCGGAGGCGGGCGTCCCCATCGCCGGATTCCGCGGCAGCCTGAGAAAAGGAGATGAGGGCGAGGGGGCTGGGGAGAGGGAGAATTCCTTCTCCCTCTCCCCAGGGTCATCGCGACCGGACCATCAGAACCCTCGCGAAGCTACGGGCCCGGATCGCCCCGTCAGCTTGCTGCGCCCGGCCCTTTTCGCGGCACTGCTGCTGCTCGCGGTCACCACGGCCGGCGCGCAGGTCATCCCGCGGTCCGAACTGCCGGGGATCGGGCCGGACGACCGCCGGCGGGTGGTGGATGCCGGTGCCGCGCCCTGGCGCGCCCTGGGTCGGGTGCAGACGGAACTCGGCAGTCGCTGCACCGGAACCCTCGTTGGGCCGCGGACCGTCCTGACAGCGGCGCACTGCCTGGTGGCGCCGCGGTCGCTGAACCTGGTGCGGCCGGGGTCCGTGCACTTCCTGCTCGGGTATCGGCAGGGGGCGTGGACGGCGCAGGCGCGGGCGGTCTCGATGATCATCGGCCCGGGGTTCGATCCGCGCGCCCGTGCCCCGGCCGGCGCGGATTGGGCGCTGCTGACGCTGGATGCTCCCCTTGCGGTGCCGGACGGCCCGTTGCCCCTGCTGGAGGCCATGCCGGCGGGCACGGCCCTGGCGCTGGGCGGCTACCAGCAGGACCGGCCGGAGTTGCTGATGGCGGATACGGAATGCCGGTCCCTCGGCAATGCCGAGCAGGAGGGGCGCCCGGTCCTGGTCCATGACTGCGTGGGCACGCGCGGCAGCAGCGGCGCCCCGCTCCTGGCTCGGCGGCCGGACGGGGGATGGGCGGTGGCGGGCGTCGCGGTGGCGGTGGCGCGGGACCGGCCGCTGGGCTTGGCGGTGCCGGCCGCGGTGCCCCGGCGGGCGCTGGCGGGGCCTTGAGGGGCCGGAAGCTGGCGCCCGGCGGGCGCCTGCGCTAAGCCCCCGCCGCCCCAACAGGACCGCTGGATGCGCCACTTCCTGGACTTCGAGAAGCCGATTGCCGAGCTGGAGGGCCAGATCGAGGAGCTGCGCCGCACCACCGACGCGGGCGGCATCGACGTGGCCGAGGAGATCGGGCGCCTGCGCGACAAGGCGGAGAAGCTGCTCTCCGCCACCTACGCGAAGCTCTCGCCGTGGCAGAAGACCCAGGTGGCCCGCCACCCCGAGCGCCCGAAATGCCTGGCCTATGTCGCCGGGCTCATCGAGGACTTCATGCCCCTCGCGGGCGATCGCGCCTTCGCGGACGACGCGGCGGTGGTCGGCGGCCTCGGCCGCTTCCGCGGGCGCAACGTGATGGTGCTGGGGACCGAGAAGGGCACCGACACCGAGAGCCGCATCCGGCACAATTTCGGCTCCGCCAAGCCGGAGGGCTACCGCAAGGCGCGGCGCCTGATCGAGCTGGCCGGGCGTTTCAACCTGCCCATCCTCTCCTTCGTGGACACGGCCGGCGCCTTCCCGGGGATCGAGGCGGAGGCGCGCGGCCAGGCCGAGGCCATCGCCCGCTCCATCGAGGCCTGCCTCGATGCGCCCGTGCCCTTCGTGGCGACCATCATCGGGGAGGGCGGGTCCGGCGGCGCCATCGCGCTGGCGGCGGCCGACCGGGTGCTGATGCTGGAGCACTCGATCTACAGCGTCATCTCGCCGGAAGGCTGCGCCAGCATCCTGTGGCGCGACGCGGCCAAGGCGCCGGAAGCCGCCGAGGCCCTGCGCCTCACCGCCGAGGACCTGCGCCGCCTCAACCTCGTGGACGGCGTGGTGCCGGAGCCGATGGGCGGCGCACACCGGGAGGCGGAGGTGATGATCGCCTCCGTCGGCGACCGGATCGAGGCCTTCCTGAACCCGCTGCTGGCGCTGGACGGCAGCACGCTCCGCGCGCGGCGGCGTGAGAAGTTCCTGGAGATGGGCCGGACCGGCGTGGTCTGACGCCACGGAGGACGGGGGCGCTCTGCCCGGCGCGGGGATCGGCCGGTCAGGTCCCGTCCGCGCCGGACTCCGTCGGCCGGCGCGCCGCCTCTCGCAGCGCGCGCCCGAGGGCACGGCTCTCCTCCTCCCCGCGCAGATTGGCCGGGTCCAGCACCAGCCGACCGGTGCGCAGGCCGCGATGGCCGACGAGCACCGGTGGGTCGCGGCGGGCGAGTGCCAGAGCCAGGGCACGCGCGTCGAAGCCGAGGGCCGCCGCATCCACCGCCACCTCCAGCCGCGGGGCCGGGCCTTCCACGACGTGGGGAACGAGGCCGTTGGCGCGGCCGAGCTCCTCCGCCATCGTGCCGACCAGCGCGCGGCGGCGGGCGGTTTCCATGGCGGGATCGGCCGCGGTGAACGCCGTCAGGGCGGCCAGAAGACCGACGATCTCCTCCTTGCCCACCTTCATGGCGCGGCCGATGCCATGGGTGGGCAGGCGGCGCGGGTCGCGCAGCGCGGGGGCGAGCGCCGGGTCCGGCACGAAGCTGCCCTCCAGGAAATCGAGGTCGAGGCTCTGGAGCAGGGCGGAGGCGATCAGGTCGGGGCGGCCGAGAAGGAGGCCGGTCCCGGCCGGGCCGCCGATCGCCTTGCCGCCGCTGACGGCGACGAGGTCGGCGCCCTGCGCGATCAGCGCGTCCGGCAGGCTCGCGGGCGGCAACTGCCCGGCGGCGTCCACGATCAGGATCAGATCGTGCTGCCGTGCGAGCGCGGCGAGTTCGGGCAGGGCCGGCTCCTGCTCCGGCTGGGCGAGGTAGAGGATGCCGGCGGTGCGCGGGGTGATCGCGTCGGCGAAGTCGCCCGCCTCGGCGTCCCGCACGCCGGCGGAGGACTGTCGGTCGGGGATGCCGACCTCCACCAGCCGCGCGCCGGCCAGCAGCAGGGCCCGGTCATAGGCGCTGCGATGGCTGCGGGCGACGAGGAATTCATGCCGCATCCCCTCCGTCTCCGGCAGGCGGTTCATGCGGGCGATGCTGTCGCGCGCGATGGCCGCGGCGGCGCCCATCGCCAGCGCCGCGGCGGCGCCCGTGGTGACGAAGGCGGCGGGAACCTTCAGCAGGTCCGCGGCCCGACGTCCCGCGGCGCCGTGCAGCGCCGCCATGTCGAAGGACAGCCCGGCCGCCGCGTCCATCGCGGCGCGCACCTCCGGCGAGAGCCGCGCGGCGCCAGCGCGGGTGGAGGTGCCGGTCGCGTTCAGCGCGGGGGAGGGGAGGCCGAGGGCGGCGAGTGGGTCCATACGGCCAGGATAGGCCGCGCCGCCGACCCCGGGCAGGGTTGCGCCGCCGTCCGGAACGAAGGGCGCGCAGGGTCGACAGGCCACGCAGCCAGGGGCCAGGTTACGCGGCTGTTAACCGGTGCCGTGGAGGCTTCGCATGCGACGAATGGTCCTGGCCCTTGCCGCGCTCGCGCTGGGCGTCCCGGCGGCCCTCGCGCAGTCCTTTCCGGACCGGCCGGTGCGGCTGGTCATCCCCTACGCGGCGGGCGGCGCGCTGGACGTGATCGGGCGTCCGGTGGCGGAGCAGTTCCAGCGCATCACCGGCCAGCCGATGGTGCTGGAGAACCGCGCGGGCGCGAACGGGACCATCGCGGCGGATTACGTCGCCAAGGCGCGGCCGGACGGCACGACGCTGTTCATGGCGACCAGCGGTCCGATCACGGTCGCGCCCTCGCTGATGGGATCGCTGCCCTATGACGCGCAGAGTGACCTCGTTCCCGTCACCTATCTCGTGAACATGCCGAACGCGCTCTTCGCGGCGCGGGGCGCGGTGGGACAGGACCTGGCCGGTGTGCTCGCGGCCGGGCGCGCGTCGCCCGGGCGGATCCCGTTCGGCTATCCGGGCAACGGGTCCCAGGGGCACCTGGCGATGGCGCTGATGTCCCAGGCGACCGGCACGGAGTGGCTCACCGTGTCCTACCGCGGCGCGTCGCAGGTGCTGAACGACATGGTGGCGGGCACCGTCGGCCTCACCTTCACCACCTATGCGACGGCGCGCGGGCTGATGGCGGACGGGCGGGTGCGGCCGATCGCCGTGGCCGCCGCGGCGCGCACCGCCTCCATGCCCGACGTTCCGACCTTCGCGGAGCTGGGCTATCCGGAGGTGGAGGTGCCGCTCTGGGCCGGTGTGATGGCACCGCGCGGCACGCCGGACGCGATCGTCGCCCGCCTGCACGA
This sequence comes from Muricoccus radiodurans, assembly GCF_050154705.1. GTDB lineage: Bacteria > Pseudomonadota > Alphaproteobacteria > Acetobacterales > Acetobacteraceae > Roseomonas > Roseomonas radiodurans. Next base: position 2,452,583 of record NZ_CP189561.1, on the reverse strand, counting down.
GGTGCTGCGGGAGGCCGTGACCTCGCCGGCCGTGCGGACGCTGATGGAGGGCGTGGGCGCGGATATCTCCGCGCAGGGCCCGCCGGACTTCGCCGCCATGCTGCGTGCCGATCATGCCCGCTGGGCGGGCGTCATCCGCCGCGCCAGCATCACCGCCGACTGAGGAACCCTGCATGTCCCGCATCGCCCATGGCGGCAAGACGGTCTACGGCGCGCGCGTCGGCATCCTGATGCTCGACACCGCCTTTCCCCGCGCGCCAGGCGACACCGGCAATGCCCGGACCTGGCCCTTCCCGGTCCTCTACAAGGTGGTGAAGGGGGCGACGGCCAAGGAGGTGGTGCTGGAGCGCGGCGGCGGCCTGCGCCAGTCCTTCCTCGATGCCGCCGCGGACCTCGTGCGGGAGGGGGCGGACGGCATCACCACCACGGGCGGCTTTCTCTCCGTCTTCCAGAAGGACCTCGCGGCGCATGTGGGCGTGCCGGTGGCGAGTTCGTCGCTGCTGCAGATCCCGCTGGCGCAGAGCCTGCTGCCCGCCGGCAAGCGCGTGGGCGTGCTGACCGTCCAAGGGGAGCGGCTGGGCGCGCACCACCTGCGCGCGATCGACGTGGACCCGACCACCCCCATCGTCGGCACGGAGGGCGGTACGGAGCTGACGCGGGTGCTGCTGAACAACGAGACCGTGCTCGACTACGAGCGCGCGGAGCAGGACATGCTCCAGGCCGGCGAGATCATGATGCGCCGCCACCCCGATGTCGGGGCCCTCGTGCTGGAGTGCCACAACATGGCGCCCTTCTCCCGCATCCTGGCCGAGACCTTCCGCGTGCCGGTCTTCGACGTCTACACCCTCGTCACTTGGTTCCACGCTGGGCTGGTGCCGCGCGACTTCGGGCCGCCGGGCTCGGCGGCGGGGCCGCGGGACTGGCGGGAGCGCTGAGCGGGGGCGTTGCTTCCCCCGGGAGGCTCGTTGGAAGCAGTGCTTCCAACCCCGGACCCCGCGATCGGTTTTGACGGAACGCGGTCCAGGGGCGCGCTCGCCCCTGGTGGATGGGGTCCGGGGAAGGCAAAGCCTTCCCCGGGATCATCGGCCCCGGTCCAACCCGGATGAAAGGTCCGGCCTCAGTCCTCGAAGAAGGGCGTCTCCTCGTCCTCGGCCCCGCGCAGGCGGATGTCGAAGCGGAAGACGCGCAGCCCGTCCTCCCGCTCCGCCGGCGGCATGACGAGGCGGGGGCGCAGGTCGGGCGGCAGCACCGTCAGCACGGGATCGGTGGCGTTCGCCTCGGGGAAGTCGGGGAAGAAGACGGTGGTCTGCACCCGGCGCATCAGGCCGGCGCCCATCACCGTCAGGTTGATGTGCGGGGCACGGCGGAGATTGCTGTCCACGTAGCCGCCGGGCATGACGGTGCGGAACTCGTAGCGGCCCTCGGCGTCCGTCCAGGCGCGGCCCCAGCCGAGGAAGTCTGGATCGGCCTCGGCGTGGGCGGGGTCGTCGGGGTGGCGGAAGTGGCCGGCGGCGTCGGGTTGCCAGGCCTCCAGGATGGCGTTCACGCAGGGCGTGCCGCCCTCCCGCGTCACGCGGCCGCGGAGGAGGATCACCTCGCCCCGCGTCGTCGGCGCGGCGTCGGCGGAGACGCGGGTCAGGTCGTTGTCGCCCGCCTGGAAGAAGGTGGCGGGGAAGAAGGGGCCGATCGTGTGCTGGGAGATCGGCGGTTCCAGCTGGGTCGGCGTCAGGGTCTCGGTCATGGGGTCGCGGGTCAGGGCGTGACGGGCGTGGCGGCGTGGCCGCGCAGGACGATGTCGAAGCGGAAGCCGAGGAAGTCGGGTCCGACCTCGGCCGGGTGGAGCTGCCGGGCGACGAGGCGGTTCTTCGCGCGCTCGTCCGGGACCGATTGCAGGATGCGGTCGAACGCGTTCAGCGGATCGCCGGGGAAGTACATCTGGGTGACGAGGCGCGAGAGCGAGGACGGCCCGAGCACGGAGAAGTGGACGTGCGGCGGGCGCCACCAGGTGTCCTTCACCGGCACGGGATAGGCGCCGGGCTTGATGGTGAAGAAGGCGTAGGAGCCGTCCGCGCCGGTGCGGATGCGGCCGTTGCCGATGAAGTCGGGGTCGAGCGGCGCGGCGCGCTGGTCGAGCGAGTGGCGATAGCGGCCGCCGGCATTCGCCTGCCACAGCTCCACCACGGCGTTGGACACGGGGCGCCCGTCCTCATCCAGGATGCGGCCGGCGATGTGGATGAGCTGGCCCTGGGCCATCCGGCCGGGCGCCACGACCGCGAGGTTGTCGTCGCCGCAGGGCAGCTTCTTCCAGAGCTCGGTCGGAAAGGTGGATTCCGTGCGGGTGACGGGGCGGCGGAAGGGCGCGCGGGACGGGGTGTGCGTCCAGGTGTTCGGATAGCCCTCGATCGGCACGGCAGGCTCGATGCCTTCGGGCCAGGGGCGGAAGGCGCGGGGCGCGTGGGTCGTGCTCATGGGGTTCCTCCCGTCGCGGCGGCGCGGGCCTCGGCCAGGCCGGCCATGATCTCGGGCATCCGGGCCTCCGCTTCCTCGCTGAGGGAACCATAAAGCGAGTTGCCATGGGCATCGATGCCCACGGTGACGGGGCCGAGCGCCTCCACCTCCAGCGTCACCATGCGGTAGTGGGAGACGAGGTCGCTCCAGTCCACGCGTACCACCCGCCGGATGGCGTCCGACAGCAGCGGCGCACCGCCGCCGACGAAGGAGAGGTAGACGCAGCCGGTCTCCTTCATCGCGGCGACGCAGCCCGCGTCCAGCCCGCCCTTGCCGCCCACCGCGCGCAGGCCGAAGCCGCGGATCAGCTTGGGCATCAGGTGATTGAAGCGGGTGGAGGTGGTGGGGTTCATGTAGAGAACCTCGAACCCGCCCTCCTCGGTCTCCCGCGAGTAGCTGCCGAGGTGGAAGACGCCGGCGCCGGTCAGGGGGCGCGGGAGTTCCCGCTGGCCGTCCAGGCATTCCAGCAGGCGGCCGATGGTGGGCAGGCCGGCGGTGATGACGATCTCACCGTCCAGCATCACCATGTCGCCGGCGCGCAGGGAGAGCGTATCCGCCTCACTGAGCGGGAGGCGGATGCGGCGGATGGCGTCGCTCATTCCAGGCGCTCCAGCCGGCCGTCCTCGTAGAGCCGGGCGCGGGTGCGGCGGTTGATCCAGCAATTGAAGCAGACGGCGACGGGGGTGAAGCCGTGGCCGGCGGAGTAGTCGATGTGCACGCCGAGCGCCGTGGTATCGCCGCCCGTGCCCATGGGGCCGAAGCCGGTGGCGTTCACCGCGCGCAGTAAGCGCTCCTCCATGGCGGCGAGGATCGGCTCCGGGTTGATGGTGCCGTATTTCCGCAGCGTCGCCTTGCTGGCGAGCTTCGCCGCCACGTCGAAGGAGCCGCCGATGCCCACCCCGATGTTCACGGGCGGGCAGTGCTGGGAGCCGGCCTTCAGCACGCACTCCATCACGTATTTCTCGATCGTCTCCAACGAGGGGAAGGAGAAGGTCTCGATCGCCGCCCAGCGGCCGGAGCCCAGCGCCTTGGGCTGGCAGACGATCTCCACGTAGTCGGCGTCGTCGATCAGGTCCCAGGTGACGAGGGGCATGTCCTTGCCCTTGTAGCCCCGCTCATTCGTCAGGGGGTTCGTCACATGGGCGAGCAGCGGCGGCTTGGAGGTCGCGATCAGCTCGTCGAACCCGTCCACGATGGCGCGCTTGATCGGGCCCTCCAGCCGCACGCCCGTGCCGACCTGGATGAAGTAGACGGGCACGCCGGAATCCGAGCAGACGAGGCGGTCCTGCGTCTCCGCCATCTCCGCGCTGCGAAGGAGAATGCCGAGCGTCTTGCGCGCGACCTCCTTCGTCTCCGTCATCTGGGCGCGGCGCAGCGCCTCCAGCGTGTCGTCGGGGACCTTGCGGAGCGACCAGGCGAAGAGCTTCGCGGTCGCGTCCTTCATCATGTCGTAGGTGATCGGCATCGGCGTCCCGGTCCCGGCCCTGGGCCCCTAGCCGCCGGATCGGGGCCTTTAGGTCAGGTTTGTGGATTTTTCGGGATTCTATACGGGATGGCCGCGGGCCGGGGCAAGCGGCAGGGCCGGCGAATCACTCCGCGCGGCAGGCAAAAGGCAGGAAGGTGCTGGCCGCGCCGGCGTTGATGGCCAGGGCGGTGAGGGTGTTGGCCATGGACAGATCCTGCTCCGAGCGGGGGCAGACACCCCGGCGGTCGCGGCAGCCCGAGGCGAGAAAGGCGGCATGGGCCTCGAGGAACCCCGCCGTCAGCCCGTTCGTCCCGAGCCGCGCGAAGGCCTCGGTGGAGACGTCGCGGTAGCGGGCGCAGCGGCGCTCCGGCCAACTCAGGGAACGGTCCTCCTGCGCGTCGGCCGGCGGGGCGCCCAGGGCCGCCAGGGCCAGCAGCGCCACCACGATGGGGCGGATCATCGGGCGGGGCAGGGGCGGACGCTCTCCGGGGGCGGGGGCGTCGCGGGCGCCTCGAAGATCGCGAGGTATTCCGCCCGCGGCGGCGGCTTCAGATCGTGGACGGCGACCTGCCGATAGCCGAGTGCCGCCATCTCGCAGGCCAGCAGCGCGCGCGGCGTGCCGTGGAAGGGGATGGGGCCGTCCACGTCCAGGATGCCGACCCGCGCGCCCGGCCGCAGCGCCGGGATCAGGTTCGCCAGCAGCGCGTAGGGCTGCGTGACCTCGTGGTACATGTGGACGAGCAGCGCGACGTCGGTGGAGGCGGGTGGCAGGCGCGGGTCGCCCGGCTCGCCGAGGCCGACCGAGACGTTGGGCCGGTTCGCCACCCGGCGGCGGAGGCGGGCCACGGTGTCCGGCATGACGTCCTGCGCCAGCACGCGACCGCCCGGGCCGACCGCATCGGCGAGGCGCACCGCGTAGTAGCCGGCGCCGGCGCCGATGTCGGCGACCGTCATACCCGGGCGGATGCCCATCCAGCCGATCACCCGCTCCGCCTCCCCGGCCCTCTCGCGGGAATCCTCGCTGGACCACTGGTCCGAGACGATGGCGGCCACGGGCCGGACGGCGGCCGGGAAGCGCTCGGCCGGGGTGCCGGCGGGCCCGAGGAAGTCGGAGGCGCCGCCCGGCGCCGCGCCGCAGCCGGCGAGGAGGAGCGCGAGGGCGGGCAGGGCGCGGCGGAGCATGGGGCGCAGGTGGCCCCCGCGACCGGTCGTGCAAGGCGTCGGGCGGGTCATGGCGGGAAACTCTCCCGGACGCGGCGGAGAAGGGCGATCAGGGTGCGCTGCTCCGCCGCCGACAGGACGGAGGCGGCCTGGGAATTCACCGCATGGGCGGTCGGCATCAGCGTCTCCCGCAGCGTCCGCCCGGCGGGGGTCAGGTGCAGGTGGACCTTGCGCTTGTCCGTGCCGCTGGGGACACGGTGGATCCAGCCGGCGGCCTCCATGCCGCGCAGCGCGATGACGGCGGTCGGCTCCGTCATGCCCACGCGGCGGGCGAGGTCGCGCTGGGTCAGCCCGTCCTCCTCCCACAGCACGCGCAGGAAGTACCAGGCGCCGGGGGGGACGCCATGGGCCTGGAGCCGCGCCTGCAGGTCCCGCTGGATGGCGCGGTTCAGGTCCCGGACGAGGAAGCCGAGGCTGCGGTTGAAGGGCAGCGGGTCCGCCGGGGGCTTGGCTGTCCGGGGCGCGGCCGTCATCGGGGTGTCCATGGGGCCGATCCTACACCGATCCCGCCGCGCCGCCGGGATCAGGCGGCGGCGTTCGCCATCTCCTGCTCGGTCTCGTCCTGCTCCATCCCGTCCAGCGTGGCAGATTCCTCGTCCGAGGCGCCGAGCTTGCGCCAGTCCTCGGTCTTCGGGACGACGCCCTGGTAGGAGGCGAGCTTCGCCTGGGGCAGGTGCGGCGCCGCCAGCCCGATCGGGTCGGCGCCGGCCTCGTGGCGGGCCACTGCATCCAGCAGGATGCGGCGGAACTGGATGACGGCGATGTCCGAGGCACCGAGCCGCTCGCTCGTGCGGTCGGAGATGGCGCCCATGCTCTCCCACATCGCGATATCCTGGTTCGGGATACCGGGGATGCCGGTGAAGCTGTCGCCGGACTTCATCCAATTGCGGTCCTGGCCGTAGTCGTTGCCGGCGTGGCGCTTGATGGGCCGGAACTCGGAATCGACGTCCACGCCGACCTCCATCACGCAGAACTTCCGCCAGGAATCGGTGGAGATGCCGCCGCCTTCGGGATGCCAGGCGATGAAGTGGAAATAGCTGCTCGTGTCGTCCTTCGGCACGATGACGGAGGCGACGTTGTAGGAGGCGTTGGGCGGGATCAGCGCCGTGAACGGCGCGACATAGGTGGTGATGCGGACGTAGTCATGCGTCGCCGCGTTCTGGATGGGGCGGCGGAGGGCGGCGTAGCGGAAGCCGTAATTCGTCACCTGCACCTGGATGCGCGGGTTCTTGTCCGTGCTGGGCCGCACCCAGTGCGTGTCGAGCGCCCGCGCCTCGCCGCGCGCCGGCTTCATGTCCGACGAATGAAGGGAGGAGGAGTGGGCGCTGTCGATCTGCCCCTCCATGATCTGGGCCCAGTTGCAGGGCAGGTCCACCTTCATGATGGCCACGTTGGCCCGCTCGGTCGGGGCCCAGGGCGGCGCCTCGAAGTCCGGCATCCGGGCGGGGTCGCCCATGTAGATCCAGACGAAGCCGCCGGCTTCCCGCGTGGGGTAGGCCTTGTGCTTCACGCGGTCACAGAAGCCGCTCTCCCGCGGCTCGGACGGCATATCCAGGCAATTGCCGTCCACGTCGAACTTCCAGCCGTGATAGAGGCAGCGGAGGCCGGAATCCTCGTTCCGCCCGAAGGCGAGCGAGGCTTTCCGGTGGGGACAGAACTCGCCCATCACGCCCACCCGCCCCTCGCTGTCGCGGAAGGCGACGAGGGGTTCGCCGAGGATCTTCAGGCGCACCGGCCTGCCGTCGGGCTCCGCCACCTGCTCCGACAGGATCGCCGGGATCCAGTGGCGGCGCATCAGCCGGCCCATCGGGGCCCCGCCTTCGACGCGGGTGAGGGTGTCGTTCTCCTGGGCGGTGAGCATCGGGGTCTCCTGGCGCGGCCGGGAATCACTTAGAATTCTAACTTCTCTTTACGAGAGGAGACGGGTCCGGGTCCAGGCCTTCCTGCGGAACCAAGGCGCTTGCGGAGCTTTGCTTAGTTTTCTAATGATCCCCGGCCGAGAGGGAGGAACAGGGCATGGCGGAGGACGACCCCGCGCTGCTGCGCCTGCGCGTGGCCCGCGCCGAGCCCGCGGCCGACGGCATCCAGCTCCTCGAGTTGCGGCATCCGGACGGTTCGGACCTGCCCGCCTTCACCCCCGGCGCGCATCTGTCCGTGCGGGTCCCGAGCGGGGCGATGCGGAACTACTCCCTCTGCGGCGATCCGCGGGAGCGGGACCGTTATCTCCTGGCCGTGAAGCGGGAAGAGGGCGGCCGCGGCGGCTCGGTCAGCCTCGTCGAGGGCGTGCGCGCGGGCGACGAGATCGAGGTGTCGGAACCGCGCAACCTGTTCGAGTTGGACGGGCGCGCGCCGGAATACATCTTCGTCGCCGGCGGGATCGGGATCACGCCCATCCTCTCCATGATCCGCCATGTCCGGGCGGAAGGGACGAAGCGCTTCCACCTCTACTACCTCACGCGCTCCGCCGGCGTGACGGCGTTCCGGGAAGAGCTGTCGGCGCCGGATCTGGCGGGTCATGTCACGATCCACCACGACGACGGCGACCCCGACAACGCCTTCGACCTCTGGCCCGTCTTCGAGGAGCCGACCAAGGCGCACATCTACTGCTGCGGGCCGCGGCCGCTGATGGACGCGGTGCGCGACATGACCGGCCACTGGCCGGAGAAGGCGGTCCATTTCGAGGATTTCGGCTCCGACCTCGTCCGCCCGCGCGCCGACGACACGCCCTTTCGCATCCGGCTGGGCCGTGACGGCGAGGAGCTGGAGGTGCCGGTGGGCGTCACGATCATGGAGGTGCTGCGCGGCCACGGCCGGCGCGTCCCCTCCTCCTGCGAGAGCGGGACCTGCGGCACCTGCCGCACCGGCTACCTGGAAGGGAAGGTGGACCATCGCGACATGGTCCTGTCCCCGGCGGAGCGGAAGAAGAGCCTGATGGTCTGCGTCTCCCGCGCGAAGTCGGACCTGCTGGTGCTCGATCTCTGATGGAGCGGGTCCGGCTCGGCGTGGTCGGGCTCGGCCGCGCCTTCATGCTGATGCTGCCGACCCTGGTCCATCATCCCCGGCTGCGGCTGGTCGCCGCCGCCGACCCGCGGGCCGAGGCGCGCGACACCTTCGCCCGCGACTTCGAGGGGGCACGGACCTACGAGGACGTGGATGCGCTCTGCGCCGACCCCGGCGTGGACGCGGTCTATGTCGCCAGCCCCCATCAGTTCCACCTTCAGCACGTCCGCGCCGCCGCATCACGCGGGAAGCATGTGCTGGTGGAAAAGCCGATGGCGCTGACCCTCGCCGATGCCCGCGCGATGGTCGAGGCGGCGCGGGCGGGGAGCGTGCACCTGATCGTCGGACACAGCCATTCCTTCGACGCGCCCTATCTCCGCGCGCGGGAGCTGATCCGGTCCGGGCAATACGGCGCGGTGCGGATGATCAACGCGCTGAACTTCACGGATTACCTTTATCGCCCCCGTCGGCCGGAGGAGCTGGACACGGCGCAAGGGGGCGGCGCGATCTTCTCCCAGGCCCCGCATCAGGTGGAGGTGGTGCGGCTGCTGGCAGGGCGGCCGGCGCGGTCCGTCCGCGCGGCCGCCGGCGTCTGGGACCCGGCCCGGGGGACGGAGGGCGCCTACAACGCTTTCCTCGACTTCGGGGAGGGGATGGCGGCAAACCTCGCCTATTCCGGCCACGCGCATTTCGACACGGACGAGTTCGCCGGCTGGATCGGGGAAATGGGGACGCGCCGCGATCCCGATCGCTACGGGGAGGCACGGGCCGCCCTCGCGAAGGTGGCGTCGCGCGAGGAGGAGGCGGCGCTGAAGAACCGGCGCGCCTACGGGACGAATCTCGACGCCTCGGAGGCCCGCCGCGCGACGCCGCCGCCGGCGCACAACCACTTCGGCCTGGTCATCGTGTCCTGCGAGGGCGCCGACCTCCGGCCGATGCCGGACGGCGTGATGATCTACGCCGATGGCGAGCGCCGCTTCGAACCCCTGCCGCCGCCCGAGGTTCCGCGGGCAGAGGTGGGGGACGAACTCTTCGCCGCCGTCGCGCTTGGGCAACCGCCGCTGCATTCCGGGGAATGGGGAATGGCGACGCTGGAGATCTGCCTCGGCATCCTGGACTCCGCGCGCGGGGGGCGCGAGATCACGCTCCGTCACCAGGTCTGAGGGAGAGCACGCCATGCCGTTGATCCGGATCGAGGCCGCCGAGGACAAGGCGTCCGGCAAGTTCTACGTCGAGATCTACAAGCCACACGACGCGCCCGCGCCCTTTGTGACGACGCAGCCGCGCTACCAATCGGCGGCCGCGGCGGAGAACGACGTCATCGCCATCCTCGCGGCCGCCGCCAGCTCCGCACAGGAGGACTGAATTCATGTCGAAGCTGAGACTCTCGCTGGCGATCGGCGACTACGACCGCATCCGCCCGCTGGTGGACGGCACCGTGCAGATCGACGGGGTGGACCCGGTCTTCTCCATCCTCGATCCGGAGGAGATCTTCTTCCGCGCCTTCCGCTACGCCGATTTCGACATCTGCGAGCTGTCCATGTCGTCCTATACGATGAAGACGGCGGCCGGGAACTCGCCGTACGTCGCGGTGCCCGTGTTTCCGTCGCGGGCCTTCCGGCACACCTCGATCTACATCCGCACGGACCGCGGCATCGCGACGCCGCAGGACCTGAAGGGGCGGCGCGTCGGCGTGCCGGAGTACCAGGTCACGGCCAATGTCTGGGTGCGGGTGATCCTGGAACAGGAATACGGCGTCCGCCCGGCTGACATCACCTGGGTGCGAGGCGGCTATGAGGACCCGACGCGGGAGGAGAAGGTCGCCTTCACGCCGCCATCCGGCGTGCGCCTGGAGACCCTGCCGCCCGGCGCCACCATCTCCTCCGCCCTGGCGGACGGGACGCTGGATGCGGTGATCGGGCCGCGCGCGCCATCCTGCTTCGAGCGCGGCGCGCCAAACATCGGCCGGCTCTGGGCGGACCCGGTGGCAGCGGCGAAGGAATGGTACGGCAAGACCCGGATCTTCCCGATCATGCACCTGTTGGGCGTGCGCCGGGACGTGGTGGAGCGCCACGGCTACCTGCCCGCCGCCCTGGTCAAGGCGTTCGAGGAGTCGAAGGCGGTCGCGCTCGCCCGCCTGACCAACACCGCCGCGACGAAGGTGACGCTGCCCTTCGTCGAGGAGCGGCTGGCCGAGGCGCGCGTCCTGATGGGCCATGATTTCTGGTCCTACGGCCTGGAGCCGAACCGCCACGTGCTGGACGCCTTCCTGGAGGCGCACCACGCGCAGGGTCTGTCGTCCCGCCGGCTGCGGCCGGAGGATCTGTTCCATCCATCCTCGCTGGAGACCTTCAAGCTCTAGGTGGGCAAGCTGTAGGCCCGAGCGCGCGACCCGGCTTAGACTGCTTTCGAAGGCGCCGGACCGAACTGGCGCAAGGAGGAAGCGATGGACGGCATGGCCGCCGAGCGCGGGCCCATCCTGGCCCCGGAGGTCGAGACACGGTCTCCGGAAGACCAGTTCGCCCGCGATCGCGACACCTACCGGCGGCAGGTCGCCTACCTCTTCGAGCGCTCCCCCTTCTATGCCGACAAGCTGTGCGCGGCGGGCTTCGCCGACGCGGCGGTGGTCGGGGGGCTGGACGACCTGCCGGCGCTGCCCTTCACCGAGAAGGATGAGATCCGCGCCACCCAGGCGGAGGCGCCGCCCTTCGGCCGGCACTTGGCGGCCGATCCGGCGACGGTGGTGCGGGTCTTCTCGACCTCCGGCACCACGGGCGATCCCTGCTACATGCCGGTGACGCGGCGGGACCTGGACAGCTGGATCACCATGTCCTCCCGCTCCTACTACGCGGGCGGGCTGCGGCCGGGGATGCGGGTGGTCAGCACCTACAATGCCGGTCCCTTCGTCGCGGGTGCGGCGCTGGACACGCTGGCGGCGCTGGGCGTCTGCCACATCCCCGTCGGCACGGGGAACACGGCGCGGCTGGTCCGGGCGATGCAGCTCATCCGGCCGGAGGCGCTGCTCTGCACGCCGTCCTACGCCGCCTATCTGGCGGAGCATCTGACCGCGCAGGGCATCGCGCCCGACGGCCTCGGCCTGCGCCGCATCTGCGTCGCCGGCGAGCCGGGCGGCGGCGAGGCCGCGACGCGAGCACGGCTGGAAGCGGCTTTCGGCGTGAAGCTGTGTGAGGCGATGGGGATCGGCGACGTGTCCATCTCCCTCTGGGGTGAGTGCGACGCGCAGGCCGGGATGCACTTCAACGGCGGTGACCACGTCCATGTGGAGCTGATCGACCCCGCAACCGGCCAGCCCGTGGAGAAGCGGGACGGCGCAACGGGGGAGCTCGTCTATACGGCTCTGACGCGGGAGGCGGCGCCGCTGCTGCGCTTCCGCTCCCGCGACCATGTCGTCTGGCATTCCTCGCGTTGTGAGTGCGGGCGGACGACGCCGCGAGTGCGATGCATCGGGCGGACGGACGACCTGCTGATCGTGCGGGGGGTAAACGTCTTTCCCTCCGCGATCCGGGACGTGGTGGCGACCTTCGCCCCGCGCGTGGCGGGGCCGATCCTGGTGCGGCCGACGAAGCGCGGCGTCGCACAGGAACCGCCGTTGCCCGTGGACGTGGAACTGCCGCCTGACACCGCCGGTGATCCTGCGCTGGCGGAGGCGATCGAGAAGGCGGTGCGGGCGAAGCTGATCGTGTCCCTGCGCGTCTCGCTCGTCCCGCACGGCAGCATCGCGCGCAGCGAGTACAAGACGAAACTCATCGACCTGTCGGGAGCCACCACGTGAGCCTCGCACCCCGCGACGTGCGGACGCACATCGCCACATCCGACACCACCAGCATCACCGTGCGGGGCTACGACCTCGTCAACGAGCTGATGGGGAAATACAGCTTCACGGAGGTGCTTTACCTCCTCATCAAGGATCGGCTCCCCTCGCGGGAGGAGGCGCGGGTGCTGGATGCCTGCCTCGTCACGCTGATGGAGCATGGCTGGACGCCCACCTCGCTCATCACCCGCCTGGCGCATGATAGCGCGCCGGGGCAGGTGCAGATCGCCATCGCCGCCGGGCTGCTGGCGGTGGGCGATGTCTTCGCCGGCACGATGGAGGGCTGCGGGCGGCTGCTGGAGGGGGCCGCCGCGTCCAGCGATCCCGCCGCCTTCCTGCGCCAGACGGTCGAGGCGCACCGCGCGGCGAAGAAGCCCATGCCCGGCTTCGGCCACCCCTTCCACAAGCCCGACGATCCCCGCCCGCCGCGCCTGTTCCGCGTGGCGGAGGAGTGCGGGCTGGCAAACCGCTTCGTCCCGCTGCTGAAGGACCTCTCGGCGGAACTGGACCGGCAGGCCGGGCGGCACCTGACGATCAACGCCACCGGCGCCATCGCCGCGCTGCTGCTGGAGATCGGCATCCCGCCGGTGATCATGCGCGGCATCGCCGTGGTGTCGCGCTCCGGCGGCCTGGCCGGCCACATCGTGGAGGAGGAGGAGACCCGCGCCGCCCGCCAGATCTGGCGCATGGCGGAGGAGGGCATCCCCTACGAGCCACCCCCCGGCGCACCCAAGCGCTGAGACGGGACAGGGAGGAAACAAGAATGATCGGACGCAGGACCCTTCTCGGGACGACGCTCGCGCTGCCGGCACTGGCGCGCCCCGCATCGGCGCAGGCCCCCGCTGGACCGTGGCCGCAGCGGCCCATCCGGATCATCATCACCTACCCACCCGGCGGAACGACGGACTTCGTCGCGCGCGTCTTCGCCCAGCACATGAGCGGCACGCTCGGGCAGAGCGTGGTGGTGGAGAACCGGCCGGGCGGCGGCGGCGTGGTGGGATGGCAGGCGGTCGTCCGCTCCCCACCGGATGGCTACACGCTGCTGCTGACGGAGAACTCGCTCGCGACGGCGCCGCCCCTTTACCCGAACCTCGGCTTCGACGTGCGGACGGATTTCACGCCGGTGTCGCTGCTGGTGGACTACGCCGTGATCTTCGCGGTGCCCGCCAGTTCCCCGGCGCGGGACCTGCGGCAGTTCATCGCCATGGCGCGGGAGCGGGGGCCGGACGGCGTCTTCTACGGCACGATGGGCGCCGGTTCCTCCCCGCATCTCTACACGGAGGTGCTGCAGGACCTGACCGGCGCGCGGATGACGCATGTCCCCTATCGCGGCATGGGACCGGCGCTGAACGACCTGCTGGCGGGGCGCGTCTCCATCCTGCCGGCAGCGCCGCCGACGGTGATGGGCGCGATCCAGGGCGGGCAGTTGCGGGCGCTGGCCATCTCCACCCCGGGCGGGCGCATCCCGTCCCTGCCCGACGTGCCGACGCTGAAGGAGCTCGGGATCGATTTCACCTCGTCCTACTGGTACGGGCTTCTCGGCCCGCGCGGGCTGGAGCCGGCCGTGGTCGCGCGGCTGCAGGAGGCGGTGCGGCAGACGCTGGCGGTGCCGGAGATCCGCGACCGCTTCGTGGAGCAGGGTGCCATCCCGGTGGGCGGCGACGGCACGGCTCTGAAGGCGGTGATGGATGCGGACCTCGACCGCTGGACGGTCGTGATCCGGGAGAAGAACATCACGCTGAACCAGTAGCGCCGGCGCGGGGCTCCATCGCATCCTCTCCCCCGGCGCCAAGGAGATCGCGCCGGGGGAGATCGTCCGAGATGACCGCCATCACGCGCCGCCTGCTGGGCGCCGCCCTTCTCGCGCCCGCGCGGCCGGTGTGGGCGCAGTGGCCGGACCGGCCGGTCCGTATTGTGGTGGCCTTCCCGCCCGGAGCGGCGACGGACGTGCTGTGCCGGGCGCTGGCCCAGTCCCTGACGCCGTCCCTGGGACAGAGCGTGATCGTGGAGAACCGGCCGGGCGCGGGCGGCAACATCGCGACTGTCGCGGTGCGGCGGGCGGCGCCGGACGGATCGGTCTTCCTGGCCCATTCGGTGGCCTACGCCGTGAACCCGAGCCTGTACCGCAACGCCGGCTACGACGCCCTGGTGGACCTGGAGCCAGTGGCGCTGCTGGCCAGCACGCCGAACCTCATCACCGTGAACCCGGAGCGGCTTCCGGTGCGCACGCTCGCGGAGCTGATCGCGGCGGCCCGGACGCGGGGGCTGGACTATGGGTCCTCCGGCACGGGGACGACGACGCATCTCGGGATGGAGCTGCTCTTCCGTTCCCGCGCGGGGGCGGAGATGCAGCACGTCCCGTTCGGGCCCGCGCAGGCGGTGACGGCGGTGGTGGCAGGGCAGGTGCCGGTGGGCAGCACCTCGCTGCCGCCAGCGCTTCCCCTGGTGCGGGAGGGACGCATCCGGCCGATCGCGGTGACCGGGCTGCGGCGCGATCCCGCGCTGCCGGAGGTGCCGACGGTGGCGGAGTCCGGCTTCCCGGACTTCGAGGCGCTGACCTGGTTCGCGCTGATGGCGCCGCCGGGCACGCCGGCGGCGGTGACGGAGCGGATGAACGCGGAGGTGAACCGCGCCCTGGCCGCGCCGGAGATGCGGGCGCGGCTGGACGCGATGGGCTTCCTGCCCGCCGCGATGGATCGCGCCGGCTACGGCGCCTATCTGCGGGCGGAGGTGGCCAAGTGGGCCGAGGTGGTCCGCACGTCAGGCGCCACGGCGGAGTAGCCACCCACGTGCGGGCTGTCATCCATTCCGCGGCAGCCTGGAAAAAATAGATGGGCCAAGCGTATACGTTTGCCGGGGGAAATAGGTTCCCCTGGCTTTGCTTAAGCCGCCCGCCGCACCGCCGGCACGCCACGCAACCGCCCTCCCGGCGTGCCGCCCGGCACCTGCGCCGCCAGATCGGCGGCGGCCAGCAGCCTGTTCCAGTCGATCCCCGTCTCCACGCCCATGCGGCGGAACATCCAGACCACGTCCTCGGTCGCGACGTTGCCGGTGGCACCGGGGGCGAAGGGGCAGCCGCCCAGCCCGCCGGCCGCGGAGTCGAAGATCCGCACGCCGGCCTCCCAGGCGGCGGCCGTGTTCGCGACGCCCATGGCGTAGGTGTCATGCCCGTGGAAGGCGAAGCGCAGGCCCCAGGACCGGTGAACGATCTCGAACAGCCGCCGCACCTGGTCCGGGGAGGCGTTGCCGGTCGTGTCCGCGAGCGCGATCTCCATCGTGGGATCGAGGGCGATGACCCGCTCCACCCAGTCCAGCGTCTCGGAATCCGGCACCACGCCCTCGAAGGGACAGTGGAAGCAGCAGGACAGGTTGAAGCGCAGCTTCAGCCCCGCGGCGGTGGCGTCCCGAACGATGTCCGTGAGGTCGTCGAAGGACTCCTCCCGCGTGCGGTTGAGGTTCGACCTGTTGTGGCTCTCGGTCACCGACATGAAGAGGCCGAGCCGATGCGCCCCCGAGGCGGCGGCCAGTTCGTAGCCCTTGCGGTTGGGGACGAGGACGGTGGATTCCAGCCCGTCCAGCGCCAGCGCGGCGCGCAGCACCTCGCCCGTGTCGGCCATCTGCGGCACGGCCCTCGGCGAGACGAAGGAGCCGATCTCCATCCGCCTGACGCCCGCGTCGTAGAGGGCGCGAACGAGGGCGATCTTCGTTTCCGTCGGCACGAAGGGGCCGATGGATTGCAGCCCGTCGCGCGGCGCGACGTCGGAGATGGTGGCCTTGCCGATCATGGCGTCCTCTCTCCCAGCAGGGTTCCGAACACATAGGCGTTGTGCGCCCCGACGGCAGGGCCGGTCCAGCGCACCATGTCGCGCGGCGGCAGCCCGTCGAAGCGGAAGGGGGCGGCGGGATGCAGGATGGGGCCGATCAGCGGGTCCTGCACCTCCATGACGAGCTCGCGGGCCTGGAAATGCGGGTCCTCCACGCAGTCCCGCATGTCGTAGAGGCGGGAGCAGGGGACCTGCACCGCCTCCATGGCCGCCTGCGCCTCGGCGGCGGTCAGGGTGCGGGTCCAGTCGGCGATGGCGCCGTCCAGTTCGCCGGCATGGGCGCAGCGGCCGGCATTCGTCGCCATCCGCGGGTCGTCGGCCAGATCGGCGCGGCCGATCCGCGTCATCAGGCGCCGGTAGATGAGGTCGGAGTTGCCCGCGATCGCCAACCACTTCCCGTCCGCGCAGGGGTAGGTGTTGGTCGGCGCGGCGGAGGGCAGCGCGGCCCCGTGCGGTTGCCGCACCCGGCCGAGGATGCCGTATTCCGGCAGCATCCCCTCCATCAGCGAGAAGACGGAGGAGACGAGGTCGAGGTCGATGACCCGTCCCTTGCCGTCCGGCGCCCGGTCGCGCCCCCAGCAGGCGGAGACAAGCGAGAGCGCCGCGTACATCCCCGCCAGGTCATCGGAGATCGACACGCCGCAGCGCGGCGGCGGCAGGTCGGTCTGGCCGGGATTGGCGGTCAGGTGGCGCAGGCCGCCCATGGCTTCCCCGATCGCGCCGAAGGCGGGCTTGTCGCGGTAGGGTCCGTCCTGGCCGTAGCCGGAGACGCGCGCGATCACCAGGCGCGGGTTGTCGGCGTGCAGCGCTTCCGGCCCGAGGCCGATGCGTTCGAGGTAGCCGGGCCGGAAGTTCTCCACCAGCGCGTCCGCGCGGGCGCAGAGCGCCTTCACCCGGCGCCTTCCCTCCTCGCTCTTCAGGTCGAGCGTCACGGAGAGCTTGTTGCGGCCGTGGATGGAGAACCATACCGCATGCCCGTTGTGCCGCGCGCCCCAGTCGCGGTGCGGATCGCCCTCGGGCGGCTCGACCTTGATCACCTCGGCGCCGAGGTCGGCCAGGAGGCGGGTCGCGAAGGGGGCGGCGATGTAGTGGCCCAACTCGACAACGCGCAGGCCGGCCAGGGGCAGGCGCGCGTCGGTGGGGGGCGGCGCATCGGGCGCGTCGGGCATGGCGGGGCGTTCTCTCCTCGGCCGTGCCGCACGGATGCGACATCCGTGCGCGCGAACCAAGGGGCGGGAGCCCCGAATCTTGATCGGCCTGCGCGGGCGCGCCAATCCGGCCGTCAGAGCAGCAGCCGGCAACGGGCCCCACCTCGGCGGTCACGCGCCGGCCAGGACCCGGAGGCTAGTTGCCGGGCGTCCCGATCGTGCCACCCCAGAGGCCGGTCTGGTTGGGCTGTTCGCCCCGGCGCGCGCGCTGCTCCAGCGTCGGGGCCCGGCCGGGCCGGCCCGCATCCGCGTAGCCCGCATCACGATCCCGCCAGCGGCGCGGCGCGGGCTCGGCGCGGCGGTCGTAACGCCGGTCCCAGTCCCGATCGCGCCGGCCCTCGTAGCGCGCCGGCTCCCAGTAGGGCCGGGACGGCGGGGCCGCGACGTAATAGGCGGGCGCGTCATAACCCGGACCCCAGCCCGGCCCGTAGGCCACGTCATAGGGGCCGGCGACGCAGCCGGCGAGCGCGGGAGCGGCGATCCCGGCGAGGAGGGCAAGGGTCAATACCGGACGGCGGGTCATCGAATCCTCCTGCGTTGGTCGGCGTGCCGTATGGCTGCCCATTGCAACGCGACAGCGGCCCCAAGGTGGCGCCGGGGTGGCACGATCTCGCCCCCTGGCGGCAACGGAGCGTCAACGCGTCGGCGCCATCATCCCGGAACCCTGTCCGGGTCGCGGAACCCTCCTCCCGTGGGCCGGACCGGGCGGGGCCCGTCCCCATCCGGCGGGTCCCGCCCAGCCTCCCTCTCTCCCGGGGCCGGACGTGGCGGCCCCGGCAGCCCTTCCGCTGGGCGCGGTTCAGGCCGCGGGCCGCGCCCCGCGGGCAGGGGCGAGGGCGACCGCCAGCCCCGCGACACTGAACCCGAGCCCGACCCAGAAGACCGGCGCGTGCGCCTCGCCCGCACGGGCGAAGAGCCAGGCGAGGCCGTAGCCCGTGAGCGCCTGAGCGAGAGCGTAGAGCGCGGTCGCGCGCGACCAGAGCGCCCCGGCGGCCGACCCCACCGCGGCCCGCACCGCCGCCAGCGTCACGGCGCTGACGCCGACGCCGGAGAAGCCGGAGAGCAGTGCCGCCGGTGGCACCGCCGCCGCGTGCGGCAGCAGCGCGAGGCCGAGCGCCAGCACCTGCGCCGCCATCCAGAGGATCAGCGCCCGCCGCGCTCCGACCCAGTCCGCCGCCCGGCCGCCGAGCAGGGTGCCGGCCAGCGCGCCGAGCCCGAACAGCGCCCAGACGAGCCCCCCCGCCGCCACGCCGAGCCCCCGTCCCCGGGCGGCGAGGTCCGCCAGATAGATCATGGGCGGCACCATGCCCGCCGCGGAGAGCGTGTAGGCGAGCATCAGCCGGCCCGTGCGGCCGGCCGGAGCGGCCGAGGCCGCCGCGGCAGCGGGTGCAGGGGGCGCCGGCCAGCGCGGACGGGCGAAGGCCCAGAGCCCCGCCGCCACCAGTCCCAGCCCGCCCCAGGTCCCGGATACGCCGCCGAGGCCGAGCAGGGCGGGGACGAGCAGCGCCGCCATCACCACCCCGCCCCCGACCCCCGAGATGACGATCCCGGACGCCGTCCCGCGCCGCTCCGGCGGGGTGGCGGCCTGCACGGCCGGCCCGGCCAGGGCCATCAGCACCCCGCCCGCCAGCCCCGCCAGGCCGCGCCAGCCGGCCAGCCAGGGAAAGCCCCAGTGGATCGCGCAGGCGAGGAAGGAGGCGATGGCGAGCGCCATCGCCGCATCGAGCGCGCCCCGCACCCCCCAGGCCCGGCCGAAGCGCGGCCCCAGCAGCGCCCCCGCGAGATAGCCGGTGAAGTTCACCGCGCCGAGCAGCCCGGCCTCCCCGCCATCCACCCATCCCGCGGCCACCATGGCGGGGAAGAGCGGGACGTAGGCGAAGCGCGCCAGCCCGATCCCCGTCGCGAGCGCCGAGGCGCCGGCGAGCGCCATCGGCAGCGGGGCGGGGGGGCCGCCGTCGCGCATCACTCCTCCTCCGTCCGCGGCAGCACGAGGGTCGCGGCGAGGCCGGGCGGGGATTCCCCTGGCCGGGCGTCACCGAGCAGCAGCTCCCCGCCATGCAGCCCCGCCACGGCGCGGACGAGAGACAGGCCCAGCCCGTAGCCCGGCGTCGTCCGGGCGGAGTCCGTGCGGAAGAACCGCTCCCCCGCCCGCGCCCGCTCGGCGGGGGAGAGGCCGGGACCCTCGTCGGCCACGGTGATCCGGATGGCCTCCGGCGTGGCCTCGGCGGAGAGGGCGATGCGGCCCCCCACCGGGGTGAACTTCACCGCGTTGTCGAGGAGGTTCGCGACCGCCTGCAGCAGCAGGTCGCGGTCACCGGTCAGGGGCAGGGAGTCCGGCAGCGCGGAGTCCAGCGCCACGTCCCGCGCCTCGGCGGAGGGTGTGTAGAGCTCCGCCGCGTCCGCCAGCACGGGCACGAGGTCGAAGGGTGTGAAGGCCGCGCGGCGGGCGCCGGCCTCCACCTCCGCGATGCGCAGCACGGCGCCGAGCAGGCGGATCATGCCGTCCAGGTCGGCCACGCCCTGCTCGATCGCGCGGCGCATGGCGACGGGATCGTCGCACCGGGCCAGCGCTTCCTCCAGCCGGCCGCGGGCGCGGGCGACCGGGGTGCGAAGGTCGTGCGCGATCGCGTCCGACACGCCGCGGATGCCGGCCATGAGGGACGCGATCCGGTCGAGCATCGCGTTCATCGTGCCGCCGAGCCGGTCGAACTCGTCCTCCCGGCCCGTCATCGGAACGCGGTGAGCGAGGTCGCCCTGGGCGATGGCCGCGACCGTATCGGCGGCGGGGCGCAGGCGCTGTTCCAGGGCCCGCCGCAGCAGCAGCGCGCCGACCAGCGCCAGCACGCCCGCCGCGCAGGCCGCCCAGGCCAGGCCGCCGGCCAGCAGCTCCCGCAGCCGCAGCCGCTCCTCCACGTCGCGGCCGACGATCAGGTGGTCGCCGTTCGAGAGGTCCTGGCGGTAGAGCCGCGCCTCGGTCCGCTCGCCCTCCCGCATCATGGGGATGCGGGTCCAGCGGAACTCGCCCTCGGGCTCCGGCCCTTCCAGCTCCTCGGGCGTGAGGGTGAGGTTGCCGGTCAGCGGCACGCCGTCCCGGTCGGTCAGGCGATAGAGGTCCTGGTCGTCGGCGCGCTCCAGCCGGGACTGGATCGCCTCGATCACGCCCTCCCGCCCATCCTGGTTGTAGCGCTCGATGAGGGCGGCGACGCTGCCGCGGATGATGGTGTCGGTCTGCCGGTCCAGCCCGCCCGCCGTGTTCCACCAGACGATGGCGGAGAAGGCGACGCCGCCCAGCAGGAACATGACCGCGAAGAAGATGGCGAAGCGGAAGCCGGCGCTGTCCACCAGCCGCAGCGGGCCGACGCGCCGCGCCTCCTCGGCGACCTGGCGCATGGGCTGGGCCTACGCCGAATCCTCGGCGCGGATCATGTAGCCGGCGTTGCGGATCGTGTGGATCAGCGGCTTGTCGAAGCCGCGGTCCAGCTTCTGCCGGAGGCGGGAGACATGCACGTCGATGACGTTCGTCTGCGGGTCGAAGTGGTAGTCCCACACCTTCTCCAGCAGCATCGTGCGCGTCACCACCTGCCCGGCATGGCGCATCAGGTGCTCCAGCAGGCGGAACTCGCGGGGCTGCACGTCCACGCGCTTGCCGCCGCGCGTGACGGAGCGCGAGAGAAGGTCGAGCTCCAGATCCGCGACGCGCAGCTTCGTCGCCGGCGCCTCCGCGGTCGGACGGCGGCCGAGCGCCTCCACGCGCGCCAGCAGCTCCGCGAAGGCGAAGGGCTTCGTCAGGTAGTCGTCGCCGCCCGCCTTCAGGCCGCGCACCCGCTCGTCCACCGCCGACATGGCCGTGAGGAAGAGGACGGGGGTGCGGTTCTCCTGGGCGCGCAGCGTCTCCACCAGCCGCAGCCCGTCCACGCCGCCCGGCAGCATCCGGTCCAGCACGAGCAGGTCGAAGGGCTCGGCCGCGGCCAGAAGCAGGCCGTCGCGGCCGTTGTCGCGGTGCTCGACGGCGTGGCCGGCCTCGGTCAGCCCCTTCTTCACGAAGCGGGCCACCTCGGGGTCGTCCTCGACCAGCAGGATGCGCAACAGGCTTACTCCCGGTTTTGCCGGAGAATGACGCGGGGACGGGCCGGTTGCCAGACCGGGCCCGCGAGGGGGCTCAGCGCGCCCAGCGGCCGGCGAAATCCCCGGCGGGGCCGCAATACCCGTGATCGGAGGGGGCCGACACCGCCAGCTCGCTCCCGGCCGGCCGGATGACGATGGGATCGCCGCCCTCTCCGGCCGCGCGGCCGGCCAGGGCGCCGTCCGGGCGGGCGGCCGCGATCCAGTCCCCGTCGCAGGACGCGCCGGGCTGGCCCTGCACGGCCACGCGCATCCGCACGCGCCAGCGCCCGTCCCGCAGCGGCTCCAGGGCGAGCTGCCCCGTGCGGTTGCCGCCGACCGGCCGCCAGTTGCCGGTCAGGGCGTCCTTCTCGCCCGGGACAGTCGCGGCCGGGGCGGCGGGGCGCAGCGCGGCCAGCCGCTCGCCGTAGAGGCGTTGCAGGCAGGCGGCGGGCGTCTCGCGCGCCGGGCGCGCGCAGTCCCGGTTCCGCTGGGCGATCCAGGCCCGCTGCGCCTCGGCCACGCCCGGCTGCCCGCCGACGCGGAGGTAGGCGGTGGCAAGGTCCCGGTCGAGCGCGGACAGCGCGGGATTGGCGCAGATCACCGCCTCCACCCCGCCGCTCGCGCGGCGGCAGTCGAAGGAGGGCTGCGCGGCGGCGGGCGCCGCGGCCAGGGCACCGAGGGCGATGACGGTGGCGCGGCGGATCACGTCACTGCTCCCGGGACGGGGTCGTGCTCGTGCCTGTCCCGGCGGGCCGCCGGCCGACCTGCACGGAGACGTCCTGCGTGCGCCCGTCCCGCACGAGGGAGAGCCGCACGCTCTGCCCCGGCGTGACGCCGGCCACCGTGCGGATCAGCGCGCGGGAGGATTCCACCTGGCTGCCGTTCAGCGCGGTGACGAGGTCGCCCGGCCGCAGCCCGGCACGGGCGGCGGGGGAGTTGCGCTCCACGTTCTGGATCTGCACGCCGCGCCGGCCGCGCGGGGCGTCGTTGCCGGAATCCTGCACCGCGACGCCCAGCCAGCCGCGCTCCACCCGCCCGTCGCGGCGCAGCTGCTCGATGACGCCGCGGGCGAGATCTGAGGGCGTCGCGAAGCCGATGCCCGCGGAGGCGCCGGAGGGGGAGTAGATGGCGGTGTTGATGCCGATCACCTCGCCCGCCGTGTTGAAGAGCGGGCCGCCGGAGTTGCCGGGATTGATCGCGGCGTCCGTCTGGATGAAGTCGTCGAAGGGCCCGGCCCCGATCTCGCGCCCCCGGGCGGAGACGATGCCGGTGGTCACGGTGCCGCCGAGCCCGAAGGGATTGCCGGCCGCCATCACCCACTGCCCCACGCGCACGGGCGTGCTGCCCCAGGGCACGGCGGTGAGCGGCGTGCGGGACTCGACTTTCAGCAGGGCGAGGTCCGTCAGCTCGTCGGTCCCGACCACGCGCGCCGGAAGCTCCGTCCCGTCCTGCAGCGAGACGACCACGCGCGCCGCGGAACCGACCACGTGGTTGTTCGTCACGATGTAGCCCGTGGGATCGATGACGAAGCCCGATCCCGCACCCTGCACGGATTGCCGGCCGCGCCGCTCGCGGAAGTAGCGCTCGAAGGGCGTGCCGCGCAGTTCGGGCGGAAGCTGGGCGTTCTGTTCCCCCGTCACGGCGATGTTCACGACCGCCGGCAGGACGGCGGCGGCGAGGTCGGCGAAGTCGGGCAGGACGGCGCGCTGCGCGCGGGCCGCCAGCGGGGCAAAGGCGAGGGCCCCGGTCCCGAGCAGGGCAAGGCGCCGCGGGAGGGCATTTGGCATGGAGGAGGTCGAATCCGGTCCAGTTCTTCTCCCTCCATAAGGAGGGTGCCGGGCCGTCCTGTTCAAGCCGGGCCGTTCAGGCCGGGATGGTCGGGTCCTCCGGCCAGGGATGCCGGGGGTATCGGCCCCGCATCTCCCGCCGCACCTCCGCCCAGCCGCCGCGCCAGAAGCCGGCCAGGTCCGCCGTGACCGCCACCGGCCGCCCGGCCGGGGAGAGGAGGGAGACCTGGAGCGGGATGCGCCCGCCCATCAGCGGCGGCGGTGCGGCGAGGCCGAAAAGGTGCTGGGCGCGGGCCTCCAGCGCCGGGACCTCCCGGTCGTAGTCGATCGCCGCCGAGCGGCCGCCGGGCAGGTCCACCCGGGCGGGCAGGTCGGCGTCGAGGCGGCGACGCAGTTCCCAGGGCACGAGGCCCTGCAGGATGCCGGCGAGGTCGAGGCCGCGCAGTTCCGACAAGCGGGACAAGCCGTGCAGGTGGGAGCCCAGCCAATCCCCGGCGGTGGCCGCGAGCGCCGCATCGGAGACGTCCGGCCAGGGCGTGCCCTCCGTCGCATGGGCCCAGCGGAGCCGGGCGCGGAGCTGCGTGGCGCCCTTCGTCCAATCGAGGTCGCGGAAGCCCCGGTCCGCGGCGGCGCGGGCCAGGGCCGCGGCGACGGCGGCCGGGTCGGCGTGGGGGAGAGTGGACTCCTCCAGCACCAGGGGGCCGAAGCGCAGGCGGCGGCGGGCCGTGACGGCGCCGGCCCGGGCGTCGAACTCCGTCACCTCCTCCCGCGCGAAGCGGTCGGGAAAGCGGGCCTCCAGGGTCGCGCGGTCCAGGGGGGCGGCCATGCGGATGCGGGCCTCGGTCCCCGCGAGCTCCAGCGCGGCGACGGCGAGCAGCGGCGCCTTGCGGAGCGGGTCCGTGGCCGTCAGCCGGGCGCCCTGGCCGGAGGCGAGGCGAAAGGCGCCCTCCATCGTGCCGCGGCGGGCGGCGATGCGGTCGGGGAAGCCGGCGGCGAGTAGGGTGGCGGGGTCGCCCTCCGGCGCGGTGCGCTCGGGCACGGAAAGGCGGCGGCGGTGGAGGGAGGCGGTGCGGCGGATGCGGCCGACCGTCGCGCGGTCCGCGTGCGGGTGATCGCCGCCGCGCAGCAGGTCCAGGCGCAGGTGCAGGTCGGAGGGCGCGTCGCGGTCCCGGATGGGGTCGCGCTCCTCCAACAGGGCGGCAAGGTCGGCGGCCAGCGCGGCCTCCCCGGCGTTGCCGGCCTCCACCATGGTCCGGGCGAGGCGGGGATGCGCGCCGAGCCGGGCCATGCGGCGGCCGATAGGGGTGATCCGGCCCTCCGCGTCCAGGGCGTCCAGATCCCGCAACAGGGTGCGGGCGGCGGCGAGCGCGCCCTCCGGCGGCGGGTCGAGGAAGGAGAGGGCGCGCGGGTCGGCGCCCCAGGCGGCGCAGTCGAGGGCGAGGCCGGACAGTTCCGCCTCCAGCATCTCCGGCCGGTCGGCGAGGGGAAGGCCGCGGTGCAGCGCCTCGGTCCAGAGGCGGATGGCAACGCCGGGCGCGGTGCGGCCGGCGCGCCCCGCGCGCTGCTCGGCCGCGGCGCGGGAGATGCGGATCGTGGCCAGCCGGGTCAGGCCGGTGGCGGCGTCCAGGCGCGGCGCCCGGCGGAAGCCGCCATCCACCACGATCCGCACGCCGGGGACGGTCAGCGACGTCTCCGCGATGGAGGTGGCGAGCACGACCTTGCGCCGGTCCGAGGGGTTCAGGGCGCGGTCCTGCTCGGCCGGCGGCATCTCGCCGTGCAAGGGCAGGACCTCGGCGTCGAGGCCGCCCAGGCGCTCGGCCGTCCGGCGGATCTCGCCCCAGCCGGGGAGGAAGGCGAGCACGTCGCCGGGATAGGCGCGCAGGGCCTCGCGGATGGCGCCGGCCATGGCCTCGGGCAGGTCGCGGGCATCGGCCAGTTCGCGCGGGCGGTGGGTGACGGTGACGGGGAAGGCGCGGCCGGCGCTCTCGATGACCGGCGCGTCGGGGCCGCCGCCGAGCAGGCCGGCGAAGCCCGCCGCGTCCAGGGTGGCGGACATGGCCAGCAGGCGCAGCTCCGGCCGGAGCCCGCGCTGCACGTCGAGGCAGAGGGCGAGGCCGAGATCGATGTCGATGTGGCGCTCATGCGCCTCGTCGAAGAGGACGGCGGCGACGCCCGCCAGTTCGGGATCGGATTGCAGGCGGCGGACGAGCAGGCCCTCCGTCACCACCTCGACCCGCGTGCGGTCGGAGACGGCGCGGTCCAGCCGAGTGGCGAGGCCGATCGTGCCGCCCGGCGCGCCCTCCCCGATCAGGTCCGCCATGCGGCGTGCGGCGGCGCGGGCGGCGACGCGGCGGGGTTCCAGGACGAGGATCTTTCCCTCTGCCGCCCAGGGTTCCTCCATCAGCGCGAGCGGCACGAGGGTGGTCTTGCCGGCGCCGGGTGGGGCGACGAGGACGGCGCTCGGCCCGGCGCGCAGGGCGTTCAGCAGCGTCGGCAGAGCCTCGGTGACGGGAAGTTCGGGCAGGTCCATCGCCCCGCCGTCTCGGTTCGGCGGGGCGGCTTGTCAAACGGCCGTAGGGGAGGTCGCCTCAGGGGCCGGGGCCAGCCCCTGGGCAGGGCGGGGGCGGGGGCCTACCTCTGGCGCCGCACCCGACAGGATCGCCCCCCATGCAGATGCGCCCGCTCGGCCGGACCGGCCTCTCCATCGCGCCCCTCGTCTTCGGCGGCAACGTCTTCGGCTGGACGGCCGACGAGCCGACGAGCCACGCGCTGCTGGACGCCTTCGTCGACGCCGGGCTGAACGCCGTCGACACGGCGGACGTCTATTCCCGCTGGGTGCCCGGCCACACCGGCGGCGAGTCCGAGACGATCATCGGGAACTGGCTGCGCGCGAGTCCCGGCAAGCGGGAGAAGGTGCTCATCCTGACGAAGGTCGGGATGGACCTCGGCGAGGACCGCAAGGGCCTCTCGCCCCGCTGGATCGAGCGGGCGGTCGAGGATTCACTGCGCCGGCTGAACACGGACCGCATCGATCTGTACCAGTCCCACCGCTTCGACGCGGAGGTGCCGCAGGAGGACACCCTGCGCGCCTATGAACGGCTGATCCAGGCGGGCAAGGTGCGGGCCATCGGCTGCTCCAACTTCGATGCGCCGCAGCTCCAGGCCGCGCTGGATACGGCGCGGGAGAAGGGCCTTCCGCGCTACGAGAGCGTGCAGCCCGAATACAATCTTTATGACCGCGCGAGCTTCGACGGCCCGCTGCGCGACCTTTGCCTCCGCGAGGGGATCGGGGTCATCACCTATTTCAGCCTCGCCTCCGGCTTCCTGTCCGGGAAGTACCGGTCGAAGGCGGACGCGGCGGGGCGGAGCCGCGCGGCGCGGGTAGAGAAGTACTTCACGCCGCGCGGCGACGCGATCCTGGCGGCACTGGACAAGGTGTCCGCGCGGGTGGGGGCGAGCCAGGCCGAGGTGGCGCTCGCCTGGGTGATCGCGCGGGAGGGGGTGACGGCCCCGATCGCCAGCGCGACGAACCTCGACCAGCTGAAGAGCCTCGTCCGCTCGACGGAGATCCGGCTGGGGGCGGAGGACATCGCGGAGCTGGATCGGGCAAGCGCCTGACCCGCCCGTTGCGGGCGGGACGGCATCGGCCCTAGGACGGGGCCGATGCGCGCGTTCCTCCTCCTGCTGGCGCTCCTTGCCCCGCTCTCCGCGCGGGCGCTGGAGAGCGAGCCCGTCGCCTCACCGCGCGCCCGCGCGACGCTGGTGGCCGATGCGGCCGCGGTAGCGCCGGGGGCGACGCTGCGGGTGGGGCTGCGCCTCGCGCTCTCCCCGGGATGGCATACCTACTGGAGCAATCCGGGGGATGCGGGGGAGCCACCGTCGCTGGAGCTCTCCCTGCCGGATGGCGGCACGGCCGGCGCGATGGCCTTCCCGGCGCCGCGGCGCATTCCCTACGGGCCGCTGGTGAACTTCGGCTACACGGGGGAGGCCGTTTTTCCCCTCGCCGTGACGGTGCCGGCCAACGCGGAGCCGGGGCGCCTCTACACGGTGGAGGGGACGGCCCGCTGGCTCGTCTGCGAGCAGGTCTGCATCCCCGAGGAGGGCGCCTTCCGCCTGGACATCCCGGTGGAGGCCGCGACGCGCCCCGATCCGGTCCTGGCCGCCCTGTTCCGCACGGCCGAGTCGTCGCTGCCGGTCGCCGCGCCCTTCCAGGTACGGGCGGGCTTCGCCGGCACGCGCGGCGCGATCGAGCTGGCGGGCGCGGACCTTCGGCCGGGCGCGGTGCGGGAGGCGTTCTTCTTCCCTGACGCGCCGGGGGTGATCGACAACGCGGTGCCGCAGGCGCTGTCCGTCGGGACGGGGGCGCTGACCCTGGCGCTCGCGCGCGGCGCGGCGCGGGTGCCGGACCGGCTCTCGGGCGTCGTCGCGGTCACGGATGCGGCGGGGGTGCGGGCGGCCTATGCGGTGTCGGCGGTGCCCGGTCCGGTGCCGGCGGCACCGGGGATGCCGCTGTGGCAGGCGGCGCTGCTGGCGGCGCTGGGCGGGCTGATCCTGAACCTCATGCCCTGCGTCTTCCCGGTCCTCGCGATGAAGGGACTCGGGCTGGTGCGGCTGTCCGGCGCCTCTCGCGGGGCGGTGCGGGCCGGGGCAGGGGCCGCGGCAGCGGGGGTGGTGGTGACGTTCTTGGTGGTCGGTGGGGCGCTGATCGGGCTGCGGGCGGCCGGCCACGCTGCCGGCTGGGGATTCCAGTTCACCGAACCGGCGTTCGTGGCGGCGCTCGCCTGGCTGATGCTGGCAATCGGGCTGAACCTGTCCGGCGTCTACGCCGTGCGGGGACCTTCGGGCGGCGGGGCGCTCTCCTCCGGCCTGTGGGGGCGCTTCGGCGGTGGGGTGCTGGCGGTGGTGGTGGCGACGCCCTGCACCGCGCCCTTCATGGCTGCGGCGATCGGGGCGGCGCTGGCGATGCCGGCGGTGTCGGCGCTGGGGGTGTTCGGGGCCATGGGGCTGGGGATGGCGGCGCCATTGGCGCTGCTCGCGGTGGCGCCCGGCCTCGCGCGGCTGCTGCCCCGGCCAGGCGCCTGGATGGAGCGGCTGCGGGGCGCGCTGGCCTTTCCGATGTATGGCGCGGCGGCGTGGCTCGCCTGGGTGCTGTCGGTGCAGGCCGGGCCGGACGGGCTGCTGGCGCTGCTGGCCGGCGCGGTGCTGATCGGCTTCGGCGCCTGGGCGCTGGGGGTTGCGCAGGCGGCGGAATGGCGGTTCGGCAAGGCGGTGGCGGGGGTGGCGGTCATCGCGGCGCTCGCGCTGCTGCCGCGGCTCTCGGCCGCGCCGGCGACGGCCGTGGAGACGGCGGATGCCTGGTCGGGGGAGCGCGTGGCGGCGCTGCGCGCGGAGGGGCGGCCGGTCTTCGTCAACCTGACCGCGGCGTGGTGCATCACCTGCAAGGTGAACGAGCGGGTGGCCCTGGCCAGCCCCGCGGTGCGAGAGGCCTTCTCCCGCGGCCGCGTGGCGGTGCTGACCGGGGACTGGACTCGGGGCGATCCGGCCATCTCCGCCCTGCTGCGGTCCGAGGGGCGGGAGGGGGTGCCGCTCTACCTTCTCTACCCGCCGGGGCGGGAGGGGGGACCGGTGGTGCTGCCGCAGATCCTGACCGAGGGCATCCTGGTCGAGGCCCTGTCGTCGGTCCGCCCTCTGCCGGTGCCGTCCGCGGCGGCCGAGGCGACGCGGCGGGCACCCGGCGCCGGCTGATCCCGGCCGCGCTCCTCCCTGATCGCGGGGTCCGGGGGGCACGTCTGCCCCCCGGCGGAGGGTCCGGGAGGCAGCGGCTCCCGGTGTTCCGCGCGGCCTGCCAGGTCGTCCCCGGCCGCCCTGACGGCGTCCGCGGCAAGAAGTGGTTAACCGGTTCGGCTGCCTTCTCGGGCCATGCGTGCGCTCCTGCTTCTCCCCTTCCTGCTCGCCCCGCCCGCGCTGGCGCAGGTGGAGGCAATTCCTGCCTGCAACGCGGTGCGGGAGGGGGCGCTGGCCTGCATGGCCGGCCGGGCCTGTCGCTGCCACTTCGAGCGGGGCGGGTCCGTTGCCGGGCGGCCGGACGGTTATCGCTGGGATTGCGGCGCCCTGCGGCCCGACTGCGGCGTCCCCCCGGCCGATCTGACCCCGGGGGAGCGGCCGCCGACAGTCATCATGCCGTCCGTCCCGCTCGGCATGCCGGGCTGGCGGGACCCGCCCTGAACCCCCTCAGGCCGGGGCGGCGGCGCCGCGGGCGATCTCCCGCTCCACGGCCGCGCAGAACTCGTCCGATCCCGGCCAGCCGGTGATGCGCCCGATCCGGCGGCTGCCGCGGAACAGGAAGAAGGCCGGGACGCCGTGCAGCCCGAAGCGCGTCGCCATGTCGGCGTCGTCGTAGACGTTCGTGTGCATCCAGCGCAGCTCGGGCCAGCGAAAGCGGTCCGGGGCGAGGAGGATGGCACGCTTCGCCACGTCGCAGTTCGGGCAGTTCATGCCCCAGAGGAAGAGCATGACGAGGGGCGGCGCATCGGGCTCGGCCAGGGCGCCGTCCAGCGTCGTGGCGCGGATCGGGCGCATTGGGAAGCGGAAGAAGAAGTCGGGGACGGCGGTTCCGGCCATGCCCCGAAGATAGGACGGCTTCGCGCCGCCGTCAGGGCGCGTCGGCGCCGACCTGGAGACGGCGCGCCTGGATCGCGGCGCGCCACCCGCCCTCCCGCATGGCCCAGGCGCGGGTGAACTCGGCACCGAGCAGGAAGACCTGGGCGGAGTAGTAGACCCAGAGGAGCACGACCACGAGCGCGCCGGCCGCGCCGTAGGAGGTGCCGGAGGTCGCGATGTACCAGCTGATCAGCGTCTTCCCGATCGTGAAGAGGAAGGCGGTGATCGCCGCCCCCACGCCGACGTCGCGCCAGGTGAGGTGCCGGTCCGGCAGGATCTTGTAGATCGCGGCGAAGAGCGCGGTGACCATCCCGAAGGAGACGAGGAAGTTCACGAGCTTCAGCAGGATCTCGATCGCCGGGATGAAGCCGGTGAGCCATCCGCCGAAGGCCTCGAGCGCCGCGCTGACCATCAGGGACACGAGGAGGAGGAAGCCGGTGGCGGCGACGAGGCCGATGGAGAGCGCCCGCGCGCGCACGAGGGCGCCGGGGGAGAAGGGCTTCGCCTCGGCCTGCCAGATCACGTTCAGCGCCGTCTGCAGCTCCGCGAAGACGCCCGAGGCGGTGATGAGGAGAAAGGTGATGCTGACGAGGGCCGCGAAGCCCTTCGTCTCGCTGTTGGCGGCCCCCTTCACCATCGCCTCGACCGCCGCGCCGCCCTCCCGGCCCACGAGGCCGGAGACCTGCTGGCTGACGGCGCCGCTGACCATGTCCTGGCCGAAGAAATAGCCGGCGATGGCAATCGAGACGACGAGAAGCGGCGTGATGGAGAAGAGGGTGTAGCAGGCGATCGCGGCGCCGCGCGTCATCGCCTCGTGCTCCATGAAGCCGTTCGCCGCGTCCTTGATCAACGCCCAGGCCGTCCCGAGCATCCTGTCGTCCCCGTGCCGCCGTTCGCCAGCGCAACGGGCATGCCGGGGGCGGGTTGCCGCCGGCCAGGGCTCCTTTGTCCGCCGGCAGCCGCTCACGACACTGCGAAGCGGGACCCCGCTTTCGGCCAGACCCCGGGTGACGTGATACTTCAAGGCGTTTCGGTCGGTGCGCGGGAGGGGGCCATGGCGGAGCGACGGGTGCCCCGCTGGCTGGTCTGGGCCGGCATTCCCGTGGTGGCGATCGGCCTCGTCGTGGCCTTCTGGAACTGGGACTGGTTCGTCCCGATGGTGGAGCGGCGCGCCTCCGCGGTGCTCGGGCGCCCGGTCCACATCGCGCATCTCCATGTGAGCCTCGGGCGGATCACCACGGTCTCGGCCGACCGTGTGCGGATCGACAATCCCGACGGATTCGAGGCGCCGGCCCCCTTCGCCGAGGCGGAGCGCCTGACCGCCCAGGTCGATGTGATGGCCTACTGGCAGCGGAATGAGATCATCCTGCCGCTGGTCGAGGTGCAGCGCCCGGTGCTCCAGGTGATCGCGCGGGAGGATGGGGGCAACAATTACAGCTTCGATCCCGTCCAGCCCGCCGGGGAAGGGGACGCGCCCGCGGAGTCCCGGCCGATGGCCGCGCCGCAGATCCGGGTGTTGCGGATCGCGGACGGCAACGCGCGCGTGGTCATCCCGAATCTCCGTGCCGACTTCAACCTCAAGGTCGCGACCCGCGACGAGAGCGGGCCGGAACCCCGCGTCGCGGTGGAGGCGATCGGCACCTATGCCGGGCAGCGCATCACGGGCACTGCACTCGGCGGCGCCCTCCTCGCCTTGCAGGAGACGGGGCGGCCCTGGCCCGTCGAGATGCAGCTCGCCAACGGGCCCACGCGCGCAACCCTGCGCGGGACGCTGAGCAACCCCCTGCAACTGGCGGGGGCCGATGTGCGGCTGGAATTGCGCGGGCCCGACATGGCGCTGTTGCAGCCCCTGACGGGCGTGACCATCCCGAAGACGCCGAACTACGTGGTGACGGGCCAGCTCGACTACGCGGAGGGGCGGGTGCGCTTCCGCGACTTCCAGGGCCGCGTCGGCCAGTCCGACCTGACCGGCACCGTCACCGTCACCCGGCAGGACAAGCCCGACGTGGTGGCGGAGCTCTATTCCAGCCGCGTGGACCTGGCCGACCTCGGCGGCCTCCTCGGGGAGGAGCCGCCGCGGCGCCCCGCCCCCGTGCAGACGGCGCGGCAGCGGCAGGAGCAGGCGCGGAACCAGGCGCGGACCCGGGTGGTGCCGGACGAGCCCTTCAACCTTCCGAGGCTCGACGCGGCCAATCTCCGCCTCTCCTATAGGGCCGACAGTGTCGTCGGTCGCAACACCCCCTTCGACGGCCTGCGGGCGGAGATGGACGTGCGGGACGGGGTGGTGACGCTTCGCCCGCTCGCCCTGCGCGTCGGGCGGGGACAGATCGAGGGCAACATCCAGCTCACACCGCAGGACAACGACCAGCTGCACGCCGTGGCGGACGCCCAGTTCCAGCGGCTGGACGTGTCGCGGCTGATGCAGGCGACCCAGGCTTCCGACGGACCGGGTATCCTTGGCGGCCGCGCGCGCCTCGACGGCACCGGGGCTTCCTTCGCCGCCATCCTGGCGAACGGGACTGGCGGGCTGACGCTCACGACGATGGGGAACGGCACGCTCTCCACCCTGCTGGCGGATCTGGCGGGGCCGCGGCTGGGGAATGCGGTGGTCTCGGCGCTCGGCATTCCCGGGCGGACCGCGGTGGGGTGCTTCCTCGGCGACTTCGCGCTGGAGCGGGGGACGCTGACCAGCCGGGTTCTGGTGCTGGAGACGGCCGAGGTGCTGATGCTCGGGGCCGGCGCGATCGACCTGGGGCGGGAGCGGATCGGCCTCCGGCTGCGCAGCCATGCGAAGGACCCTGCGGCCACCGCGCAGCCGTCCTCCCTCCTGGTGGACGGCACCTTCCGCAATCCGAACGTGGCGCCGGAGCTGGACGAGACGCTCGCGCGCGGCGGCGCCGCGGGCGGACTGGCGGCACTGGTCGCCCCGCTCACCGCGCTGCTGCCCAGCATCCAGCTCGGCATCGGGGAGGATGACCGCTGCGAGCGGATGCTGCGCGGCGGCGGGACCGCGGCGCCGGCACGTCGTGCGGCACCCTCCGCGCAACGGAGCCGGCAGGAGGCGCAGGGCGGGCGCTAGGACATCGCGGAGGCCGGATCCGCGACGCCCGGGCAAGACGGGCGAGCGCGCTCAGGCGCCGCGCTTCTCCGGCCCCGTGGTCTCGGCCTGCCCTTGCGGATGGTCGGGGCGCGATGTGTCGCTGTCGCCGCGTCCGCCGAGTTCCTCGAGCTTCCGCTTGATCTTCAGATCCTCGGCGGTCAGTGGCGGCGGGTATTTCGGCGCCACGCCCGGCGGCACGGAATCGCCGGGGTCGTGACCGATGTCGTCGCGCTTGTTCATGGCGGTGCTGCCTCCAAGATGAACGCCCGCGGAGAGCGTCCGCGGGACGGGCGCGGTTGCGTCGTCGTCCGAGGCCGGCCTTCGCCGCTGACCATTCGCTCGGGAGGGAGCTCATGCCCGCTGGTCCACCCTGCCCGGCCGGGTCCGTCGTCATGGCCTGGCATCGTTGGGGCGCATGACGCCGCACGAGGCGGCCGGACGGGGACGGTTGCTGGCGCGGCCGGGCGAGGGACACGCGAATGAGGTCCTTGCACCGGGCGTTTATCTTCTCGCGCCAGGGGGCGGCCGCGACGGGCTTCTGATCGTGCCGGAAGCCCCGCCCGACGCCATCCTGCCGCTGGTGGTCATGCTCCATGGCGCCGGCGGTGACGCCGCCGGCACGCACCGGCTGATCGAGCAGGCCGCTGCCGGCATGCTCGTGCTTCTTCCCGAAAGCCGCGGCCGGACCTGGGACGTGATCTCGGGCGGCTTCGGCCCCGATGTCGCCCGCCTGGACAGCGCTCTGCGCGACGTGTTCCGGCGCTGCCGCGTCGATCCGCGGCGGCTGGCCGTGGCCGGCTTCTCGGACGGCGCCTCCTATGCGCTCACGCTCGGGCTCGGCAATGGCGACCTCTTCACGCACATCCTCGCCTTCTCGCCCGGCTTCGCCGCCCCCGGCGCGCCGGTGGGCCGGCCCGCGATCTTCGTGTCGCACGGCGTCGAGGACCGCGTGCTGCCGATCGACCGGTGCAGCCGACGGCTCGTGCCCCCGCTTCGCCGCGCCGGCTACGAGGTGACCTATCGCGAGTTCGCCGGAGGCCATGTCGTGCCGCTGGACCTGGCAGCCGAAGCGCTGGCGACCGTGCTGGGCGCCTGAGCGGAACGGGGGTGGTCCAGGCGTCTCCGGCTGATCCGCTCCTCCACCATGTCCTTCATCGACCGTGCCGCGTTGCTCCGCTGCGTACCGCGGAGAAAGGATCGTCGATGTTCGAATCGCCGATGACCTGGGTGATCGTCCTGGGGCTGGTCGTCGCGGGCCTCGTCCTGTTCCAGCGACTGGAGTTTCTCAGCGTCTTCGCGCGGCGGCGCCGGCCGCCCGGCGGCGAGGCGCGCCCACCCGGCGATCCTCCCGCGCGCGACTGAGCATCGCGGCGCACGGTTCCCGGGCGGGCTGCCCGGCGCTATCCCTGGCGGGATGTTCTATGAACCCCGCCTCGGCCACGGCCTTCCGCACGACCCGATCAAGGCGATCATCGCCCCGCGCCCGATCGGATGGATCTCGACGCTCGACACGCAGGGGCGGGCGAACCTCGCGCCCTACAGCTACTTCAACATGATCGGGAACCACCCGCCGCTGGTCTGCTTCGGCAGCGAGGGGCTGAAGCACAGCGCCGCGAATGCCCGCGCGACCGGCGAGTTCGTGTGCAGCCTCACCACCCGGCCGCTCTTCGACGCGATGAACGCCTCGTCAGGCGACCAGGCGGAAGGGATCAGCGAGTTCGAGGCCGCGGGGATCGAGACCGCCCCGTGCCTGCGGGTCCGCCCGCCCCGCGTCGCCGCCAGCCCCGCCGCGCTGGAGTGCCGCGTGGTGCAGAGCGTGGCGCTGCCCGACGCGGAGGGCCGCCCGACCGGCAACATCCTGACCATCGGCGAGGTGGTGGGCGTGCATATCGACCCGCGCGTCCTCCGGGACGGGCGCTTTGACACGGTGCTGGCGGAGACGATCGCGCGCTGCGGCTACCGCGACTACGCGCAGGTGACGGAGATGTTCGCGGCGGCGCGGCCGACGGATCGCTAGGCGCGGTCAGTTGCCTAGCCGGTCCTCCAGCAGCTTGTGCATGTAGACGCGGCGGAACCCGTTTACCTCCCGGTGCTCCGTCTCGGTGAAGCCGTACCGCGCGTAGATCGCCCTGTTGCGCGTCATGCGCTCGTTCGTGAGCAGGCCGAGCTTGCGGTAGCCGCGACGCCGCGCCTCGGCCTCGCAGAAGGCGAGCAGCACCTGTCCGACGCCCTGGCCGTTCAGTGCCGGGTCCACCGCCAGATTGTCGATCCAGAGATGATCACCGTGATCCTCGATGACGGCGAGCGCGACAATGGCGCCGTTCCGCTCCAGCACATAGGCCTGTCCGGCCGCGACGCGGGCGGCGAAGTCGTCATCCATCGGCGCGGGGCGGCGGCCGAGGATCGGGACGTAGTGGGCGTAGGCCCGCTCCGTCAGCGCGGCGATCGCCTCGACTTCCTCCGGCCGCGCGGGGCGGAGCGCGCTCATTCCGCCACCACGAGGGCGAGGCCGCTGGTCGCGGCAAGGAGCAGGATCGCCGCGCGCAGCCGCGGCCCGTGCAGCCAGCGCCGGGCCGGGCCGGACAGCAGGGCGCCGATCGCGAGGCCGGGGAGCAGCGCCGACGCCATCCAGAGGTCGCCAAGCGCGATCCGCCCCGCCGGAAGTGCGGCGAGCAGGATCGTGCCGTAGGCGATGAGCCAGAAGAGGCCGAGGAAGCCGCGCACGGCCTGTGCGTTCAGCCCGGCCACAGCCAGCCCCATCAACGGTCCGTGCACGCCCGCGAATCCTCCCATCACGCCGGAGACGAGCGCGGCGGCGCCGAGCGTCGGCGCCGTGGGCCGCAGCGGCGGGGCCGCGAGGGACAGCGCCACCGCGACGAGGATCACGATGCCATAGCCTCGGCGCGACGCCCATTCCGGCCAGAGCACGGCCAGCGCCATGCCGGCGAGGGTTCCCGCCACGACGCCCGTGACCGAAGGCGCCAGCATCCCCCGCGGCACCGATCCCGCGTCCGCCCGCCACTGGCCGAAGAGCAGCACCATCCCCGCCGCCGCGAAGGGCACAGGGACCAGGCGCGGGTCCACCGCCAGCAGCAGGGCCGCGCCCACCAGCCCGAAGCCGATCCCGGCCGAGAGCTGGACGACGGTTGCCGCCACCATCGCGAGGTTGGCGAGGACGATCCCGCCGAGCGACGTCACGGGATCTGCGTCAGACCGCAGTCCCGCCGATCGTCAGCCCCGTCATCTTCAGCGTCGGCTGGCCGACGCCCACCGGCACGCCCTGACCCTGCTTGCCGCAGGTGCCGATGCCCGGATCGAGCGACAGGTCGTTGCCGATCATCGTCACCTGCGTCAGGGCGGAGGGGCCGTCGCCGATGAGGGTCGCGCCCTTCACCGGCGCGCCGATCCGGCCGTCCTCGATGATGTAGCCCTCGCTCAGGGAGAAGACGAACTTGCCGTTCGTGATGTCGACCTGCCCGCCGCCGAAGTTCACCGCGTAGATTCCCCTCTTCACGGAACGGAGGATCTCCTGGGGGTCGTCCGTGCCGCCGAGCATCACCGTGTTCGTCATGCGCGGCATCGGCGTGTGCGCATAACTCTGGCGCCGCCCGTTGCCGGTGGGGGACACGCCCATGAGCCGGGCGTTCTGCCGGTCCTGGATGAAGCCCGTGAGGATGCCGTCCTCGATCATGACGGTGCGGCCGGAGGGGGTGCCCTCGTCGTCCACGGTCAGCGATCCGCGGCGGTCGGGAATGGTGCCGTCATCCACCACCGTCACGCCCCGGGATGCCACGCGCTGGCCCATCAGCCCGGCGAAGGCGGAGGTGCCCTTGCGGTTGAAGTCGCCCTCCAGCCCGTGGCCGATCGCCTCGTGCAGTAGGATGCCCGGCCAGCCCGGGCCGAGCACCACCTCCATCTCCCCGGCGGGGGTGGGCACGCTGTCGAGGTTCAGCACGGCCTGGCGCAGCGCCTCGTCCACCGCGCCCTTCCAGGAGGATTCGGCCAGCAGGCGGTCATAGCCGAAGCGGCCGCCGATGCCGGTGCCGCCGGTCTCCCGGCGCCCGTTCGATTCCACCACGACCGAGACATTCAGCCGCACCAGCGGGCGCAGGTCCGCCACCTCCCGCCCGTCGGCGCGCAGGATGCGGACGGCCTGCCATTCACCGACCAGCGAGGCCATCACCTGCACCACGCGCGGATCGCGGCCGCGGGCATAGGCGTCCATCTCGGCGAGCAGCGCGGCCTTGGCGGGGAAGTCCACCCCGTGCAGCGGGTTGGCCGGGCTGTAGAGGCGGGCATTCGTCGGGCGCGGCGGCTCCGACACGCTGGCGGAGGCGCCGCCGGGCAGGGCGCGCACCGCCTCCGCCGCGCGGGCGAGCGCGGGCTCCGACACCTCTCCCGCATGGGCATAGGCGGCCGCGGGGCCGCGCACGGACCGCAGCCCGAAGCCGCGCTGCGTGTCGAAGGAGGCGGAGCGGATGCGCCCGTCCTCGAGGCTCGTCATCTCGCTCTCCCGGTATTCGAGGAAGAGCTCGCCATCCTCCGATCCCGCCAGGGCGTCCGATGTCAGGCGCATCGCCGCTCCGGGATCCAGCTCCCGGAAGAACAGCCGGGCGGTGGCCTCCAGCGCCGTCTCGTCACTCATGGGCAGACCTTTCCTTCACGGCCTCCTTCGAGGCCACCGGCATCTCCAGCCGCGCGGTGGTGCCCGCGCCCGGCGCGCTCTCCAGCGTCAGCGCCATTCCCATCGACTCCGCCGCGGCGCGGGCGAGGTAGAGGCCGAGGCCCGAACCGGGATAGCGCCGGGACAGCCCGCTCTCGAGCTGCACGAAAGCCTCGAAGGCGCGGGGGATGCTTTCCGGGGCCATGCCGATGCCGGTGTCCGTCACCCGCACCTTCGTCACCCCTTCCCCTCCCTTCGGCGCCTCCGCCGCGAGCAGCACGCGGCCGCCGGAGGGCGTGAACTTGATCGCGTTGGAGAGCAGCGCGTCCAGCACCCGCTGAAGCCGCGCCGGCTCTCCCCTGAGATGGGGAAGCCGGCGCGGGATGTCCATGTCGAGCGCGATCCCGAGCTCGTCGGCCGCCGGCGCGACCGTCGCGGCCGCGGCCCGCAGCACCGGCGCTGGGTCGAAGAGGGTGCCGCCGGCGGAGAGCAGCCCCGCCTCGATTCGCGACGCCTCCAGGATGCCGTCGACGAGGCCCAGCAGCTGCCGCCCCGCCTCCAGCACCTCAGCCGCGTGGGCCCGCATCACCTCAGCGCGCGTCTCCTCCCGGATCGCCTCGGAGAAGCCGATGACGGCGTGCAGCGGCGTCCGCAGCTCGTGCGTCATGGTGGCCAGGAAGCGGGTCTTGGCGCGCGAGGCCGCCTCGGCGGCGTCGCGCGCCGCCTCCAGCTCGGAGCGGATGCGCCGCTCCTCCGTGACGTCGCGATAGGTGCGGATGAAGCCGCCATCCGGCGTCGGGTCGGTCCGCACCTCCAGCAGCGTGCCGTCCGGTCGGCGGCGGATGTAGCGCTCCCGATGGATGGCCATCGGGCGGGAGGCGATGAAGGCCTGCCGCTCCTCCTCCGTCGTGCCGAATTCCGGGCCCAGCAGCTGGCGGCCGCGCAGGTCCAGCAGGTGCTGGCCGGGGGCCATCTCCTCCGGCGTCAGGCCGATCATGCGGGCGGCGAGCGCGTTGGACGCGATGAGCATCCCCGCCGGGTCGAACAGCGCGATGCCGTCCGGCTGGTTCTCGAGCATGTTCCGCAGGGTCTCGGCGCGGCGACGGGCCTCCTCCTCCGCCCGGTGGCGGGCGGTGATGTCGGTCATGACCGTGACGTGGCCGCCATTCGGCAGTCGGGCGACGCGGATCGAGAGCACGGTGCCGTTGGGGCGCGTCCGGATCCGGTCGTTCGCGATCGGCTGGCGGAAGTTCGCCAGCGCCGCGCGCACGGCCTCCGGGGTCTCGCCCCCGTACTCGCCCTCCGCGATGCGGCGCGCGGTGATCTCGTCATGGCTCTCGCCGATGCGGACCTCGCTCCCCGCCATGATCCGCTGATAGGCCGCGTTCACCATCGTCACGCGCCCGTCCGGGCCGTAGACGCAGACGCCGTGGGGGATGGCGGAGAGCACGCCGTTCAGCAGCGCCGCCCGTTCCCGCGCCTCCGCCTCGGCGCGGCGGACGGCCGTGATGTCGCTGACCTCCACGAGGTGCCCGCCCTCGGGGAAGGGGCGGATGCGGCCCCAGAGGACCGTGCCGTCGGGACGCGTGCGCGTGGTGTCGCGGGGGCCGTCGAGCCGGGTCCGGGGCAGGCCCAGCAATTCCTCGTGGCTGAGGGTGCTGAGCTGGCCGACGGCCTCCAGCAGCGCGTAGACCTCGGCCAGCGTCATGCCGAGCTGCAGCGCCGAGGACGGTGCGCCGATCAGCGCGCGGTAGGCCGGGTTGAAGTAACGCAGGCGGCTGTGGTGGTCGTACTCGGCGACCCCGCCGGCGAGGCCTTCCAGGATCGATTCCAGCAGGGCGGCGCGGGTGGCCGCCTCGGAATCCGAGCGGTGCGCCTGCGTCACGTCCACTGAGAGGCCGATGCTGCCGCCCTCGGGCAGGGGATGGCTCGTCAGCTCGTGCCAACGGCCGGCGTTGTTGCGCGTCAGGTGCCGCCGGGGGCGGGAGCGGTCGAGCCGGGCGATGGTGGCGATGCGGCGGTTCGGGTCGCCGGGGCCGTAATGCCCGGAGGCCGCGAGGCAGGCGACGACCTCCGCGATCGGCGTGCCGGGCGGGAGCGGATCCACTCCGGCCTGGCGCCAGAGCGCGGGGTTCGCGTAGGCGAGCCGGCCCTCCGCGTCGTAGATCGAGACCCCGGCCGCCAACGCGTCCAGCGCGGACCGGAACGGCGCGGGCGGGGAGGCGGGATCGCTCAAGGGCGGCGGGCCGGATCGGGCGGGCGCGGGCCGCGCAGGGCGTGCAGCATCAGCAGCGCCGCCGCGAGCACGCCGACCGCAACCGTCTGGTGCATCGTGCCGAGCGCGGCCGGCACGCGATGGAGCAGCGTGAGCACGCCGAGGCCGTACTGGACCGCGACCGCCGCCCCGAAGAGCAGGACCGCGCCCCGCGCCCCGCCGCGCGGCAGACGCCGCCAGGCGAGGACGACGAGGGTGCCGACCGCTGCCGCCGTGAGCGTGGCCAGCAGGCGGTGGTTGAACTGCACCGCCGCCACGTTCTCGATCAGGTTGCGCCAGACGGGGGACAGGGCGGCGTAGCCCTCCGGCACCAGCCGTCCATCCATCAGCGGGAAGGTGTTGAAGTCGAGGCCGGCGCGGATGCCCGCCACGAAGCCGCCCGCCAGCATGGCCAGCACCGCCAGCCCCGCCGAGGCATGGGCCAGCGGCCGCAGTCGCGCGGCCTCCGGCGGCGCATCGCGGTTCGGACGCAGCAGGCCGAGCGCGGTCCAGAGCAGCATCGCGAAGAGCAGCAGCGCGAGGCTGAGGTGGATGACGAGCCGCCAGGGGGAGACGGCGGTCCGGTCCGCCTCGAAGCCAGAGGCGACCATGAACCAGCCGACCGCGCCCTGGAGGCCGCCGAGGATCAGCAGCCCGACCAGCCGGCCGCCGAGTCCCGCGGGGATGCGACCCCGCAGCCAGAACCAGGCGAGCCCGCCCGCATAGGCGAGGCCGATCAGGCGTCCCCAGAAGCGGTGGATCCACTCCAGCCAGAAGATGCCCTTGAAGCCCTCCAGCCCGAAGCCGCGGTTGACCAGCTCGTATTGCGGGATGGTGCGGTAGAGGTCGTAGAGGCGGTTCCACTCCGCGTCGCTCGTCGGCGGCAGGAAGCCGCGGAACGGCGCCCATTCCATGATCGACAGGCCGGAGCCGGTCAGCCGCGTGGCGCCGCCGATCGCCACCATCACCCAGACCATGCCGGCGACGGCCAGCAGCCAGAGCGCGACGGCCTGCCCGCGGCGTTCGGGCGCGGCGACGGTGGGGTGGTAGGGGGCCTGGGCGTCGAAGGGCATGGAGTCCGGATATAGTGTGCCCCGGCTGGCGATGCCCGGGCGTCTCAAGACCGGCAACATGACGCCAGCTTGGGACGGGCGCGAGGTCCGGTCGCTGCTGTTGCGCAGCCGACACAGGGGAGAGCCGCCGCCGAGGGGCGGGGTGATCGAGGGGCCGAGTTCTGGACGCTCCCCCCGGCCCCTGCTACCCCCCGCCGCCGCATGTCCGCCCCGCTTTCACCGCCCGTGCCGGGACGCCCCGAGGGCGCCGGGGGCGGACCGCCCGCCCTCCCGGTCCCCGCGATCTCCGTTGTCGTGCCCGTCCGCAACGAGGCGCCGAACATCGGGCCGCTCGTGGCCGAGATCGGTGCCGCCCTGGCCGGGGTGCCGCACGAGGTCGTCTACGTGGATGACGGCTCCACCGACGGCACGGCGGCGGCGGTGCGCGAGGCGGGAGCCTCGGCGCCGGTCCGGCTGCTCCGGCACGCCGCGTCCTGCGGGCAGTCGGCGGCGATCGTCACGGGCATCCGCGCGGCCCGCGCACCCTGGATCGCGACGCTGGACGGGGACGGGCAGAACGACCCGGCCGACATCCCCCGCCTCTGGGCCCGCGCGCAGGCCGAAGGGGAGGCGGTCATGGTCGCGGGCTGGCGCACCACCCGCAAGGACACCACGACGAAGCGCTGGACGAGCCGGGTCGCGAACCGGGTCCGGGCCCGGCTGCTGGGGGATGCCACGCCCGACACGGGCTGCGGGCTGAAGGTCTTCTCCCGCAGCCTGTTCCTGTCGCTCCCGCATTTCGACCACATGCACCGCTTCCTGCCCGCCCTGGTCATCCGCGGCGGCGGCCGGGTGGTCAGCGAGCCCGTGGGGCACCGCCCGAGGCTGCGGGGCATGTCGAACTACGGCACGCTGGACCGGCTGGCCGTGGGGATCGTGGATCTGCTGGGCGTGATGTGGCTGCAGCGCCGCTGGAAGCGCCCGCGCCTGCTGGAGGACCCGGCCGTGCCGGGGGACGGGCCGTGATGGCGGACACGGCTCCCCGCTCGGCCTCCCCCGCCTGGGTGGCCGCCGGCCGGATGGCGATGCTGGCCGCCGGGCTGGCGCTGGCGGGCTGGATCATCCGCGTCCTCGGCTTCGCGCCGGGCACGGACACCGGCATGGCCTGGGTGGACCACTTCATCCGGGGCCAGGGGCTTTGGGGGGAGGCGATCTTCCTCGCGGTCGGGACGGCGGCCGCGGCGGCGGGGCTGCCCCGGCAGGCGGTGGCCTTCCTCGGCGGCTACGCCTTCGGGGCGCCGCTGGGGGTGGCACTCTCGCTCGTCGCGCAGCTCGTGGGCTGCGCCGTCTCCTTCGGCTGGGCGCGGATGATCGGCCGGGACTGGGCCGCGCGGCGCCTCTCGGGACGATTGGGGCGGCGGCTGCGGCCGCTGCACGACCGGCTGGCGGCGCATCCCTTCTCCTCGACCCTCGCGCTGCGGCTGCTGCCGATCGGGAACAACCTCGCGCTCAACCTGCTCGCGGGTCTGTCCGGGGTGCGGCTGCTGCCCTTCCTCGCGGGTTCGGCCATCGGCTACGTGCCGCAGACCGCGGTCTTCGCCCTGCTGGGCGATGGGGTGGCGGTGGACCGGACGGCGCAGCTCGCGATGGGCGCCGGGCTCTTCGCGGTGTCCGTGGCGCTCGGCTTCCTGCTGCTGCGGCGCGACCCGGCGCGGCGGGATCTGGAGGACGACGCGGCCTGAGGCGCCCGTCCGCGGCGTCAGCGCTCCAGGAGCCGGCGCAGACGGTCCAGGACGTCCCAGAGGTCCAGGCCCGGCCGGGGCGGCGGCGCGGCGAGGCCCTCCGGCACCCGCGCGCGCAGCCGGGCAAGGGCGGCCGGGGTGTCGGAGAGGCGCAGCTCCACCGGCTCGGCCATGGCCTGGTCACGCGGGACAAGAAGCCCGGTGATGCGGATCAGGACCCGGTCCGCCCCCGGCAGTTCCGCCGCGGCCCGCGCCAGGTCCGCCTCCCGCGGCGCGCAGACGAGGGAAACCCCCTCCAGCGCGCAGGGCATGTCGAAGAGGCGGTTCGGCGGGAAGCGGAGTTGGGCGCTGCCCGTCAGCGCCAGCACGCCGCGCGCCGCGCCTTCCAGCGACAGGTCGCGGGCGGTGACCACGGGCACGAGGCGGCGGTTGCGCTCGGTCACCTCCAGTGTCAGGGCCGCCTGGCCCGGCGCGGCGGGCTGCACGGGCTGGCGGTGGAGCATCCGGCAGTCGGTCGCGTCCGTCATCCGGTCGGTGGTGCAGGTGAGGAGCCAGGGGCCGAAGCTGTCGGCCTGGGCCAGGGCGCCGGGGGCCGAGAGGATCGCGCCCGGGGCAGCGAGCAGGAGGAGGATCGCGGCGAGGCGGCTCATGCGCGCCAGGATGCCAGCGGCCCGGACCGGCGGCGCTGCGCGATCGCGTGATGGGCCGTCCCGTTTGCGCCGGCCCTCACCGCTGGCAGATTGCGCGCGGGCGGAGGAGGCCCGGCGCCATGCGACAGAAGCTGAAAGGGCGGTTGCGGCGGGGCCTCGCCGCGGTGCTGCTCGGCCCGCTGGCTGCCGGGCCGGCGCTGGCCGAGGTCACCCCGGTCCAGTTCCAGGCGCCGGGACCGTTGGAGAACTTCATCGGCAACTGGCGCTATCCCGAGGGGTGGTCCTGCCAGGGCGGCCGCTACGGCACCGTGGTGGTGGAGGGCGATGTCATCCGCTTCATCTGGCAGCTCCCGAACGGCCGGCGGAACCTGGCGGAGGAGAAGATCATCGGGATCGAGGGGAACCGCATCATGACCCGCGTGGCGGTGGATGTCGGCAGCCGCAACAACGAGACCGGGGACCGCTTCGTCTACACGGTGAACCCGGATTCCTGGACCTCCATGAACCTGCGGACCGGTGCGCTGAAGACGCACCGGCGCTGCTGATGCGAACCGTCCGACTGCCCGACGGGACCGAGGTTCCGGCGCTGGGACAGGGCACCTGGCACATGGGGGAGCGCGGGTCCGACCGGCGCGCGGAGGCGGCGGCGCTGCGGCTGGGCCTCGACCTCGGCATGACGCTGGTCGACACGGCGGAGATGTACGCCGACGGCGGCGCGGAGGAGGTGGTGCGGGAGGCGATCGCGGGGCGGCGGAACGACGCCTTCCTCGTCAGCAAGGTCTATCCGCACAACGCGTCCCGCGCGCGAATGGCCCGGTCCTGCGAGGCGAGCCTGCGGCGGATGGGGGTGGAGAGCATGGACCTCTACCTCCTGCACTGGAGCGGCAGCGTGCCGATTGCGGAGACGGTCGAGGCCTTCGAGCGGCTGCACGAGGCGGGGAAGATCCGGCGCTGGGGCGTGTCCAACCTGGACGTGGACGAGCTGGAGGAGCTGGGTGCGGCGCTGCCGGACTGCGCGGTGGACCAGGTGCTCTACAACCTGGATGCGCGC
This sequence comes from Muricoccus radiodurans, assembly GCF_050154705.1. Taxonomy (GTDB): domain Bacteria; phylum Pseudomonadota; class Alphaproteobacteria; order Acetobacterales; family Acetobacteraceae; genus Roseomonas; species Roseomonas radiodurans. The sequence continues at coordinate 2,408,462 of NZ_CP189561.1, read as the reverse complement.
GGCCCGGAGTTCGACCTGATCCCCTTCTGCCGGGATCGCGGGATGCCGGTCATGGCCTATTCGCCGGTGGGGCAGGGCGGGGCTCTGCTGCGGAACGCGGCGCTGCGGCAGGTAGCGGAGCGTCATGGCGCGACGCCGGCGCAGGTGGCACTGGCCTTCACCCTGCGCGGAGAGGGGATCATCGCCATCCCAAAGGCGGCCGATCCCGCGCATGTCCGTCAGAACGCGTCGGCGGCGGAGATCGTGCTGACGGAGGACGACATGCGCGAACTGGACGCCACCTTCCCGCCGCCGAAGCGGAAGCGCTCCCTCGCGATGCTGTAGGGGCGGGGAAGTGCGTCCACCGACCCTCTCCCCCACTCAGCGGCTTGCAGTGGCCGGATGGGAGGGTGCCCATTTGCACGGGCATCGTTGGCAAGCCGCTGCGGAGGGGAGCCATGGTTGACCAGCAGACCATCGGTGCCCTGGACCGGAACGGGAGGGGCCGCCGCCCGTCCCGCAGGGCTGGCCTGCTGGCGGCATTGCTGCTGCTCTGTGCGTTGCCCGCGGCCGCGCAATCCTTGCGGATCAGGGCCGATTCCCTGGGCCTTCCCGGTGAGAGCGCCACGTCGGAACTGCACCTGCCCTCGGGTGCCGGGCCTCACCCCGCGGTGGTCCTTTTGCACGGGTGCTCGGGCGTCACGCCGACCGTCCGCCGATGGGCGGCGTGGCTGGCGCAGTGGGGCTATGCCGCGCTGGTGCTCGACAGCTTCACGCCGCGTGGCGTGGACAACGTCTGCGGCGAAGCCGGCCGGGTGGCGCCCGGGACCCGCACGGACGCGGCGGCCCGCGTGCCTCCCCGGATCCGGGCCGGGGACGCCTTCGCCGCGGCGGCGTATCTGCGGACCCGACCTGATATCCAGCCGGGGCGGATCGCGGCCGTCGGGTTCTCGCATGGCGGCTCGACCGGGCTGGTCGTCGCCCTGCGCAGCACGGTTGCCCGCCTGGCAGCACAACCCTTCTCGGCGGTCGTCGCCTTCTATCCCTGGTGCCCGCTGGCGGGACCACCGATCGCCAGTCCGGTGCTGATCCTGATCGGCGACGCGGATGACTGGACGCCGGCCGAGCGGTGTCAGCAGCGCCAAGCCGACTGGCGGCCGGAGGACGGGAGCACCGCGCTGCATGTCTATCCCGGCGCGACTCATGCCTTCGATTCGCCGGCACGGGAGCGGGTCTATTTCGGCCATCGCATTCGCCACGACGCGGAGGCGACGACCGACGCGGCAAGGAGGCTGCGCGAATTCCTGGAGGCGGCGCGGCCTTAGCGTGACCGGCGCGCCCTGCGGCGTGAGGTCTTCGATAAGGCCATGGCGGGATTCGAGCGGTGGTCGCCCGGTCGTTCGCTAATCCGCGGTGATGTTCGCGCGGCGCACCAGCCCGCGGAAGCGCTCCATCTCCGTGGCGATGAGGGTGCCGAAGGCCTCCGGCGTGCGCGGGGCGGGGTCGGCGCCCTCGGTCGCGAAGCGTTCCTTCAGTTCGGGGCCGGCGACGACGGCGTTGATGGCGGTGTTCATCGTCGCGACCAGTTCGGGCGGCGTGCCGGCGGGCGCGACGAGGCCGTGCCACTGGACGAGCTCGAAGCCCGCCGGCCCGCCCTCGGCCACGGGAACGAGGCCGGGGAGGGATGCGGAGGGCGCGGCGGAGGACAGGCCGAGGGCGGTGAGCTTGCCGTCCCGCGCGGCCGGCATGACCACGGGCGCGCCGGCAAAGGCCGCCTTCAACCGCCCGGCCAGCAGGTCCGCCAGCATCGGTCCGTTGCCGCGATAGGGGACGTGGACGAGATTGATCCCCGCCGCATCCGCGAAGGCCGCCATGGTGATGTGGGAGGCGGAGCCGTTGCCGGCGCTGCCGTACTCGATGGAGCCGGGCTGCGCCTTGGCGAGGGCGATGAACTCCGCCGCCGTGCGCGCGGGCAGGGAGGGGTGGATGCTCAGCACGCTCGGCAACGTGGCGACGAGGGCGACGGGCGCGAAGTCCCGCACGGGGTCGTAGGTGATCTGCGGGTAGAGCCAGGGATTCACGGCGAGCGTGCCGATATGGCCCCAGAGCAGCGTGTGCCCGTCCTTCGGCGCCCGCGCGACGGAGGTGGCGCCCACCACGCCGCCCGCGCCGCCGCGGTTCTCGACCACCACGGCGGCGCCGCTGAGCGCGATCGAGAGGCGCTGCGCGAGGGGGCGCGCCAGGAGGTCGTTGGAGCCGCCGGGCGGGAAGGGGACGACGATCGTGATGGGCCGCTGCGGCCAGGCGCCCTGGGCGCGGAGGAGGGACGGCGTGGCCAGCGCGGCGGCGGAGCCCAGCAGGACGTGTCGGCGCAGCATCGATCGGGTCTCCGGACGTTCCGTCGGCACTGTGTCGGAGGAGGGATCGCCGCGGCAAGGGAGGCGCCGCATGATGCGGCGCCCTGACGGACGAGCGATGGCGCATGACGACCCTGACCCTGGCCTGTGGCGCCTATGACCGCGCGCGCCCGATCCTGAACGGGCGGGTGCAGGTGGAGGGCGCGACGATCGTGCCGGTTCCGCTGGCGTCGGAGCAGAGTTTTCCGCGCGCGGTGAGCCGGGCGGAGTTCGACGTGAGCGAGCTGTCGCTGAGCAGCCATCTGCTGCAGGTGTCGCGCGGGCAGGCGTCCTACGTGGCGCTGCCGATCTTCATCTCCCGCGCCTTCCGGCACGGCGCGATCTACCTGCGGGCGGGGGCCGGGATCGCCTCGCCGCGCGATCTGGAAGGGCGGCTGGTCGGCATTCCCGAATACCAGATGACGCTCGGCCTCTGGGTGCGAGGCATCCTGGCGGATGATCACGGCGTGGACGTGAACGCGATCCGGTATCGCACGGCCGGGACGAACAAGGCGGGGCGAAAGGAACGGCTGCCGCTGGAACTGCCCGATGACATGGACGTGGCGCCGCTGGCAGAGGGCGACACGCTGAACGCGGCGCTGCTGCGCGGCGAGCTGGACGCGATCTTCTCGCCCACGCCGCCCGACGCCTTCGCGACGGGCGATCCGCGCGTCATCAGGCTGTTTCCCGACACGAAGGCGGCGGAGATCGCCTTCCACCGCCGCACGGGATTCCATCCGATCATGCATGTGATCGGGGTGCGGGCGGAGATCCTGGCGCGCGACACGGGCCTTGGCCGCCGGTTGCTCGATGCGTTCGAGGCGGCGAAGCGGATCGCGATCGCGGAGATGGATGCGATGACACGGGCCTCTGCACCACCGCTGATGCTGCCCTGGCACGCCGAGGCCTGGGCGGAGACCCGCGCCGAGCTGGGCGACGATCCCTGGCCCTACGGCATCGACGCGAACCGCGTGGAGCTGGAGGCGATCCTGCGCTGGTCGCACGACCAGCACCTGTCCAGGCGGCGCCTCACCATCGAGGAGGTCTTCGACCCCGGCACGCTGGAGAGCTGAACGCTAGTCCTCCACCAGCCCCGGCGGGCGGCGGCCGGCGAAGTGGGCGGCGACGTTGTCCAGCATCATCCGGGCCTGGGCCACGTGGGAATACTGGGTGTTGGCGCCGAGATGCGGGGTGAGCACGACGTTGTCGAGCGCCTTCAGGCGATCCGGCACCTCCGGCTCATTCTCGAACACGTCCAGCGCCGCACCGGCGATGCTGCGGGCCTCCAGCGCGTCGCAGAGCGCGCTCGTGTCCACGGCGATGCCGCGGGAGATGTTCACGAGGTGCCCCGTGTGGCCGAGGGCGCGCAGCACCTCGGCGTTCACGGAATACTTGTTCTCCGCCCCCGCGCGCACGGCGACGACCAGCACGTCGGACCATTCGGCCAGGGCGAGGAGGTTGTCGAAATAGGCGTAGGGCACGTCATCGCGGCGGCGACGGTTGTGGTAGCCGATCTCCACCTCGAAAGGCGCGGCGCGGGCGGCGACCCGGGTGCCGATGGCGCCCAGCCCGTAGATTCCCAGGCGCTTGCCCGCCAGGCCGGGCATGATCGGCATCCGCTCCACCGCGTTGCCCTTCCAGCGGCCGGCGCGGACGTAGCGGTCGCCCGCCGCGATCAGACGCGTGGTCGCGAGGACGAGGCCCATCGCCATCTCCGCGACGATCGGCGCGTTGGCGTCGCCCGCATTCGAGAGCCGGATGCCGCGTCTCGCGAGGGCCGGCCGGTCCACCGCGTCGTAGCCCGTGCCCCAGACCGAGACGAGCTCCAGCGCCGGCAGGGCCGAGATGAGGGCCTCGGTCGTCTTCAGGCTGCCCATCGTCACCATCGCCCGCGCCCGCTCCGCGCCCGGCGGCAGGGCGTCCGGCGTGGGCGACGCCATGGGGCCGAGGAGGTCGTACTCCTCCCGCAGCCGGTCCGCGCCGATGGCGGGCAGGCGGGGAACCATCAGGACGGTGGGCTTCACAGGGCTACTCCGAGGATGGGCGGCAGTATGGGGGGCGGGACGCCGCCCGCTACCCCTTGATGCGGAAGCGGCCGAGGAACTCCACCACCTCCTGCAGGGTGGGCGGCCGTTCCAGCACGGCCCAGCGGTCCTTCAGGAAGGAGAGATAAGCCTGGCCGAGGCCGAGGGTCAGGCCATAGGCCACCGCCGCGTTCACCGCGCCGCCCGCGACCGTGCCGACGCCGGGAATGAGCTTCAGCAGGTTGCCCACCGCCCGCGCGGCGATGCGCCCGCCCACCCCGGCGGCGGCCGGGCCCAGCAGAGCGGCGGCGACGGATTTGATCGGCATCTGCTCGGCGGGGGTGCCCATGCGGATGGTGACGTCCACGATCATCTTCGCCTGCATCCCGAAGAGCAGGGCAGCGTCCGCGAAGGGCAGGGGGGTGGCGGCGACGGCGGCGGCGGCGGCGGCATGGGCGGCGACGGCGGCCTCCGCCTCCGCGATCTTCGGGGCCAGCGCCACGAGGTTGGCGGCCGCGGCGGCGGCCCGCCGGCCCTCCGGCAGGGCGGCGACGGTCGCCTCCACCAGCTCCTCCAGCCCCTGCTTCTCCACCTTCGCGCCATTGGCGAAGAGGCGGGGGGCGGCGACGACGCGCAGCACCGCCCGGGCCTCCGGGATCAGCTCGCGGACCGCGTCGGAGAGGCGGTCCTCCCCCCAGGACTTGGTCAGCACGACGATGACCGGCACGCCCTGCTCGGCCAGCAGCTTCGCGAGATCCTGGTCGGCCGGCTCCACCCGCTCCCCGGCGGAGTCGATGCAGAGCCAGGCGAGGTGGAGCCGCTCCTCCTCGTCCACGAGGGAGGCGAGGCGGGTCAGCTCCGATTCGATGACCGCCCGCGTCTCGCGATAGGCGCCGGGCTCCAGGCCGCGCGTGTCCGCCAGGTGAAGCGGCGCGCAGGGGTGGTGGTACCAGGTCACAGCGGTGGTGACCGCGTCGCCCTCCCCGGCCTCGGCCACCACGCGGCCGAAGACGGCGTTGACCAGGGTGCTCTTGCCCGCCCCGGACCGGCCGGCGAGCAGCACGTTGGCCCGGCGCATCCCGCGCAGCCGTTCCTCCACACCGGGGACGATGCTCACCGCCTCGTCCAGCAGGGTGGCGCCGCGGCCGAGCAGCCGGCCGAGCCAGCTTCCCCGCGGCCGCGGCGGGCGGGCAAAGCCGCGGGCGACCGGCGCCGGGTCGCCCAGGGCCGAGAGCTTCTTCACCCGCAGCGCCGTCAGCAGGGCGTGCAGGGCCGGTGGCGCGCCCGACCCCTCGACCAGCAGGGGGCGCAGGGCGGCCCCGATCGTCATCGGGTCCTCGGTCGGCTCCAGCCCGGCGGCGGCGGCCACGTCCCGCCGCTCCCGCTTCGTGCAGAGGAGCAGGAGGGGCAGCGGATCGCCGCCCATGACGGCGTCCCGGGCATAGTCGAGCGCGAGGGCGATCGGGTCGGGATTGACGGGGCGGACCGGCATCGCGCGAAATCTGCCCCCCATGCCCGCCCCCGTCCATTCCGACCCGCGCGGCCTCGGCGGCCCCGCCCCCCAGGGAGACGATTCCTCCCTCATCGCCGCCCTCCTGGCCGGGAGCGAGGCGGACCTCGCGGCCGAGCTGGAGCCGGCGGTGGAGGCCTTCATCGGCAATGCCGTCTTCCGCTACGTCGCGTCCGAGGCGCTGGTGGCGATCTGCGTCACCGCGATCTTCTTCTTCCTCGCCTTCATCGCCCCCTACCTGCCGAATCTCGGCTGGGCGCTGGCGGGGGCGGCGGCCGTGCTGCTCTGGTACCTGTTCCACTTCGCCCAGGGGATCGTTTCCTCCTGGCCGCTGGCGCGGGCGCTGTTCCTGCTGCGGGGCGCGCCGGTCTTCCGCTTCGCGCTCTTCGTCCTCGCGCGCCACGCGATCACGCTGCTGGAGGCGAAGATCACCGACATCGGCCGCGCCGCCTCCTTCGTGCCGCGCTTCGCCATCCGGGCGGCGCGGACCTTCTACCAGGACGACCGGGACCGGGTGGCCCTGGCCCTGGCGGACGCGCTGACCGGGCCGGTGCGGCGGGAGCTGCTCTGGACGGCGGCGCTCGGTCTCCTGCCGATGCTGGTGGTGATGTTCGGCTTCCGCTCCGCCCTGATGTGGAAGGCCGGGCTCTACGGGGTGGCGCACATGGCGTGGTGGGAGCTGCTGCTCCTGCCCTTCCGCGGCGGGGTGCCGAGCTTCACCCCGTGAGGATGTCCGTCGCCCGGTGATCGTCCGGCACGCCCTCGATCAGAAAGGCGACGCCGCGGGCGTTGTTCGTGCGCAGCGGCAGGATGGCGCGATAGGCGGGCGAATCGTACCAGCCGCGCGCCCGGTCCATGTCGGGGAAGGCGATGACGATCAGGTCGCCGGCGGGCGTTCCCTCCAGCGCCTGGATCGGGCCGCCATGAATGATGAAGCGGCCCCCGAACGGGGCGAGGGTGGCGTCGATCCCCTGGAGGTAGGCGACGATCTCCGGGCCCATGGAGACGTCATGAAGCTGGCCGACGGCGTAGGCGGTCACGGGTTTCTCCGGCGATGCTGACCCGGTGACCCTGACCGGCGCGCATCCGGGATTCCATGACCTCTCAGGTCATGGACGGCCAGCGCCGGGCGCCATCCGGCAGAAAGGGGAGGGAGGCGTCGCGCAGCGCGTCCAGCCCGTGCGGGGCGATCAGCTCCGTGCCATCCCCGGCCCGCGTCGTGCACGTGTTCACGGGAAGCACCGGGACATCCGGCATGGCGGCCGCGATGCGGGCGCGGAGGCGAGCGTGATGCTCCTCCCCCGGCTCGGCGTGGGTGAGGACGACGAGGGCGGGGATGCCGGCCCCGCGCAGGGCGGCGGCGACGGCGCCCAGCGTGCCCTCCCCCGCGAAGGCGCGGGCGGATTCCGCGTTGACGACGAGCCAGACCAGGTGAGGACGGACCTCGGCGTCGAGGCCGGTCAGCGCCGCTTCCAGCCGGGCGACCTGCTCGGCGCTGTCCGCCACCTCCAGCCCGCGCGTGTCGCCGAAGGCGACGGGGTGGCCATCCGAGGTGTGCCAGGTGGTGCCGGCCGTCACCGGGGCGCCGGAGCCTGCCCCGGCCGTATCGGCGCCGAGGAAGGCGTTCACGAGGGTGCTCTTGCCCGCCCCGGTCGGGCCGATCAGCAGGATCCGGCCGCGCTCCGCCGCCCAGCCCGGGGCGCGGATCGTCTCCCGCCAGCGGCCCAGGAGACGGCGGACCGCACCCAGGGCCGCGCCGAACACCCCGCCCTCAGCGGAAGACGACGGGCGGCGGTTCGTCGTCGGTGTCGGGCATCGGCACCTCGATCCGGACGGTGGAGGGGTCCACGCCCGTGCCCTTGTCCAGCCAGTAGGTCACGCTCTCCGGCCAGGCGATGACGACGCCCACCAGCAGCACCTGCAGCAGCAGCCAGGGCACCGCGCCCCAGTAGATGTCGCGGGACAGCACGGTCTTCGGCGCGATCCCCCGCAGGTAGAAGAGCGCGAAGCCGAAGGGCGGGTGCATGAAGGAGGTCTGGAGGTTGATGCAGAGCAGCACGCCGAACCAGACGAGGTCGATGCCCATCTTCGCCGCGACGGGCGTCAGCAGCGGGATGATGATGAAGGCGATCTCGAAGAAGTCGAGGAAGAAGGCGAGGAAGAAGACGAAGATGTTGACGAAGACGAGGAAGCCGACCTGACCGCCGGGCAGGTGGGAGAGGAGGTGCTCCAGCCACAGGCCGCCATCCACGCCCTGGAAGACGAGGGAGAAGACCGTGGCGCCGAGGAGGATGAAGATCACCATCGCGGTGATCCGCATCGTGTTCTCCATCGCTTCCCGCAGGAGCTTCCAGGAGTAGCGACCGTTGATCATGGCCAGCACGACCGCGCCGACGGCGCCCATGGCGCCCGCCTCGGTCGGGGTCGCGAGGCCGAGGAAGATGGTGCCGAGCACGAGGAAGATGAGCACGATGGACGGCACCATGCCCTTGGCCACGCGCCAGATCAGCGGCCAGCCGCGGGTGCCCAGCGCCTCGTCCGGCAGGGGCGGGACCTTGTGGGGGGCGAAGATCGCGACGCCGGCGATGAAGCCGATGAAGAGCAGGACCTGCAGGATGGAGGGCCCGATGGCGCCCGCATACATGTCGCCCACCGACTTGCCGAGCTGGTCGCCGAGCACGATCAGCACGAGGGAGGGCGGGATGAGCTGGGTGATGGTGCCGGAGGCCGCGATCACGCCCGTCGCGATCCGCATGTCGTAGCCGTACTTGATCATGATGGGCAGCGAGATCATGCCCATGGCGATGACCGAGGCCGCGACCGTGCCCGTGATGGCGCCGAGCACCGCGCCGACGAGGATGACCGCGAAGGCGAGCCCGCCCGGCACCTTGCCGAAAAGCTGCCCCGTTCCTTCCAGCAGGTCCTCCGCGAGGCCGCATCGTTCGAGGATGGCGCCCATCAGCGTGAAGAAGGGGATGGAGAGCAGCAGGTCGTTCGACAGGATGCCGAAGATCCGCAGCGGCAGGTTGTAGAGGAAGGCGGGCGTGAAGAAGCCCAGCTCCAGCGAGATGAAGCCGAAGAACAGCCCCACCGCCGCCAGGGAGAATGCGACGGGGAAGCCGATCAGCAGGAACAGCACCAGGCCGCCGAACATCAGCGGCGGCATCATCTCTTCGGTCATCGTGGCGGCGTCCGGCCCGAGTTCTGGTTCACTTACTGAAGCGGCCGCTCATAGGTGACGACCGCCTCGCTCTCCGGCTTCTCGCCGATCAGCAGCGCGACGCGCTTGATCAGCTCCGACAGGCCCTGAAAGAAGATGAGGAAGAAGCCGAGCGGCAGGAGGATCTTCACGGGCCAGCGGAGCAGCCCGCCCGCGTTCTGCGAGGTCTCGCCCCGGAGGAAGCTGTCCACGAAGAAGGGCCAGGTCATCCAAGCGAGCAGCCCCATGGCCGGCAGCAGGAAGACGACGATGCCGAGCACGTCGATCCAGAGACGCGTCCGCTCCCCCACCGAGCCGTAGACGATGTCCACCCGCACGTGCTCGTTCCGGAAGAGGGTGTAGGAGGCGCCGAGCATCACCATCCCGGCAAAGAGGTACCACTGCACCTCCAGCCAGGCGTTGGAGGAGTAGGAGATGCCGTAGCGGACGAAGGCGTTGCCCGCGCTGATCACGCAGGCGAACAGCGTCATCCAGTCCGCGGCCTTGCCGAAGACCGCGTTGATGCTGTCCACCACGCGCGAGAAGGCGAGCAACGGCTTCATGGCACCTGATCCTGATTACCGCCGGGGCTGGGCAGCCTGCTGCTGCTCCTGCGCCTGCATAAGATAGACGAAGCTGTCATAGGAATTCTCGGCCACCCGGAACCACTGGATCTGGGTGTCGCGATAGGCCTTGAAGTGGTCCCAGACCTTCTTGAAGCGCGGGTTGGCGGCCGAGGTCTCGTCGTACAGCTCCATGGCGGCGCGGTAGCAGGCCTGCATCACCTCCCGCGGGAAGGCGCGGAGCTGGGCGCCGCCCGCCACCAGGCGGCGCAGGGCCGGCGGGTTCTGGGCGTCGTACTTCGCGATCGTCTCGACCATGGCGTCGCGGGTCGCGCTCTCGATCACCTCCCGGTAGAGCGGGGGGAGCTCGTCCCACTTCGCCTTGTTGACGTGGAGGGAGAGGTTCAGCCCGCCCTCCCACCAGCCGGGGTAGTAGTAGTAGGGCGCGACGCGGTTGAAGCCGAGCTTCTCGTCGTCATAGGGGCCGATCCACTCGGCGGCGTCGATCGTGCCGCGCTCCAGCGCCGGGTAGATGTCGCCGCCGGCGATCTGCTGCGGCACGGCGCCGAGCTTCTGGATGACGTTCCCGGCGAAGCCGCCGATCCGCATCTTCAGCCCCTGCAGGTCGGCGACCGTGCGGATCTCCTTCCGGAACCAGCCGCCCATCTGGGCGCCCGTGTTGCCGGCGGGGATGGAGACGATGTTGTAGCCCTCGAAGAACTCGCGCATCACCTCGCGCCCGCCGCCGGCGTAGAGCCAGGAGGTGATCTGGCGGAAATTGGCGCCGAAGGGGATGGTGCCGTCGAAGGCGAAGGTCGGGTCCTTCCCGACAAAGTAGTAGGAGGCGGTGTGGGCACACTCGATCGTGCCCTGCTGCACCGCATCCACCGTTCCGAAGGCCGGCACGATCTCGCCGGCGGCGAACATGCGGATCTGGAACTTGCCCTCGGTCAGGGCGGCCACGCGCTGGGCCACGCGCTCACCGGCGCCGTAGATCGTGTCGAGGCTCTTGGGGAAGGAGGACGCGCAACGCCAGCGGATTTCGGGTGCGGACTGGGCGATGGCCGGGGTGGCGAGTCCCACGGTCAGGCCGGTGGCGGCGACCACCGGGGCGCCGGTCAGGAAGTTGCGTCGCTCCATTTAGCTTTGTTCCCTCCGCTCGCCCTGAACTGGGCGCACCTTCGGCCCATTACCGGCCGCACCCAGCGCTGCCTAGGCCCGATATGCTCCTATATTCGTAACGAATCGCGCCCGATGGGACGGGTGGACAGGATTTCATCGCTTGCCACGGCTCAGGGGACCCCTCGTCGCCCGGCGGGGGCGCCTCTATCCTCGCCGCAGTGTCCGGTCTCGTGATCCTTCTCGCGCTTCTGCTGCTTGCCGCGCCAGCCGCGCTGGCGCTGCGCGCGGCTGGCCGCCCGGCGGCCTGGGCGGCGCTGGGGGCGGGCGTGGTCGCCGGATTCGGATTCGCCCTCGTCGCGATCGCCTCGCTCCTCTCCGGGACGGCGGCGGTGCCGCTGGTGCTGCCCTTCCGCCTCGGCGGCCTCGGGACCTCGCTTGTTCTGGATGGGCTCTCCGCCTGGTTCCTCCTGATCCTCGGCGTCGCCTCGGCGGCCTCCTGCCTCTGGGCCCTGCCCGGGGAGGTCGCGGCGCCCGCGCGGCGCTCGGTGCCGGTGCCCCCCTTCATCGCCGGCATGGCGATCACCCTGCTGGCGGGGGACGGGGCGACGCTGCTGCTCGGCTTCGGGATGATGTCCCTCGCCTCCTGGGCGCTGGTTGCCACGGACCATGAGGCGCCCGCGAACCGGGAGGCCGCGCGGCTCTACCTCGCCTTCGCGGCGTTCGCCGGGACCTGCCTGCTGGCCGCGCTGGCGCTGCTGGCGCGTGGCGGGGGACTCGACTTCGCCGCCCTGCGCGCCGCGCCGCCGGAGGGATGGCGGGCCGGCGCCTTCCTCGCCCTCTCTCTGGCCGGGTGCGGGGCGAAGGCGGGCCTGGTGCCGCTGCACCCCTGGCTGCCGCTGGCCCACCCCGCAGCGCCGAGCCACGTCTCGGCGCTGATGTCCGCGGCGATGACGAAGGTCGCGCTCTACGTCCTCGCGCGGCTGGTGCTGGACCTGGCCGGACCGGCGCAGCCGCTCTGGTGGGGGGCGCCGCTGGTCGCGCTCGGCGCGGCCTCCGCGGTCCTGGGGGCGCTGCGGGCGGCGACGGAGACGGACGCCAAGACCCTGCTCGCCTGCTCCACCATCGAGCATGTGGGGCTGGTCGCCATGGGGCTGGGGTTGGCCGCGGTGTTCCGGGCGGCGGATCTCGGCACGCTTTCGGCCCTGGCGGCGGGCGGGGCGCTGCTGCACGCGCTGAACCACGCGGTGTTCAAGACGCTCCTCTTTCTCGGGATCGGCGGGGTGGTCCAGGCCGCCGGGTCGCGGTCGCTGGACCGGCTGGGCGGGCTGATCCACGCCATGCCGGCAACGGCCGCGCTCTGCCTGATCGGGGCCGCGGCGGCCGCGGCCCTGCCGCCGCTGTCTGGCTTCGCCTCGGAATGGCTGATCCTGCAATCGCTGCTGGCGGCCTGGCGGGTGGGGGAGATCGGACTGCAGCTCGGCGCGGCCGCGACGGCCGCCCTGTTCGGGCTGGCCGTGGCCCTGGCGGCGGCGGCGATGCTGCGGCTGTTCGGGGTGGTGTTCCTCGGCCGTCCCCGGCATCCCCGGACCCTCGGGGCGCGGGAGGGCGCGCGCCTCGCGACCCTCGTGCTGGTGGCGCTGGCCGGGCTGACGCTCGTGCTGGGGCTGCTTCCCGGACCGATGCTGGACCTGGCCGCGCCGGCGCTGCGGGTGGCGACGCGCCACGTCGCGGACCGGCCCGCCGGATTCGTGACCCTGCGGGCGGGAGAGGCCTCGTTCTACCTGCCGTTGGTCGTGGCGGCGCTGCTGGCCGGCCTGTCCGTGCTGATCGCCTGGGCGGTCCGGCGCGCCTCGCCGGCAGGGGTGGCGCGGGCGCCGGCCTGGGACAATGGCTTCATGGCGCCGCCGCCGCACCTGCCCTTCGGCGAACCGCTGGCCCAGCCCTCCGCCGCCGGCCTCGCGCAGCCGATCGAGCGCGTGCTGGGCGGCGCCGTCCTGGGCGCGCGGGAGGTGGTGGAGGCCGCGCCGCCCGGGGACCCTCGGCCCGCCCGTCTGTTCGCCACGGCGCGCGACCCCGCCTTCTCCCTGCTCCTGGCGCCGCTCGGGGCCGTGCGGGACGTGGCCGCGGCGTGGGCGGAGCGGCTGCGGGGCCTCTCGGCCCATGGCGGGCTGGCCCTGTCCTTCGGGGTGCTGCTCGCCCTGCTGGCCCTGGTGGCCTGGCTGGAGCGGGCGTGAGCGAGGTTCTTTCCGGCGCCGCGGCGCTCATCACCCAGCTTCTGCACGCCGCGCTGATGGTCGTGGCGGCGCCGCTGCTGGTCGGGATCGTGCGGTGGCTCAAGGCGCGCATGCTTGGCCGGCGCGGTGCTTCCCCGCTCCAGCCCTGGCGGGACCTGCGGAAGCTGCTGCGGAAGCGCCCGGTGCTGGCCGAGAACGCCTCTGCCGTGACGGAGGTCGCGCCAGTGGTGGCGCTGGCGGCGACCTTCGCGGCGGCGATCCTCGTGCCCTCCTTCGCCCTCGGCATGGCGCTGGGACCGGCGGCGGATCTGATCCTCGTCGCCGGGCTGCTGGCGCTGGCGCGGGCAGCGCTGGTGCTGGCGGGGATAGATGCCGGCACGGCCTTCGGCGGTCTGGGCGCGGGGCGGGAGATCACCTTCGCCGCCCTGGCGGAGCCGACGCTCGTGCTGGCGGCGCTGACGCTGACGATCATCGCCGGCGGGACCAACCTCGACGCGATCGGCACCGCCTTCACCGACGCGGCGCCGACGCTCCGCATCTCCCTCGCCCTCGTCCTCGTCGGGTTGCTGGCGGTCGCGATCGCTGAGGCCGGGCGCGTGCCGGTGGACAACCCCGCCACCCACCTGGAGCTCACCATGGTGCACGAGGCGATGCTGCTGGAGGCTTCCGGCCGCCACCTCGCGCTATGGGAGATGGGGGCGGCGCTGCGGCTGCTCGTCTGGTTCGGGCTGCTGGCGACGATCTTCGCGCCCTTCGGCATGGCGCCGGCCGGGGCGGGGCCGGTGCCCTGGGCCGTCGGGCTGGCAGCCTGGGCGGCCAAGATGGGCGTGCTGGCGCTCGCGCTGGCCGTGGTGGAGACAGCCATCGCGAAGATGCGGGTTTTCCGGGTGCCGGAGTTCCTCGGCGCCGCGCTGCTGCTGGGGCTGCTGGCGGCGGTGCTGCTCTTCGTCTCCACCGGTTTCGCGTGAGGGCGGCCTTGGACCTCCTCCTCCGTTCCCTGGCGGTCCGCTGATGCGCTTCGGCCAGCTTCCCTATGACCTCTCGCACCTGCTGGCCGGGCTCGTGCTGCTGCTGTCCTTCGTGCTGCTGTACCAGCGGCGGAACCGGGCGGTGATCGCGGCCTTCGCGGCCCAGGGGACGATCCTGGCGCTGGCCGCCGCCTGGCAGGGCTGGGTGCAGGACGCCGCGGGGCTGTTCCTGACGGCGCTGATCACCTTCGCCGCCAAGGGCGTGCTGATCCCCACCGCGCTCGGGCGGCTGTCGCGGCGGCTGAACCTGCACCGCGGGGTGCAGCCGGCGCTCGGCATCGGCCCGGGGCTGGTGCTGGGGGTGGGGCTGGTGGGCCTGTCCGTGGTGGTGGTCCTGCCTGTCACCAGCGCCGCCGGGGTGCTGGCGCGGGAGGACCTGGCCATCGCGCTCTCGGTCGTGCTGCTGGCGCTGCTGATGATGCTGACGCGCCGGTCCCCGGTGGGGCAGGCGGTGGGGCTGCTGAGCCTGGAGAACGGCGTGATCCTGGCCGCCATCGGCGTGCAGGGGATGCCGCTGCTGGTGGAACTGTCCGTCGCGGCGCTGGTGCTGGCGGTGGCGCTGGTGGCCGGCTTCTTCGCGCATCTGCTGCGGGACGGCCTGCCGCCGCCGGTGCGGGAGGAGGGGGCGTGATGCTCTGGCTCCTGCCGCTGCTGCCCCTTTTGGCTGCCGGCGCGCTCGGCGCCCTGGCGAATGCCCGGATGGCGGCGCTGGGCAACATCGCGGCCAGCGGGCTGGGATTGCTGCTGGTGCTCCTGGCTCTCGTCCTGGTGCCGCGCGGCGAGCCGGGGCTGCTGGCGCTGGACGGGCTGAACGCCGCGCTGCTCCTGCTCGGCGCCGTGGTCGGGCTGACCACCGCTACCTATTCCGCCGCGACCTTCCACGCGGAGGGCTTCACGCCCGTCGCGGCGCGCGCCTATCACGCCGCGTTCCAGGCCTTTCTCGGCGCCCATCACCTGGCGCTGCTGGCCGACAATCTCGGCCTGATGTGGGTGGCGATCGAGGTGGCGACGCTGGCGACCGTGCTGATGGTCGCGGTCCATCGCACGCCGGCGGCGATCGGGGCGGCGTGGAAATTCTTCATCCTCTGCGGCACCGGGATCGCGCTGGCGCTGTTCGGGACGATCGTGCTGGCCATGGCGGGCCAGCCGCATCTGCCCGATCATGCGGCGCGCCTGTCGCTCGCGGCCCTGGGCGGCATCGCGGCGGCAGCCGATGGCGGGCTGCTGTCGCTCGCCTTCGTGCTGCTGCTCGTGGGCTACGGGACGAAGGCCGGGCTGGCGCCGCTGCATTCCTGGCTGCCGGATGCGCATGCGGAGGGGCCGACCGCCATCTCCGCCGTGCTGTCCGGGCTGCTGCTGAACGTGGCGCTGCACGCGGTGCTGCGCGTGGCCAATGTGGTAGGGCGCAACGCGGCGGCGGTGTCGCCGGGGCCCTTCCTCGTGGCGTTGGGGCTGCTGTCCCTGCTGATCGCGGCCTTCTCCCTATGGCGGCGGCGCGACGCGCGGCGGCTGCTGGGCTGGAGCAGCATCGAGCACATGGGGCTGGCAGCTCTGGCCTTCGGCCTGGGGGCGCCCGTCGCGGGGGTGCTGCACATGGCCGGGCACTCCCTGATCAAGGGCGCGGCCTTCTTCGCGGTGGGGGCGGCGAGCATCCTGAAGGGGGGGCAGGAGGTGGCGCGGATCGGCGGGCTGGCGGGGAGCCATCCCGTCCTGGGCTGGGGCCTGGCGCTGGCCCTCGCAGGGCTCGCGGGATTGCCGCCCTTTCCCTTCTTCGCGACGGAGATCGGCATGGCCCTGGCGGCCGCGGGGGCCGCGCCGTGGCTGCTGGTGCCGCTGGCCATCGGGCTGGTGGTCGCCGCGGCGGCGCTGGTGGGGGCGATCGGGGCGCTCTGCCTCGGGCCGGCCACGCCGGATGCGCCGGCACCGCCCGGCGTGCCGGTGATCGGGCCCTCCGGCGTGCTCGGGCCGCTCTGGCTGCACCTGCTGCTCGCGTTGGCGATCGGGCTGGGGCTGGGGAACGGGATGCTGGCCGATGCCGCGGCGGTGCTGCGGCCATGAGCGCCCCGGCGAACCACGGTCCTGCCACCGCGATCATCCGCAACGGGCGGCCGCACCCGCTGGGCCGATCCCATCAGCGCTACCTGCTGACGGCCGAATCTTGGTCCCTGCTGCCCGCCGCGCTGGCGGCGGAGCCGGAACTGGAACTGATGGGGCTCTGGGCCGAGCCGGGCTTCGTTCACGCCGCCTTCCTGATGCCGGATCATCGGTCGTTGCTGCTCGCCTCGGCGCCGCTGCGGGAGGGGCGCTACGCCGCGCTCTCCCCCGTGCGGCCGGGTGCCGCCTGGTATGAGCGGGCGGTGCGCGACCTCTGGGCGATCGAGGCCGTGGGCGGGGTGGACCTGCGGCCCTGGCTGGACCATGGCTGCTGGCATTTCGAGATGCCGCTCTCCGGCCGCCCGGTCCGTCGCTCCGTCGCGCCGCCGCAGCCGGCCTTCCTGCCCGCGGAGGGGGAGGGGGTGCATCAGATCCCCGTCGGCCCCGTGCATGCCGGGATCATCGAGCCCGGCCATTTCCGCTTCCACGTGCGCGGCGAGACGATCGTGCGGCTGGAGACGCGGCTGGGCTACGCGCACAAGGGGACGATCGGGCTGATGCTCGGCAAGTCGCCGCGCGCCGCCGCCCGCTACGCCGCGCGGATCTCCGGCGATTCCACCGTGGCGCATTCCTGGGCCTTCGCGATGGCGGCCGAGGCCGCGACCGGGGCGGAGCCGCCGCCGCGCGCGCTCGCGCTGCGCGCCGTGATGGCGGAGTGCGAGCGGGTGGCCAACCACCTGGGCGACTGGGGCGCCGTGCTGAACGACGCCGCCTTCGCCGCGGCCCATGCTCGGACGGGGATGCTGCGGGAGGGGCTGTTGCGCGCCTGCGACGCGGCTTTCGGACACCGGTTGATGATGGACCGCATCCTGCCCGGCGGCGTGGCGCAGGACCTGGCGCCGGGCGGCATCCGGGCGCTGACCGCGGCCTTGGGCACCATCGCCGCGGCGCTGCCGGAACTCGCGGCGTTGTACGAGGATCACGCGAGCCTTGGCGACCGGACGATCGGGACGGGCACGATCCCGGAGGCGCTGGCGACGCGCTTCGCGGCCGGCGGGGTGGTGGGACGGGCGTCCGGCCGGCCCTTCGACGCGCGGGACGCACCGGGTTACGCGCCCTATGAGGATGTGGCGGTGACGCTGCGGGCGGAGGGCGACGTGGATGCGCGGCTGCGCATCCGCCTGGACGAACTGCGGGAGAGCCTGCGCCTGCTGGACGGCCTCCTGGCCACGCTGCCTGACGGTCCCCTGTCCGTGCCGCTGCGCCCGCAGGAGGGGGAGGGGCTGGGCCTGGTGGAGGGCTTCCGCGGGGAGGCGCTGCACTGGATGGCGCTGGACGATGGCGGCCTCATCCGCGCGGTGTTCCCGCGCGACGCGTCGTGGGCGCATTGGCCGCTGCTGGAGGCCGCGATGATCGGCAACATCGTCGGCGACTTTCCGCTGGTGAACAAGTCGATCAACGCCAGCTACAGCGGGGTGGACCTGTGACGGAGAGGCGTTCCGCTTCGCCGGATCTCGCGGCAGCCTCCCCAGGGGTCCGGGGACCAAAAGTCCCCGGCGGAGGTCCGGAGGCGGAGCCTCCGGTTCTGCGTCGTGTCGTCCCGATCCTCCGCATTTTCGATGAGGCGAAGGCGCGCGAGTTTTACGCGGGCTTCCTCGGCTTCAGCTGGGACTGGGAGCACCGCTTCGGCGAGAACTTCCCGCTCTACGCGCAGGTCTCGCGCAGCGGTGTCGCCCTGCACCTGTCGGAGCATCACGGGGACGGCACGCCGGGGACGGGTCTGCTCCTGTACATGCGGGGCGTCCACGCGCTGCACGCGGAGCTGCGCGGGAAGGACTACCGCTACGCGAAGCCTGGGATCGAGGAAGCGCCCTGGGGGGCGTTGACGGTGACGGTGACCGATCCCTTCGGCAACCGCCTGACCTTCGCCGAGCCGAAGGAGGATTGATGCTCTGGTCGCGCCTCGCCCGGTCGCTCGTCTCCCGCCCGCTGACTGAGCCGGCGCCGACGGTGCCGGCGGACACGGTCGCGGCGTTGGGCGCGCGGCTGGAGGCGGCGTCGCGCGCGCGCCTCGGGCGCAGCCTGGCGGTCCGGGCACTGGATGCGGGGTCCTGCAACGGGTGCGAGCTGGAGCTGCACGCGCTGAACGGCGTGCTCTACGACATCGAGCGGTTCGGGATCCGCGTGGTGGCCTCGCCGCGGCATGCAGATGTGCTGATCGTCACGGGGCCGATGACCGCGAACATGGCGGAGGCGGCGCAGCGCACGCTGGCGGCGATGCCGGAGCCGCGCTGGGTGGTGGCGGTGGGGGATTGCGCGGCCGATGGCGGCGCGTTCCGCGGGTCCTACGCGGTGGAGGATGGGGCGGGGGCGGTGCTGCCATTGGACCTTGTCATCCCCGGCTGTCCGCCATCCCCGGCCCGCATCCTGGAGGGGCTGATGGCGCTGCTGGAGGCGCAGAAGTAGCGGCGCCCGGTCTCTCGCCGGGTCGGTCAAGAACTCGCGTGGTCTGCTGAGGTATTAACGGGTTGATGATCATGAACTCGGGGCGTCAAGACTTGTGAAGGGGGCCGGGTAAGGTCTGGTTTACACAAAAAAGTGTGGTCTTTTTTACCGGCTGTTCATCGAACTCCCCGAAAGATGATCTCACCGGACATCAGCCGGTACAGACAAAAGGCCCCCGCAAAATGCAGCTCGCCACCTCCTCCCGCACGATCGCCCCGATCCACACCGCCGCCCTGCTCGAGGGGCCGGGCGGCGTGTCCCTGCACCTGCGCGCCGCCGATGGTGGGCTGACCCAGGTACCGCTCTCCCTCTCCGCCCTGCGGGAGATCGCCGCCCTCGCCGGTGCCGCCCTGGCCAGCGCGCATTTCGGCGCCGCGCAGCAGCCGCCGGGCTACTGAGACCTCGCCGGGCTTCGCCCGGCCGAAGTCCCCTTCACCGGGCCAAGCCCGGTCCTGGGCCGCGCACCCCTCGCGCGGCCACCCCGCCGAAAATCCCCTCTCCGGCGGGTCGTTGAGGGACAAGCCCCGGGTCGAGCAAGAGGCCGCCCGGGCTTCCCACCCCCGGCATCCAACGCCAGACTGACCCGGCCCATGCGCCCTCGCGGGTCAGGCCGCACCCACGGCAACCCCGACGGCCCCTTTCCGCCGCGCCGGAGTCGCCTCTTGATCCCTCGCCGACCCCTCTTGGCCACGCTGGCCGCCATGCCCTGTGCACGCGCCCTCGCGCAGGGGGCCGCCTGGCCGAGCCGTCCCATCTCCTGGACCGTGCCGTTCCTGGCTGGTGGCTCCGCGGATCTCCTGGCGCGGCTGCTGGCGGACCGGATGGCGCCGCGGCTCGGCGCCCAGGCGCGCATCGTGGTGGAGAACCGCGGCGGCGCCGGCGGGGCGATCGGCAGCGAGTATGTCCGCCGCCAGCCACCGGACGGGCATAGCCTGCTTCTCGCCACCCCCTCCACCCACGCGACCGTGCCGGCGACGCAGCCCGCCACCACCCCCTATGACGCGGCGGCGGACTTCACGGCGATCGCGATCCTCGGCCAGTCGCCGCTGATCCTGGCCGTGCCGAACGCCTCCCCGCACCGGGATGTGCGGGGGCTGATCGAGTCGCTGCGCGCACGGCCGGGCGGGGCGTCCTGGGGCAATTCCGGCGCGGGCGGCATCGGCCACCTGACCGGGGAGCTGATGAACGTCATGGCCGGCGGGCTGCAGACGGAGCAGGTGCCCTATCGCGGCGGCTCCGCGCTGGTGGAGGCGCTGGTGAAGAACGAGCTGGAATATGCCTGGGAGTCCATGGGCTCCTTCACCTCGGCGCTGCAGGACCGGCAGTTCCGGGCGCTCGCCGTCTCGACCAAGGCGCGCCATCCGCTCTTCCCCGATGTGCCGACGATGGACGAATCGGGCCTGCCGGGCTTCGAGACCTCCACCTGGAATGCCCTCTGCGGCCCGCGCGGGATGCCGGGGGAGGTGGTGTCGCGCCTGAACGCCGCCGCGAACGAGTCCCTGAAGGAGCCGACGGTGATCGAGCGGCTGTCGGTCGCCGGCATCGACGCGGTGTCGGACAGCACGCCCGCCACCACCGCCGCCTTCCTGGCGAACGAGTTGGCGAAGTACCGCGACGTCGTCGCCCGCGCGAACCTGCGGCTCTAGAGAGGGGCGCTGACCATGGCCCGTAACCTTGCGGAGCGCGTCGCGCAGCTCCGCCCCTCGGCCACTGTCGAGATGACGGAGAAGGTGCGCGCCGCGCGCGCCGCCGGCCGCCGCATCCTGGCGCTGAACAGCGGCGATCCCGGCATCCCGACGGATCCCCGCATCATCGAGGCGGCGCATCGCGGCATGCTCGCCGGCGACACGCGCTACGCCCCCGCCCCCGGCACGCCGGCGCTGCGGGAGGCGATCGCGGCGCGCGAGACGGGCCGCACCGGGATCGCGCGGGAGGCCGGCGACGTGTTGGTGACCCCCGGCGGCAAGTTCGCCCTCCTGACGGCGTTGATGGCGACGGTGCAGGCCGGGGACGAGGTGATCATCCCCGCCCCGGGCTGGGTGAGCTACGAGCCCTGCGTCCGCCTCTGCGGCGGGGTGCCGGTGGCGCTGCCCATGCTCGACCGGATCGACCCGGAGCGGCTCGCGTCGCTCGTCACGCCGCGCACGGTGGCGATCGTGCTGAACTCGCCGGTGAACCCGACGGGGCGCACCCTGTCGCAGGCGGACATGGACGCGGTGACCGAGATCGCGGAGCGGCACGACCTCTGGATCGTCTTCGACCAGGTCTATTCGGACCTCGTCCACGCGCCGGCCTTTCCGATGCCGCACGGCACGCCGGAGGGGCGGGCGCGGACCTTCGTGGTGGACAGCTTCTCCAAGACCTTCGGCATGACGGGGTGGCGGCTCGGCTACCTCGCCATGCCGCCGGGGCTGGCGAAGACGGTGATCCGCTTCATGCAGCACTCCGTCTACTGCCTGCCCGGCTTCATCCAGGCGGCGGGCGCCGTGGCGCTGTCCCTCTATGACGAGCTGGTGCCGGGCTATCGCGAGACCTTCCGGCGGAAGCAGCTCCGGGTCGCGCAGCGGCTGAACGCCATTCCCGGCATTGCCTGCACGGCGCCGGATGCGAGCTTCTACCTGTTCCCGCACATCGGGACCGATGACCGGATGGTCGCCGCCCGCTGGCTGGAGGAACTGGACGTCGCCACCATCCCCGGTTCCGCCTTCGGGGAGGCCGGGGCCGGCCATCTGCGGATGAGCGTCACGGCGGGGGAGGCGGAGATCGAGGAGGCGCTGGATCGGATCGCGGCGGCGGGGGTGCCGCGCTAGCGCGCTCCACGCCCGGCACCGCGCGGGAGGTGCCGTCGCGCGGCGGCCAGGTGACCGGGCCGGTGGTCATCAGACCGCGGCCGATCAGGTGGAACTCGATCAGGACGGTGATGACCGGAATCGCCACCGCGATCCCGATCATCACGGCGCCCGGCCAGGGCGCCTCCTTCGAGGCCAGCAGGACGAGGCCCGCGAGGCCGAGCAGGATGCAGAGCCGCCGCAGGATCCGGTGGGTGATGAGAAGGATCCGGACCGGCCGGGTCCTTCCGTACCAGCGCGTCGAGCGCCCGCAGGAGCCGCAGTCGCTCAGGCACCGGAGGGTGTCCACCACCTCGTCGATCATGCGGCGCTGCCATGCCTCCCGTTTCAGCCCGCGGTAGCAGGTGGGGGCGCGGCCCCGCCCCGACAGGCGGGGGATGAGGTGAAAGCCTTGAATTGGCCCGATCTCGCGGAGCTGTGCGGAGCCTGGGCGGAGCCGGCGAGGGAACGGGACGTTCTGCCGGGCGTCACTGGACCCGCGTCCGTGACCAGCCAGGAGAACAGGATGCGCTTTGCCCCCTTCATTGCCCTCGCCGGTCTCGCCCTCGCCTCCGCCGCGGAGGCCCAGCCCCGGGCCCCGGCCCAGCCGGGTGCCGGGGCGGTGATGCCAAGGCTGGTGATCGGCGCGCCCGGCCGGTGCGAGATGACGGTGGACGGCCAGTCCCGGCCCTGCACGAGCGGCCTCGTCTACGTCCACCACACGAATGGCAGCGTGCTGGTCTCGGTCCAGTCCGGGCAGGGCGTCACGATCGGCTTCCAGGCCGACAGCGACCGTCAGCCGCGGCCGGAGCAGTACATCCTCGACCTCACGCGGATGCACACCTCGATCAACGGCCAGACGGCCGCGAAGACGGTCACGGGAAGCTGCGAGATCAGCGTGTCTACCGATGGCCAGACCTGGCACCGCGCCACCTGCCGCGCGACGGATGGAAACGGCATGGTGACGGCCATGACCTTCACCGGCAGCGGGCAACCGGTCACGGTGGCCCGGCCGGGCCAGGAGGGCCGGCGGGGCGCCACGGGACCGGCCGCGGCGCCGGGCAATCCGGCGCCGAACGCGCCGCGCACGGGCCCGGCGGCCAACCCGAAGTAGTGGCCTGATCCACTTCCCGGACGGCTTCGGGAGGGAGAAGGACCGCTGTCGCTCGTCCCCGTCGCCGGGGGCGGATCAGACCAGCCCCAGCGCCATCAACTCCCGCCGCAGCTTCGGTGGAAGCTTGTCCAGGCCCACCGCCTTCGCCACGCCCGCACCCAGGTCGGGCGGGGCGGAATCGGCCGCGAGGTATCGCCAGCCCTGGAAGGGCTTCATCGGCCGGGCCTGCACGGCGACCAGGGGCGGTTCCAGGATCAGGTGGGTGGCGGCCGTGCCGTCGGGGCGCTTCACCGGCTCGATGGCCATGATGCGCTGCCGCACCTGCAGCACCCCGGCGACGATCCAGTAGATCGAGCCTCCCTCCAGGATTTCCGCCGCGCGCTTCGGCATCATCCGGGTGTCGTGCCAGAGGCGGCCGTGGTCCTTCAGGCGCCGCGCCTGGAAGCGCGCCAACTCCTCCACGTCCTTCGGGCCGACCGAGAGCTTGATGAGGTGCAGCACGCCGCCGATCTGACCACCATCCCGTTCGGACGCAAGGCGCCTTGTGCCCCGGCGACCCGGCCCCTATCTGCCGGCGCCCGCCTTCAGGCCGGGCGGAAAGGATGAGAATGGGCATTCGGGTCGCGGTGGCGGGCGCCGCCGGCACCATCGGGCGGGAGATCGTCAAGACGCTCGCCGAGCGGGCCTTTCCCGCGGAGCGGGTGGTGGCGCTCGGCTCCGGCCGCGCGGTCGGCGGCAGCCTCTCCTACGGGGAGCAGAACCTGCGGGTGGAGTCCCTCGACCGCCACGAACTCGGTGGGACGGACCTTCTCTTCATCGCCTCCGGCACGCCCGCGGCCGCCTCCCTGGCCGGCCGCGCCGCGGCGGCGGGCGCGCTGGTGGTGGACACGACCGGCTCCGCCCCCGCCACGCCGATCGTCCCGGAGGTGAATCCCGGCGCGATTGGCGCCGCGCTGGAGGACCGCATCCTCGCCAGCCCGGGACCGGGAGCCATCCTCGTCGCCATGGCGCTGAAGCCGCTGCACGACCTGGCGGGGCTGACCCGGATCGTGGCGGTGACCTACCAGCCCGTCTCCTCCGTGGGGCGGGCGGCGATGGACGAGCTCTTCGCCCAGACCCGCGCCGTCTACGTCAACGAATCCCCACCGCCCGAGGAGTTCCCGAAGCCCATCGCCTTCAACCTCTTCCCCCAGGTCGGCGCCTTCAACGAGGACGGCACGACCGAGGAGGAGGCGGCGCTGACGGAGGAGCTGGAGGAGCTTCTGGGCGCCCCGACCATCGCGACCTGCGTGCGGGTGCCGGTCTTCATCGGCCAGGCGGTGGCCATCCACGCCGCCTTCGCCCGTCCGATCGAGGAGGCCGAGGCGCGTGAGGCGCTGCGGGAGGCGCCGGGCCTGACGCTGCTCGATCGCCGCGACGATGGTGGCTACATCACGCCGATCGAGACCGCCGGGGAGGATCCGGTCTTCGTCTCCCGCCTGCGCCGGGACCCCACCGTGCCGAACGGGCTGGCCCTCTGGTGCGCGGCGGACAACCTCCGCAAGGGCGGGGCGCTCAACGCCGTGCAGATCGCGGAGGAGCTGGTCCGGCGCGGCGCGCTCGCGCCGTGAGGCGGGTCCACGCCGGGGTCTCATGCCCGGCGGGGTGATGCGGTTCCGGCCTCTGTCACGCTCCGTCACCCAGTTTTCGGTGTTCGTTCCCGGGGCGAGCGACTAGCTTCGCCCGATGTGGCCGTGCCCGGGTCCGTTCCGCGCGGTGGCGCGCCGCGCGAAAGGGAGTCCGAGGGGCAGGAATGTCGGCAGGGGCACTGACGTCGCGTTTCGAGCGGGCCGAAGGCTTCGCGCGCCGGGATGCGCCGGCCCGGAGCAAGGCGCTCGTCTTCGCCTGGACGCTCGAGGTCCTGGCCGTCGGCATGGGCCTCGTGCTGGCGGTTTATGCGGGGTTCGAGGGCAGCGGCAGCGGGCCCCTGGCCCTGGTCATCGCCACCATGCCCTTCCTGGCGCTGGCGGCGATCGAGCTGACGAAGATCCCGCTCGTCGCGCTCTACTTCCGGGTCCATCACTGGGGCTGGAAGGTCCTGGCGGTGGTGGCCCTGGTGGCCGTGACCACCGCCACCTTCGAGAACTTCGTCTTCGGCTTCGAGCGCGGCTTCAACGAGCGCCTCACCCTGATCCAGCAGGCGGAGCAGCGGCTGCTGAACAACGCGGTGCAGCGGGACGCTGTCCGCACGCGGCTGGACGGCCTGGCGGCGCAGCAGGCGGAGATGGCGCAGGGGATGGCCGCCTATCGCGCGGAGATCGCCGCCGCCCGCGCCCAGGCCCGCGACGATGTGGAGGACGCGCGGCAGGAGGGCAGCACCGCCGGCATCGCCGCGGACCGGGATCGTCTGGCGGCCGACCGGCGGTCGCTGGACGCGCGCCGGGACGCCGAACTGGCGGCCGAGCGCGCGCGCTGCAACCGCCGGGTGGACGGGCAGCTGCCGATCTGCGGCCTGCGGGTGATCGAGACGCGCTACGCCACCCAGGCCGCGGCCCTGGCCACCCAGGACGCGGCGCTGCGGGAGGAGTTCCGCCGCCGGCAGGAGGAGGCGCGCGCCGATGCCGGCAGCGCCCGCGCCCGCCGCGACGCGGAGATCGAGGGGCGCGAGGCCCGGCTGCGCGAGGCGCAGGGGCGGCTGGACGGCCTGCGTTCCCAGTCCGAGGAGGCGCGCGCGAGCCTCGTCACGATCAACGAGGACCGGGCGGTGCTGGACCGGGCCCGGGCGGAGCTCGTGTCCCGCTCGCAGGTGCACCGCCTCTCCCATGTCCTGCTCGGCGGGGATGAGTCCTCGCAGGTGGAGAGGGTGAAAAAGCTTTTCGTTGTCTCGCTCTCGGCCATCGTGGCGCTGATCGGCACGGTGGTGGCCGTGCTGCACTATGCCGCCCAGCAGCCGCGCCGGGTGGCCCCGGCGGATGCCGCCCGGGCCGCGCCGGGGGCGCCGGTGCCGCCCCGCCCGCGGCGGCCGGTGCTGCGCAACGCCCTGCGGGCCTGGATCCTCTCCCGCCGCCGACGCGCCCACCGCCGGGTGCGGGAGGTGGTGCGGGAGGTCCCGGTGGACCGGCTGAAGATCGTCTATCTCCCGCTCGACGCGACCGAGGCGGAGGTGGCCCGGATCCGGCGGGAGAATGCGGGCGCCCCGGCGTGATCCCGGGGCGGCGGGACCTGGATGAGGACTGGTCCCTCTACAATGCGGCGATCCGGCAGCGCCTGGGGCTGGACCGGCCGCCTCCGAGGCCCCTCTGGCGACGGCTGCTGGCCCGTGCGATCCGGGTGGCCGCCGCGGTGCTGCTGCTCTTCGGCCTGCTCTCCGCACTGTCGGCCCTGACGTGGCAGCCTGCGCCGGACGGCGGCCGGGCGAATCCCTTCGCGGCCTGGATGACCCAGCCGCCGACCCCGAATCCGGCGGAAGGTGGCGCTCCGGTCGTCACCAACTACGTCCTGTTCCACCGCGTGGCGCACGAGCCGGGCATGAGCGTGGTCACGGGCTGGCGATTCGCGAGCAGCGGCGACCGTGGGCCGGCGAACCAGTTCTGCTACCTCGAGCTGCCGACGGACGGCACGGCGGACCGGCAGGTCTCGGTCGCCAGCCGCCCGACCGAGCCCATCAGGCCCCTTCCGCCCGCCGCCGCTGAGGCGGGGCTCGACGCGATGGGTTGGGAGGCCGTCCATCGGAAATGCAACTGGTTCTCAGGTTGACGCGGAAGGGCCCTTCGCGCGGCGCAACGCATTGACGCTGCGCGGAAGCCGACCATAAAAGCGGCAGCCCCTTTGCCGCACCGCGGCAGATCGCGCGTATCTCGCAGGACGCCGCATGGCCCAGACACACGACCGGCGCGAGGCCACCTTCGTCGGCCGCCGTTCCGACGGCACCATCGTTCGCCGCCCGCTCTCCCCGCATCTGCAGGTCTACGACATGCTGCAGATGACCTCGCTGCTCTCCATCCTGAACCGCGCCACCGGCGCGGCCTGGGGCGTGGGGCTGCTCTTCGTCGTGTGGTGGCTCGTCGCCGCCGCTGCCGGCCCGGCCGCCTACGCCCATGTGCAGTGGTTCATGGGGTCCTTCCTCGGGGTCCTGATCCTGTTCGGGCTGACCGCCGTGGCCTGGTATCACACCATCGCCGGCGTCCGGCACCTGATCTGGGATGCCGGCTACGGCTACGACATCCCGACCACCTACCGCACCGGCTGGATGACGGTGATCGCGACCGGCGTGATGACCGCGCTGACCTGGATCGTCGCCATCATCGCCTGGGCCAGCTGAGGAGCCGCGCCGCATGAGCGAGCACCTGGAGCCCATGAACCTGCAGACCCCGCTGGGCCGCGTGCGCGGCCTGGGGTCGGCCAAGGGCGGGACGCATCACTGGTGGATGCAGCGCGTCACCTCCATGGCGCTGCTGCCGCTGACGATCTGGCTCGCCTTCGGGGTGGCCGGGCATGCCGGAGACCCCTGGCCGGTGGTCGCGGCCTGGATCGGCCATCCCTTCAACGCCACGCTGCTGATCCTCTGGATCGCGATCGGCTTCCAGCACACCGCCAGCGGTTTCCAGGTGATCATCGAGGACTATATCCGTCCCGAGAGCGCCGCGCTGCTCGCCTCCCTGGCCATCAAGGGCCTCTGCGCCCTGCTCGGCCTGCTCAGCATCATCTCCGTCCTGCGCCTGGCCGTGGCGCGGTTCGCGGCCTGAGCGCCGCGCAGAGGAACAGAACCCCATGAACGCCATGAGCCCGCCCCCGCGCCCCGGCCTGAACGGCGGTTCCTATCGCATCGTGGACCACACCTATGACGTGGTGGTGGTCGGCGCCGGCGGCGCGGGGTTGCGCGCCACCTTCGGCATGGGCGCCGCCGGCCTGAAGACGGCCTGCATCACGAAGGTCTTCCCCACCCGCTCCCACACCGTCGCCGCCCAGGGCGGCGTCGGCGCCGCGCTCGGCAACATGGGCGAGGATGACTGGCGCTGGCACATGTACGACACCGTGAAGGGGTCGGACTGGCTCGGCGACCAGGACGCCATCGAGTACATGTGCCGCGAGGCGATCCCGGCGATCATCGAGCTGGAGCACTACGGCGTCCCGTTCTCCCGCACCGAAGACGGCAAGATCTACCAGCGGCCCTTCGGCGGCCACATGCAGAACTACGGCAAGACGCCCGCCATGCGCGCCTGCGCCGCCGCGGACCGCACGGGCCACGCGATCCTGCACACGCTGTACCAGCAGTCGCTGAAACATAATTGCGAGTTCTTCGTGGAGTACTTCGCCCTCGACCTGATCATGGACGAGGAAGGCGCCTGCCGCGGCGTGCTCGCCTGGTGCCTGGAGGACGGCTCCATCCACCGCTTCCGCGCCCAGACGACGGTCATGGCGACGGGTGGCTACGGTCGTGCCTATTTCTCCTGCACCTCCGCCCACACCTGCACCGGCGACGGCGGCGGGATGGTGCTGCGCGCCGGCTTGCCGCTGCAGGACAACGAGTTCGTCCAGTTCCACCCGACCGGCATCTACGGCTCCGGCTGCCTTGTGACCGAAGGCGCGCGCGGCGAGGGTGGCTACCTGACGAACTCCGAGGGCGAGCGCTTCATGGAGCGCTACGCGCCGACGGCGAAGGACCTGGCGTCCCGCGACGTCGTGTCGCGCGCCATGTCGATGGAGATCCGCGAGGGCCGCGGCGTCGGCCCGCACAAGGATCACATCCATCTGCACCTGGAGCACCTCGGCGCCGAGCTGCTGCACGAGCGGCTGCCCGGCATCTCCGAGACGGCGAAGATCTTCGCCGGCGTGGACGTGACGAAGGAGCCGATCCCGATGCTCCCGACCGTCCACTACAACATGGGCGGCATCCCCACGAACATCCACTGCGAGGTGCTGCGCCCGACCGCGACCGACCAGGATGCGACGGTGCCCGGCCTGATGGCGGTGGGCGAGGCGGCCTGCGTCTCCGTCCACGGGGCCAACCGGCTCGGCACGAACTCGCTGCTCGACCTCGTCGTCTTCGGGCGCGCCGCGGCGCATCGGGCGAAGGAGACGATCCGCCCCGGCGCGTCCCAGGCCCCGCTGCCGAGCGATGCCGGCGACAAGGCGCTGGCCCGGCTAGATCGCGTTCGGCACGCCAAGGGCGGTACCTCCGTCGCCGAACTGCGCGTGAACATGCAGCGCACGATGCAGAACCACGCCGCCGTCTTCCGCACCTCCGATCTGCTGAAGGAGGGGGTGGAGAAGATGGAGAAGGTGGCGGCCGGCTACGCCGACATCCGCATCGCCGACCGCTCGCTGATCTGGAACAGCGACCTGATGGAGGCGATGGAGCTGGACAATCTGATCGGCAACGCGCTGACCACCGTGGTCGGCGCCGAGGCCCGGCACGAGTCCCGCGGCGCCCACGCGCATGAGGACTTCCCCGAGCGCGACGACCAGAACTGGATGAAGCACACGCTGGCCTGGGTGGATGACCAGTACCGCACGCGGCTCGACTACCGGGACGTGAAGATGCGGACCCTCACGAACGAGGTGCAGGTCTTCCCGCCCAAGGCGCGCGTTTACTAGGACCGCCCGAACCCATGGCAACCTTCACGCTGCCGGCGAACAGCCGCATCAGCACCGGCCAGACCTTCAAGGCCGAAGCCGGCGCGACGAATGTCCGCGCCTTCAAGATCTACCGCTGGGACCCCGACACGGGGGAGAACCCGCGGATGGACACCTACGAGATCGATCTCGACAAGTGCGGGCCGATGGTTCTGGACGCGCTGATCAAGATCAAGAACGAGGTGGACACGTCGCTCACCTTCCGGCGCTCCTGCCGCGAGGGCATCTGCGGCTCCTGCTCGATGAACATCGACGGGCTGAACACGCTCGCCTGCCTCAAGCCGATCGAGGACGTGGCGGGCGAGGTGCGGATCAACCCGCTGCCGCACATGCCCGTGGTGAAGGACCTGGTGCCCGACCTGTCCCAGGTCTACGCCCAGCTTCGCGAGATCGAGCCCTGGCTGAAGTCCGACACCCCGCCACCGCCGGATGGCGAGCGCCTTCAGTCGAAGGAGGAGCGCTCGAAGCTCGATGGGCTGTGGGAGTGCATCCTGTGCTTCTGCTGCACGACCTCCTGCCCCTCCTACTGGTGGAACGGCGACCGCTACCTCGGGCCGGCGGTGCTGCTGCAGGCCTATCGCTGGATCGCGGACTCCCGGGATGAATACACGGGGGAGCGGCTGGACAACCTGCAGGACCCGTTCCGCCTCTACCGCTGCCACACCATCATGAATTGCGCCCGCACCTGCCCGAAGGGTCTGAACCCGGCGGCCGCGATCGGCCAGATCAAGAAGCTGCTGGTGGAGCGCGAGGGCTGATCCCTTCCTGGCCGGCGTGACCTCGACGCGCCGGACGGTCGCCATCCTCGGCGCCGGCCCCGCCGGGCTGGCGGCCGCGGAGGTGCTGGGCGCGGTGGGCATCGCGGCCACGATCTACGACCGGATGCCCTCGCCGGCCCGCAAGTTCCTCATCGCCGGGCGGGGTGGGCTGAACCTCACCCATTCGGAGCCGCTGGAGCGGTTCCTGGACCGCTACGGCCCCGCGCGCGGGCGGCTGGAGCCGGCGATCCGCGCCTTCCCGCCGAATGCGCTGCGCGATTGGTGCCACGGGCTGGGTCAGGAGACCTTCGTCGGCTCCTCGGGCCGCGTCTTTCCCGCCGCGATGAAGGCCGCGCCGCTGCTGCGCGCTTGGCTGCGCCGCCTCGACGCGACCGGTGTCCGGCTGGAGACCCGCGCGACCTGGACTGGCTGGGACGAGGCAGGCGCGCTCTTCTTCGGTGATGGCCAGCGCGCGCATCCCGATGCGGCCATCCTGGCCCTGGGCGGCGCGTCCTGGCCGCGGCTCGGCTCGGATGGGGGCTGGGCCCCGATCCTGGCGGCGCGGGGCCTTCGGGTGCTGCCCTTCGCCCCGTCCAATGCCGGCGTGCTGGTCCCCTGGTCCGGTCACCTGCGCGACCGCCACGCCGGGGCGCCGCTGAAGCGCATAGCCCTGGCGGTCGGCGACGCGCGGGTGCGGGGCGAGGCGGTGGTGACACGGGGCGGGCTGGAGGGCGGTGCGGTCTATGCGCTGTCCGCGGCGATCCGATCGGCGCTGTGGGCAGAGGCGCCCGCGACCCTGCGCCTCGATCTCCGCCCGGACCTGACCGAGCCGGATTGCGCCGCCCGGCTCGCCGCACCGCGCCGGGGGCAGTCCCTGTCGAACCACCTTCGCCGAACTCTCTCGCTGCCGCCGGTCGCCGTCGCGCTGCTGCGGGAGGCCGGGCCGGTGCCGGAGGACGCGGCGGCGCTGGCGGCCCGGATCAAGGCGCTGCCGCTGCCCGTCACCGGCTTCGCGGGGCTCGACCGCGCCATCTCCTCTGCGGGCGGGCTCGCCTGGGGGGAGGTTGGCGACGATTTCGGGATCACCCGGCTGCCGGGCGTCTTCGTGGCCGGCGAGATGCTGGACTGGGAGGCGCCGACGGGCGGTTACCTGCTGCAGGCCTGCCTGGCCACGGGCCGTGCGGCGGCGGCGGGGGTGCTGCGGTTCCTGGTTGGGAAGGAATGACCGTTCTGCTTCGGCAGCACGCCGCGGCAGCGCGCCGCCCAAGCCTGTGGCAGGCTGCCCCGGCCGGGTGAGGGACCCGGAGGGGAAGCACGATGCAGTTCAACACCTACCTGAACTTCAGGGGCGACTGCGAGGCCGCCTTCGACTTCTACGCCTCGGTCCTCGGCGGCACCGTCGTGAAGTTCCGCTTCGGGGAGAGCCCGATGGCCAGCCAATTCGGCGAGGAGTGGCAGGGGAAGATCATGCACGCCTGCCTGACCGCCGGTGGCCAGAGCATCATGGGCTGCGACGCCCCGCCGGGCATGCAGGAGACGGTGGGCGGCTTCTCCGTCTCCATCATGGTGGACGACAGCGCCGAGGCGGAGCGCATCTTCGCCGCGCTGGCCGAGGGGGCCACGGTGAGGATGCCGATCCAGGAGACCTTCTGGGCCTACCGCTTCGGCATGCTCGTGGACCGCTTCGGCACGCCCTGGATGGTGAACCACAACAAGCCGATGTAGCGGCCGCCGGGCGGATGCGCGGTGATGCATCCGCCCGCGGGTTGCGGCGTCAGCCCATGCCGTTGCCGCGGAAGAACTCCAGCATCAGCCGCCACCCCGCCTGGGCCTGCTCGGCGCGGTAGCTCGGCCGATAATCCGCGTGGAAGCCGTGCGGGGCCCCGGGGTAGATCACGAGGGTGAAGCGCTTGCCGGCTTCCCGCATCGCCGTCTCCATGCGGCGCAGGCCCTCGACCGGAATGCCCGTGTCCTCCTGTCCGTAGAGGCCGAGGATCGGGCACTTGATATCCGCCACCATGTCCAGCGGAACGCGCGGCGTCAGCGCGTTCGGCGTGCCGGCGACGGGGCCGTACCAGGCGACGCCGGCCTTCAGCCGCGGGTTGTGGGCAGCATAGGCCCAGACATTCCGCCCGCCGCGGCAGAAGCCGGTGATGCCCAGCCTGTCCGCGCTGCCGCCGTCGGTCACGGCCCAGGCGGCGGTGGCGTCCAGGTCTCGGAACAGCTCGTCGTCCGGTTTCTGCATGGCGATCGCCGCGGCGGCCGGCACGTCGGGCGCGCGGGACGGGTCGCCCTGGCGGACGTAGTAGTCCGGCGCGATGGCCAGGTAGCCCTCCCGCGCAAGGCGGCGGGCGACGTCCTTGATGTACTCGTGCAGGCCGAAGATCTCCTGGCACACGATCACCACGGGCCAGTCCCGCCCGCTGGCAGGCCGGGCGCGGTAGCCGGGGATGGCGCGGTCGCCGGCCGGGATCTGCACGTCGCCCGCCACCAGCCCGTCGGTCGGCGTGGTGACGATGGTCTGCGCCATCACCGGCCCGGCCGCGAGGGTGTAGCCGGCGCCGGCGCCTACGGATCCGACGAAACCCCGGCGTCCCAGTCGCTCGAACAGGGGTGGGGAGATCATCTCGTCGGCAGGCGGGGCGTCGGGCTGGCGGTCCATGGTGGGACTCCTCGGGAGGGCGCGCAGCCTACACCCTCCCCGGGCCGGGGATGGAAGGGGCGGCGCTAGCGCAGCCGCGTCGCTTCCGTGATCGGGGGCGCGAGGTTCAGCGCGCCCTCCAGCCGGTAGCCGAGGTCGAGGTTGGCACGGCGGACCCAGACCTGGCGCAGGTCGAAGAGAGGAATGCTGCACCCGGCCTCGATCACCTTCGCCTGGGCGGTGCGCCAGAGGGCAATCTGCCGGGCCTCGTCCGCTTCGGTTCGGGCCCCGGTGATCTCGGCATCGGCGGCGGCGCAGTGGGCGAAGTTGAGGCTCGCCGTCGGTCGGCCGGGTGAGGAGTCCGAGTGATAGAAGGCGGAGAGATAGCTGTCCGCCACAGGATAGCGTGCGGCGCCGTAGAAGGTGAGCTGCGACAGGTCCTGCCGGATCTGCTGGTGATAGGTGGTGTGCTCCACCACGTTCATCTCCAGCCGGATGTTGGCGCGGCGGAGCTGGGCCTGGATCACCTCCATGATCGGCAGCTGGGCGGAGATGGAAGAGACGACGGCGCGCAGCGTGATGCCGTTGGGGTGCCCGGCCTCGGTCAGCAGGGCGCGGGCGCGGTTCAGGTCGGGGGCGAAGCGCGGCACCTGATCCGTGGCGCCGAGGTAGCCGGGCGGCACGGGGCCGGGCCAGATCGTCGCGACGTCGGCGCCGACGAAGCGCACGATGGCCGGCACGTCCACGGTGTGCTGGATCGCGCGGCGCACGCGCGGGTCGTCCAGCGGGGCGGAGCGCGTGTTGATCAGGACGGTGCGGAACTCGCCGGGGCCGAAGACGTCGACCACCGTGTTCGGCTGGGCGCGCATCCGTTCCACCCAGCGCTGCTCCCGCCGGCCGCCGATCAGGTCCAGCTCCCCGGCGGTGAAGGCAAGCTCCCGCGTCTGATCGGACAGGATGAAGCGGATGTCGATGGCGCGCAGGTTCGGGCGGCCGCGGAAGTAGGCGTCGTTGGCGACGAGCCGCGCGGTGCCGCCACCCACGCGCTCCAGCCGGAAGGGGCCGGTGCCCGGTGGTTGCCCGCCCTCGTCGGCGCGGCGGGAGACGATGTTCCCGCCGTGGTAGTCCGCGAAGAGGCCGAGCGCGCCGGGCACGAGGGTGCGCAGCCGCACGCGCAGCTCGCGCGGGGAGATCACCTCGATGCTCTCGATCGCACCCTGGTCGCCGGAGAAGGCGGAGCGGCGGGCGTCGGCGGCGCGGCGAAGGGAGAATGCGACGTCCTCCGCCTCCAGCGGCGAGCCGTCGTGGAACGTGACGCCCTGGCGCAGGACGAAGCTGTAGGTCAGGCCGTCGGCGGATCGCTCGTAGCGCTCGGCCAGGTCGGGTTCCAGCCGCGCCGGATCGGCCGAGCCGGGCGGGAAGCGCATGAGGCCGTTGTACATCCAGCCCACCGTGCCCTTGTCCTGGCTGGCCGAGGCGCGGTGCGGATCAAGGGTCCCGGCGTCCTGCCCGATGACGCCGACGCGAAGGGTTTGCGCCTGCGCGACGAAGGGCGCGGCGGCGATCATCAGGGCAGAGAGGAAGCGGCGCATGATGGTCTCCGGAACCGCGGCGGATTGCAGCCTCGCCCGTCCCGCCGCATCCTGTCCAGCGATGGGCCCTGACGCGGATCGCTACGACATCGCCGTGCTCGGCGGGGGAATGCTCGGCTCCGCCATCGCCTTCGGCTGCGCCGAGGGCGGGGCGCGCGTGGCCGTGATCGATGAGGGCGATGTCGCGCTGCGGGCCGCGCGCGGCAATTTCGGCCTTGTCTGGAGCCAGGGGAAGGGCGACGGGATGCCGGCCTATGCCGCCTGGACCCGGCGCAGCCTGTCCCTATGGCCCGCGCTGGCGGAGCGGATCAGCGTCCTGGCGGGCCGGGACTCCGGCTATCGCGCGGAGGGCGGCCTCGCTTTCTGCCTCGGCGAGGCGGAGTTCGCGGACCGCCAGGAAAAGGTGCAGCGCCTGCACAACCAGGGCCAGCCGGGGCTGGTCATGCTGGATCGGCGCGGGTTGCAGGAGCTGATGCCCGCCTGCCCGCTGGGCCCGGAGGTCACGGGCGCGAGCTATCAACCAGCGGACGGCCATGCCGATCCGCTGACCCTTCTGCGCGGCTTTAAGGCCGGGTTCCTGCTCGCGGGCGGCGCGATGCTGAACGGCGCCTCCATCACGACCATCGAGCCGATCGCGGGCGGCTACAAGGTGCATCGCGCCGACGGCAGCAGCGTGCGCGCGGCGAAGATCGTCATCGCCGGCGGCCTCGGCACGCCGAAGCTCGCGGCTCAGGTCGGGCTGGACGTGCCGGTGCGGCCGGTGCGGGGCCAGAACTTGGTCACGGAGCGGCTGGCCCCGATCCTGCCTCTGCCCGCCAGCGCGATCCGACAGACGACGGACGGCACGATCCAGATCGGTGTGACGAACGAGGATGACGGCACCTACGACCCGATCACGCGCAGCACCGACCTCGCCCGCATGGCGGCGCGGGCCGTCCGCGTGCTGCCGCCGATCGCCAGAGCGCGGATCGTGCGGAGCTGGGGCGCGCTGCGCCCGATGACGCCGGACGGCTTCCCCGCCTATGCCGAGAGTCCCACCCATCCCGGCGCCTTCGTCGCCGTCTGCCATTCCGCCGTG
Source organism: Muricoccus radiodurans (assembly GCF_050154705.1). Taxonomy (GTDB): domain Bacteria; phylum Pseudomonadota; class Alphaproteobacteria; order Acetobacterales; family Acetobacteraceae; genus Roseomonas; species Roseomonas radiodurans. Next base: position 2,373,182 of record NZ_CP189561.1, on the reverse strand, counting down.
ACGCTGGCCGCCGTCCATGCCGGGCCATTGGCCCGGGGTATCCTGGACGGCCGGCTGCCCGACGACGTCGCCACCCTCCATCCAAGGCGTTTCCATGTTCCGGCGAACTGAGCCGACCGACTGCACCATCGAGTGGGATGGCCGCGCGATCCCCGCGCGCGCCGGGGAGCCGCTGGCGGCCGCCTTGCTCGCCGCAGGCATCACGCAGTTCCGCGACACCGCCGTGTCCCGCACGCCGCGCGGGCCGCTCTGCCTGATGGGGGCCTGCTACGATTGCCTTGTGGAGGTGGAGGGCGAGGCGAACGTCCAGGCCTGCATGGTGACGGTGAAGGACGGGCTGCATGCCGCGCCGCAGCGCGGGCCGCGCAGCCTGGAGATGATCGAGGAGTCCGCGCCGTGACCGATCGCGTGGACCTGCTGATCCTCGGCGCCGGGCCGGCGGGCATGGCGGCGGCGGTGGCGGGGCGGGAACAGGGCCTGTCCGTCCTTCTGCTGGATGAGGGGCCGTCGCCCGGCGGGCAGGTCTATCGCGCCCTGCATCGCCGCGATGCGCTGGACGAGCAGGATGCCGAGGGCAAGGCGCTGCTCGCCGCCTTCGCCAGTAGCGGCGCGCAGATCCGCCACCGCGCCACCCTCTGGGCCGTGGAGGATGGCGAGCGCGCCTTCTGGAGCGAGAACGGGGCCGCGCACAGCGCCATCGCCGGCCGCATCATCCTGGCCGCCGGCGCGACCGAGCGGCCCGTGCCGATCCCCGGCTGGACGCTGCCGGGGGTGATGGGCGTCGGCGCCGCGCAGATCGCGATGAAGACCGCCGGGCTGGTGCCCGAAGGCAAGGTCTGGATGGCCGGGCAGGGGCCGCTGATGTGGCTCTACGCCGTGCAGGTGATCCGCAAGGGTGGGCATCTAGCGGGGATCATCGACCTTTCGCCGTATGGCATCGCGCGCCGCCTGGCGCCGCATCTGGCCGCCGCCTGGCAGGGGCGGGACGAGTTGCTGAAGGGCCTGCGCTGGCAGAACGAGGTCCGGCGTTCCGGCACGCCGGTCATCCGCGCGAAGGAGATCGCGGCAAAGGGCAATGGCAAGCTGGAGTTCGTGATCTTCGACAACGTCCAGCGCTCCGCCGACCTTCTTCTGCTGCATGACGGCGTCGTGCCGAACACGCAGATCACCCGGGCCATCCATGGCTGTCGCCATGAATGGGATTCGGTGCAGCGTTGCTGGAAGCCGGTGCTGGACGCCTGGGGCAACACGACGATTCCCGGCGTGATGGTGGCGGGCGATGGTGGCGGCATTGCCGGCGCGGCCGCCGCCGCGCTGTCGGGCCGGCTCGCGGCGCTGGAGGCCGCGTGCGCTATGGGCAGGCTGGATACCGCCGGGCGCGACGCGCTGGCGGAACCGGCGCGGCTGCAGCTGATGCGCCGTCTCGCGGTCCGTCCCGTGCTGGACGCCGCCTTCCCGCCGCGCTCCGCCTATGAGATCGAGGACACGACAATCCTCTGCCGCTGCGAGGAGGTGACGGCCGGCAAGGTGCGGGACGCGGTGGCGCTGGGCTGCCTTGGCACCAACCAGCTGAAGGCCTTCACCCGCGCGGGCATGGGGCCCTGCCAGGGCCGCGTCTGCGGCCCCGCCATCCACGCCGTGATCGCGGCGGAGCGCGGCGTGCCGCCGGACGAGGTCGAGCCGCTCCGCACCCGTTTCCCGACGAAGCCGCTGACCCTCGGCGAACTCGCCTCGCTCGCGTCATGAGCCGGGCCATCGTCATCGGCGGGGGGCTGCACGGCATGTCCACCGCGCTGCACCTCGCGCGGATGGGCTGGTCGGTCACGCTGCTGGAGCGCCGCCATGTCGGCCGACATTCCAGCGGCATCAACGCCGGCGGCGTGCGGCGGATGGGACGCGATGTCCGGGAGATCGGCCTGTCTGTCGCCTCCGCCGAGATGTGGGCGGATATCAAGGGGCTGGTCGGCGACGATTGCGGCTTCGTCGCCAACGGTCAGTTCAAGGTGGCGGAGAACGAGGCGGACCTGAAGAAGGCCGAGGCCCGTGTGGCCGAGGTCCGCGCCCTCGGCTGGACGCATGAGGAGGTCGTGGACCGCGATGAGCTGCGGCGCCTGATCCCTGCGGTCGCGCCGCACGCGATGGGTGCGCTGGCGACGCGGGACGACGGCGCGGCCGATCCCATGCGCACAGTCATGGCCTTCCGCCGCGCCTGCGTAGAGGCCGGCGTGGACCTGCGGGAGGGCATCGCGGTGAAGGGCCTGGACCGCGCGCCCGGCGGTGGCGTCCGCGTGGACACGGATGCCGGCCCGATGGAGGCGGAGCGCGTCGCCAATTGCGCCGGCGCCTGGGCCTTCGCCCTGGCCGAGAGCGTCGGGGAAAAGGTTCCGGGCAAGGCGAAGGCGAGCATGATGATCGTGACGGAGCGGGTAGAGCCCTTCTGCGCCCCGACCGTCGGCGCCATGGGACGGGCGCTGTCCTTCAAGCAGTCCGCCGCGGGCACGGTGGTAATCGGCGGCGGCCATCAGGGCCGCAACGACATCGCGATGGAGACGAGCACCGTCCTCTTCGCCAGCCTGGCCAAGGCGGCGGTCGTCGCGACGGAACTCTTCCCGATCATGCGCGGCGTGAAGATGGTCCGGAGCTGGTGCGGGATCGAGGCGATGCCGCCCGACCAGATTCCGGTCATTGGGGAGAGCGCGACCCTGCCCGGGCTGTTCCACTCCTTCGGCTATTCCGGCCACGGCTTCCAGCTCGCCCCCGCCGCCGGGCGCGCGGTGGCGGAGCTGATGGCGCGGGGCGGCACCAACCTGCCGATCGGACCCTTCACGCAGGCACGTTTCTCGCAAGCCGTCGCAGCATGAGTGGGGCCGCATGAGCGAGGTGATGGAACGCGCCGCCCTGGAGGTGGAGGGGCTTCGAACGGAGTTCCGCATCAACGGCGCCTGGTACCCGGCCGTGGACAACGTTTCCCTACGCGTGGCGCGCAACGAGACCTTGGCCGTGGTGGGGGAGAGCGGCTGCGGCAAGAGCGTGACGGCGCTGTCCATCATGGGCCTCGTCCAGGCGCCGGGCGGGCGCGTGGCGGGCGGCGCCATCCGCCTGGACGGCACGGACATCGCCGCCCTGCCGGAGCGCGAGAAGGAGAAGCTCCGCGGCGACCGCATCGGCATGGTGTTCCAGGAGCCGATGACGTCCCTGAACCCCGTGATGACCGTGGGCGACCAGGTGGCGGAGGTGCTGCGCATCCATCGCGGCCTGTCGCGGAAGGCGGCGCTGGACCGGGCGCGGATGTTGTTCGAGGAGGTGAAGATCCCCTCCGCCGCGCAGCGCCTGCGCGAGTATCCGCACCAGTTCTCCGGCGGCATGAGGCAGCGGGTGATGATCGCGGTGGCGCTGGCCTGCGATCCGGCCGTGCTGCTGGCGGACGAGCCGACCACGGCGCTGGACGTGACGATCCAGGCGCAGGTGCTCGGCCTGCTCGACGACCTGAAGCGCCGTCACGGCATGGCGGTGGTCTTCATCACCCACAACATGGGCGTGGTGGCGCAGATCGCGGACCGGGTGGCCGTGATGTACGCGGGCCAGGTGGTGGAGGAGGCGCCGGTCGGCGCCGTCTTCGCCGACCCCGCGCATCCCTATACCCGCGCGCTCTTCGCCGCGATCCCGCGCCTGGACCGGGCCGATCAGGAGCTGGCGGCCATCCCGGGACGCGTGCCGCCGCTGGACGCGATGCCCCGCGGCTGCCGCTTCGCCGCCCGCTGCCCGCTGCGCCAGGAGGGCTGCGACGAGCCGCAGCACCTGGCGCCCATCGCACCGGACCACTCTGTCCGTTGCCATGTCATGGAGAAGGCCCATGCTTGATCCCCGCCATGCTTGATCCCAGCGGCCGGGTCGCGATGATCTCCGGCGCATCCCGCGGCATCGGGCGCGCCATCCTCGAGCGGCTGCTGGAGGTCGGCTACACCGTCTCCGCTGGCGTGCGGGACGTCTCCAGCCTGCCGGCGCGCGACGGGCTGTCCGTGCATCGCTACGAGGCAGAGAGTGCCGAGCTCGCCGCGGCCTGGGTGGCGGAGACAGTCGCACGGCACGGCCGCGTGGACGCGCTGGTGAACGCCGCCGGCATCAACCCGAAGGCCAATTTCCTCGATGAGGACGAGGAGGCGCACGACGCCATGTGGCGCGTCAACGTGAAAGCCCCGATGCGGCTGACGCGCCTGGCCTGGCCGCACCTCGTCGCGGGCGGGGAGGGGAGGGTGGTGAACCTCGCCTCGCTCTCCGGCAAGCGGGTGGCGAATGATAATACGGGCTATGCCCTGTCCAAGTTCTCGGTGATCGCGCTGACCCAGGCGATCCGGCGCCAGGGCTGGGAACACGGCATCCGCGCCACCGCCCTCTGCCCGGGCTTCGTGGACACGGACATGACGTCCCACGTGAAGCACGTGGACCGCGCCGCCATGTCGCGACCGGAGGACCTGGCGGCCCTTGCCGAGACGGTGCTGCGGCTACCCAACACCGCCACTGTCGGCGAGGTGCTGGTGAACTGGCGGCTGGAACCCCTGCTGTGACGCCCCTCTCATGAGAGCGGTCCGGCTGCTGGACCAGGATCGCCCGGCCATCGCCATCACCGTGGACGGCGCGGCCATCGCGGCGAAGCGCGGTGACACGCTGCTGACCGCGATCCTGACCGCCGGGCTGAACCACCTGCGCACGAGCGAGTTCGGCGACGGGCCGCGCGCGGGCTTCTGCCTCATGGGGGCGTGCCAGGATTGCTGGGTGTCGATCGCGGGCCTCGGCACGCGCCGCGCCTGCACCACGCTGGCCGAGGACGGCATGGCCGTCACCCGCCGATGAGGGTCGTGGTCGTCGGTGCCGGCCCGGCCGGTGTCCGCGCGGTGGAGCGCCTCGTCGCCGCCGGTCTGCGCCCGATCTGGATCGAGGAGGGGCCGCAGCCCGGCGGCCGCATCTACCAGCGTCCGCCCGGTGGCTTCGCCCGCACCGGTCGCGACCTTTACGGCTTCGAGGCGCGCCGGGCCGAGGCGCTGCACGCCATCGGCGACGCGCTGCGGGACCGTTGCGACTGGCGGCCGGACACCCTCGTCTGGAACATCGCCCGCACGGAGAACCGGCTGGACACGCTCCACGCCGGCACGGTGCGGGAAGCCGTGTCCTTCGATGCCGCCATCCTCTGCACCGGGGCGATGGACCGGGTGATCCCGATCCCCGGCTGGACGATCCCGGGCGTGACCACGCTCGGCGGTGCGCAGGTCTCGCTGAAGACGCAGGGCGTCGCGATCGGGCGCCGCGTCGCCTTCGTCGGCACAGGGCCGCTGCTCTGGCTCTGCGCCTACCAGTACGCCAAGGCGGGTGCGGAGGTCGCGGCGGTGCTGGACACCACGCCCTTCGCGACGAAGCTCCGCGCCGCGCCGGGGCTGATCGGCAGCGCCGCGACCTTCCTCAAGGGCCTCTACTACATCGCCCGCCTGCGGGCGGCCGGCGTCTCGGTCTTCGAGGGGGCGACGCCCCGCGCTATCGAGGGCGGCGATGCCGTCACCGCCCTACGGCTGACCGATGCCGCTGGCGGCGACCATGCGATCTCCTGCGACGCCGTGGCCATGGGCTGGAACCTGAAGCCGGAGGCGCAACTCGCCGACCTCGCCGGCATTCCCTTCCACTTCGACGCCGTGGGCCACAACTGGGTGCCCGCGCGCGACGCCGCGGGCCGCACGCCGCGGAAGGGCATCCTCCTGGCCGGCGATGGCAGCCGGATCGGCGGCGCCGACGTGGCGGAACTGGCCGGTGCGCGCGCCGCCCTCGCGCTGCTGGCGGATCACGGCCAGCCCGTGGACGCCGCCGAAGCCGCCCGTCTCGACCGCGCCCTCGCGGTCCAGGCCCGCTTTCGCGCCGCGCTGGAGGCCGCCTTTCCGTTTCCGTCGGCCCTGGCCGCCGGCATGGCGGACGACACGATCCTCTGCCGCTGCGAGAACGTCACCGCTGGGGAGTTGCGCGCCGCGGCCGACGAGGCGGGCGCCTTCGGCGCCGCGCCCGAGGTCAACCGCGCCAAGGCGTATTCGCGCGTCGGGATGGGGCGCTGCCAGGGCCGCGTCTGCGGCCCGGCCGGCGCGGAGGTCCTGGCCGCGGCGCTCGGCTGTTCCGTCGAGCAGGTCGGCCGCCTGCGCGGGCAGCCGCCCGTGAAGCCGATCCCGGTCGCCCCGCTGGCCGAGGTTTCCGCGTGAGCCGCTCGGCCGATGTCCTCATTGTCGGCGGTGGTGGTGCGGGCGCATCGGCCGCGCTGCATCTGGCGCGACGGGGCGCGAAGGTCATTCTGCTGGAGCGCGGCCTGATCGGAAGCCAGGCCAGCGGCGTGAACCACGGCGGCGTGCGCCAGCAGGGCCGCCATCCCGCCGAGCTTCCCCTCGCGATCCGCTGCCGCGAGATGTGGGGCCGGATGAAGGAGCTGGTCGGCACCGACGCCGAGTTCGAGGTGACCGGCCATCTGAAGCTCGCCCGCTCCGCGGCGGAGGAGGCCGAGCTCCTTCGCTGGAACGAGATGGCGGCGGGCTACGGCCTGCATCCCCGGATGATCGGCCGGAACGCGATTCGCGCGGATCATCCCTACTTCGCGGACTGCGTCGTCGCAGGCTCCCTTCTGGAGGAGGACGGGGCCGCCAATCCCCGCCTGCTCGCCCCCGCCTTCGCCCATGCGGCGCGGGAGGCGGGCGCGACGGTGCTGGAACGCCACCCCGTCACCGCCATGGCACGACAGGGGGACGGCTTCGTGCTGGAGGCGGCGGGCGAGACCTTCACGGCGCCGATCCTGCTGAACACCGCCGGCTTCTGGGGTGGCCAGGTGGCCGCGGCCTTCGGCGAGCCCGTGCCGATCGCGCCCCTGTCCCCCAACATGATGGTGACAGAGCCGCTTCCCTACTTCTGTCCCCACAGCCTCGGCGTGGTGGGCGGCAACGTGTACCTGCGCCAGATCCGCCGCGGCAACGTCATCTTCGGCGGCGGCCGCGGGGAGAGCGATGCGGCCGTGCCGGTGTCCCGTCCCCTGCCGGCGCCGACCTTCAACGCGATGCAGCGCGCCATCGAGATCCTGCCGCAGCTCGCCGGCGCCATGATCATCCGCACCTGGTCGGGAATCGATGGCGAGACGCCGGATGACCTGCCGGTGCTCTGCCGGTCCCGGACCACGCCGGGGCTGATCCACGGCTTCGGCTTCTCCGGTCATGGCTTCATGCTCGGCCCCGTGGTCGGCGCCGTGCTGTCGGAGCTTGTTCTGGACGGGGGGACGGAAACGCCCCTGGAAGGTTTCGACATCGGCCGCTTCGCACGCCAGGATGCGCCCGAGGACGTCTGGAAGACGCCGCCCGAGTGAGGAGAGCACCGATGCGATTCAGGACAGCCCTTCTGGCCGGCGCCTTCGCGCTGATGGCCGGGGGCGCCGTGGCCCAAACCGGTCCCACGCTGCGCGTCGGCATGGCCGCGCAGGATATCGGGCGCATCGATCCGCACTTCGCCGTCTCCACGCCAGACCGCGTGCTGGTCGCCTGGTTGTTCAACGGTCTGGTGCGCTTCCGCCCCGGCACCATCGATCCCGCGCAGATCGAACCCGACCTCGCCGAGTCCTGGGAGAGCAGTCCGGACGGCAAGGAGTGGACCTTCCGCCTGCGCCAGGGGGTGCGCTTCCACGGGAATTACGGGGAGCTGACGGCGGACGACGTCGTCTTCTCCCTCCGGAAGGCGGCCAACGCACAGACCTCCGCCTTCTCCGCCGATTTCCGCGCCATGGAATCCGTCGAGGCGGTGGACCCGCGCACCGTCCGCATCCGCCTGCGGGAGAACGTGCCCTCCCTGCTCGGCCTGCTGACCGCCTATTCGGGCGGCTACATCGTCAGCCGCCGCGCGGTGGAGGAGCGGGGGACGGACTTCACCCGCAACCCGATCGGCACCGGCCCCTTCGCGGTGGACCGCGTCACGCCGAACCAGTCGGCCGAACTCGTTGCTCATGCCGGTTACTTCCGCGGCACGCCGCAGATCGGCCGCATCTCCTACCGCTTCATCCCGTCCGACGCGTCGCGCGACCTGGCCTTCCAGGCCCGGGAGCTGGACCTGAACTACGGCCGCTCCGACCAGACCTGGCAGAACCGCACGCGCGCGATCCCGAACACGATCGTGGATGTGTTCGAGCCGGGTGAGCTGGCCATCCTCAATCTCAACACCTCCATGCCGCCCTTCAACGACATCCGCATCCGGCGCGCCCTGGCCCATGCGGTGAACCGGGCGGAGCTGGTGCGCTGGCGCGGCGAGAACGTCTCGCGCGAGGGGCAGAGCCTCGTGCCGCGCGGCTATCTCGGCTTCACGGCCGACAACGGGCTGCTGCCGCACGACCCCGCCCGCGCCCGCGCCCTGCTGGCCGAGGCCGGGCATCCGAACGGCATTACCATCCGCGCCATCCACACCCAGTTGCCGGAGATGCTGAGCGCCATGCAGGTGGTGCAGCAGCAGCTTCGTCGCGCCGGGATCACGCTGGACCTGCAGGTGGTGGAGCACGCGACCTTCCACCAGCAGGTGCGCCAGAACCTGTCGCCGCTGGTCTACTACTCCGCGGCGCGCTTCCCGGTGGCGGATATCTACCTCTCCCAGTTCTGGCACGGCCGCTCCATCGTCGGTACGCCGACGGCGGTGACGAACTTCTCCCACTGCAATCAGGCGGACAGCCAGATTGACCGGGCGCGCGTCAGCACGGATCAGGAGGAGCAGAAGCGGCTCTGGGCCGAGGCGCAGCGCATCCTGGTGGAGAATGTCTGCGGCGTGCCCCTGTTCGAGACGCTGCTCGTCTTCGCCCGCCGCGACAACCTGGATTACGGCTATGAGCTGCGCGGCAGCATGAGCCTCGGGCCGCTGATCACCGAGGGGACGCGGCTGCGGTGACGCGCGCGCAGGCGGGGATGGTCGGATGATCGGCTTCGTGGTGCGCCGCCTGCTGGCGGCGCTCCCCACCCTGCTCGCCGTGCTGACGCTCGTCTTCCTGATCGTGCGGGTGATCCCGGGCGATCCGGCGCTGGTGATCCTCGGCGATCAGGCGACGCCGGAGGCCGCGGCGGCGCTGCGTGGCCGGCTGGGCCTCGATAAGCCGATGGTCACGCAATACGTCGACTTCCTCCTCGCCGGCATCACCGGCGACTTCGGCCGGTCCATGGTCACGGGCCGCCCGATCATCGAGGAGGTCTCGGCGGTCCTGCCGCACACGCTGGACCTGACCGGCGCCTCCATGGTCATCGGCATCGTGGTCGGCATTCCGGCGGGGATCGCGGCCGCGCTCTACCGCAACCGCTTCATCGACGTGGCGGCGCGTCTGCTCTCGCTGCTCGGGTTGTCCTTTCCGGTCTTCGTGTCCGGCATCTTCCTGCTGCTGGCCTTCTCGCTGCACTGGCGGCTCTTCCCGGTGATCGGCAACGCCAACCTGGCCGATCCGGTGGACCGGCTGCACAAGCTTGTCCTGCCCGCGGCGACGCTGGGGCTGGTGATGGCTGCCTACATCACCCGCGTCACCCGTTCGGCCATGCTGCAATCGCTGTCCGAGGACTACATCCGCACCGCCCGCGCCAAGGGCGTGCCCTGGCGGCGCGTGGTCTGGGTGCATGGGCTGCGCAATGCCTCCATTCCCGTGGTGACGGTGGTCGGCCTCTATGTCGGCATCCTCATTGGCAATTCCGTGCTGACGGAGATCGTCTTCAACCGGCCGGGCCTGGGCAAGATCATCGTCGGCGCGCTGAACCAGCGCGACTACACGATGCTGCAGGGGCTGATGGTGATCTACTGCTTCCTGATCGTGGTGGTGAACCTCGTCACGGATCTTCTCTACGGCGTCCTCGATCCCCGGGTCAAAGCGTGATGGTGAGGACATGAGCGCGCACGCCGAACCCGTCGTCATCGCGCCGCGCCGGCGGGGCGCCGCCCTGGGGCGCGCCGTCCGCAAGGCACTGAAGAATCCCACCACCCTCGTCGGCTCCGTGATCTGCCTGGCGATCGTGCTGGCAGCTGTCTTCGCGCCCTGGATCTCCCCGTTCGACCCGACCGAGCAGAACATCATCGACCGCCTGGCGCCTCCCGGCGGCGACTACCTTCTCGGCACGGACCAGTTCGGGCGAGACGTGCTTTCCCGCCTGCTCTGGGGCGCGCGGATCAGCCTCATCGTCTCGCTCGGCGCGATCGCGGGGGCGGCGGTGGTGGGCGGCGCCATCGGCATGGTGTCCGGCTACATCGGCGGGCGGACGGACCTCATCACCATGCAGGTGATGGACGTGCTGCTCTCCTTTCCCTCGCTCATCCTCGGCCTGATCGTCGTGGCGCTGCTGGGGCCGGACCTGTCCAACCTCGTCTTCGCCATCGCGCTCACCGCTGTCGCCCCTTTCGCGCGCATCGCCCGGGCGCCGACCCTCGCGCTGAAGGAACGCGCCTTCGTGGAGGGGGGACGCGCCCTCGGCTTCTCCCACACGCGCGTCCTGTTCCGGCACATCCTGCCGAACATCCTGCCGGAGATCCTCGTGATGACCTCCCTGTGGCTCGCGACGGCGGTACGGGTAGAGGCGTCGCTCTCCTTCATCGGCCTCGGCGTGAAGCCGCCGACGGCGACCTGGGGCGGCATGACGCGGGACGGGTTCGAGAACATCCTCGATGCGCCGTGGTTGGCCGTCGCTCCCGGCGTTGCGATCCTGCTGCTCGTGCTCGGGCTGAACATGGTGGGCGACGGGCTGCGCGACGCCACCGATCCGAAGCTGCGGGCGGAATGAGCGACCTCGTGGACCCCGCGCCGCCTCAAGCGGTCCAGGCCGAGCCGCTGCTCCGCGTCGAGCACTTGCGGAAGCACTTCACGGTGACCCGCGGCTTTCCGAAGCGGGAGACGGTGACGGTCCGCGCCGTGGACGGCATCTCCTTCTCCATCGCGCCGGGCACGGCGCTGGGGCTGGTGGGCGAATCCGGCTGCGGCAAGTCCACCGCCGCCCGTGCCCTGCTCCGCCTGATCGAGCCGGATTCCGGCCGCGTCCTTTATCGCGGCCAGGATGTGACGAAGGCGAGCGGCGGCGAACTCCGCGCGCTGCGCCGGAAGATGCAGATCGTCTTCCAGGATCCCTATTCCTCGCTGGACCCGCGCCAGACGATCGGCTCCGCCCTGATGGAGCCGCTGCGCCTGCACGGCATCGCGCGCGGTGCCGCCGCCCGCGACCGCGCCGCGTCCCTGCTGGAAGAGGTCGGCCTGCCTGCCGCCGCACTCGACCGCTATCCGCACGAGTTCTCGGGCGGGCAACGCCAGCGGATCGGCATCGCTCGCGCCCTCACGGTGGAACCGGAGCTCATCGTGGCGGATGAGCCCGTCTCCGCCCTCGACGTCTCCGTCCAGGCCCAGGTCCTGCTCCTGCTGCGCGACCTACAGCGGCGCCGCGGGCTGTCCTTCCTGTTCGTATCGCACGACCTGTCCGTGGTGCGCTGGTTCTGCGACCGGGTGGCGGTCATGTATCTCGGCCGCATCATCGAGGAAGGCCCGGTCGACCGCGTCCTGGCCGACCCGTTGCACCCCTATGCCCGCGTGCTCCGCGACGCGTCGCCGGTGCCGGATCCGGCTCTCCGCGGCGCGCTGCCGCGGATCAGTGGCGAGCTGCCCTCGGCCGCCAAGCCGCCGCCGGGCTGTCACTTCCACCCGCGCTGCCCGGCCGTGATGCCGGTCTGCCCGACGCGTTTCCCGGGGTGGACGGAGAAGGCGGGGGGCGGCGTCGCCTGCTACCTGCACGGGGAGTAGAAGGGCCGGGGAAGTTCAGTCCCCGGCCTCCCTTCAGGCCGCCGCCAGCCAGGCCCGCCACCCCCCGAACCGGGTGATATCAGGCGTCCCTTCTACCCCCGCGGCCTCCGCGAGGAAGCCGAGGCAGGGCCCGCTTTCCAGCACCACCGTCCCGAAGCCCAGCGGCGCCGGGACCTGCGCCAGCAACGGTCCGACCGAGGCGGCCGGCAGCGCCCAGACCTCTCCCTCGATCGCCGCGCCCTCCGCCGCGCGCACCAGCCCCGGCCGGTTCCCCAGCGCGTGCAGCCGGTAGGCCGGCACCGTCCGGTCCCGCCGCAGGAAGCGGCCGCCCAACGACGTGACCTGCCCGTTCAGCGGCAGACCCGACATGTGGGCGCCGATGCAGAACAGGGCGACGTGCCCCGTTGCTGGTGCGGCCGGCGGGAAGGGCGGTACGGTCCCCTCCATGCTCCCCAGCCGGCGCAGCCCCGCCGCGTGGTGCAGCGCCCCGCCCGCGGCGCAGAGAAGCGCCTCGGAGAAGGCCGGCCCGATCAGCGTCACCCCCGCCGGCCGCCCGTCCCGCCGGAAGCCGGACGGGACGGCGATGGCGGCGAGGTCGAGCAGGTTCACGAAGTTCGTGTAAGCTCCCAGCCGGGAATTGGCCGCCACCGGCTCCGCCGCGAGGTCCGCCAGCGTCGGCAGGCCTGGGAAGGTCGGCACGACCAGCACGTCGGCACGCGCGAAGAGCGCCCGGGACAGGAGGCGTGTCTCCGCCAGGGCATGGAAGTCGTCGAAGGCGTCGACGGTGCGGCGATGCAGGCCGCCCTCCAGGATGCCGCGCGTCACGGGGTGCAACGATTCAGGTCGCCGCTCCACCATCTCCCGCAGCGCCGCCGTGCGCTCCGCCACCCAGGCGCCGTCGTACAGCCGCCGCGCGAGGGCGAGGAAGGGCGCGATGGACACGCGCTCCACCACCGCCTCCATCTCCTCCAGCCGCGTCACGGACGCGGCGAAGAGCGCGGCGTCGTCGCAGCTGTCGAAGATCAGCTCCTCCTCCAGCGGCACCGCGGCCCGCAGCACGGGCGGCACGGCGCCGCCCGTGGCCCGCCAACCGGACGGGGCCGCGCGAGAGTAGGGATCCTTCGGCTCCGGGCCTGCCACCACCTCCAGCACCGCCGCGGCCTGCGCCGCTGTCAGGGCGAAGACCGAGACGCAGTCGAGCGAGCGGCAGGCCGGCACCATTCCCTGGCTGGGCACGAGGCCGACAGTCGGCTTCAGCCCCACAATGTTCTGCGCCCCCGCCGGCACGCGTCCGGACCCCGCCGTATCCGTGCCCAGCGCGAAGGCCGCGATCCCCGCCGACACCGCCGAGGCCGAGCCGGAGGAGGAGCCGCCCGGCACGCAATCCGGCACGATCGCGTTCCGCGGCGTGCCGTAGGGCGACCGCACACCCACCAGCCCGGTCGCGAACTGGTCCAGGTTCACCTTCCCGAGCAGGACGGCGCCGGCCGCGCGCAGGCGGGCGACGCAGGGCGCGTCCGCGTCCGCCACGAAGGCGAAGTCCGGGCAGGCCGCCGTGGTCGGAACGCCGGCCACGTCAATGTTGTCCTTCACCACATAAGGCAGGCCGAAGAGCGGTCGTCCTCGTGGGCCCTCGGCGGCGAGCCGCCGCGCCTCGGCCAGTGCCGCCTCCTCCGGGACGGCGTGGAGGAAGAGAGCCGGGTCCGCCCATTCGCGAATCCGCGCCAGCGCCGCCGACACGGCCGCCTCGGGTCCGTCCCGTTCCGCCACGTCCCACAGCACGCTGCCATTCCCCCGTCCGGTCCGGGCGGGGCGAAGCACGAACCGGGCCGCGGGCCCGCTCGCGAAAGCGGCATCTGCCAGGATCGCCAAACCGGTTTAGGGATGGCGGCGTCAGCGGGACCGCCGCGCCGGCATCGGCCGGCCGGGGCGCGCCCAGGGAAGAGAGGATGCCGCCCGATGCGGATGATCGGATTCGCCCTGTTCCTCGGCCTGCTCGCGGGGCCTGCCCTGGCGCAGGGCGGCAAGGGGGCGCCGCCCTCTTCCGGGCCGACGGCACCGGTGGCGCAGTCCGCCGCGGCCCAGGCGATCTCGGCCCTGCCGATGGAGATCGCCGGCTATCGCCGCAACCCGCAGCTGACGGATTTCGAGGCCCGCCCGAACGGCGCGGGGCTCGGGGCGGGCGCGGATTACCAGGGCGGACCGGGCGATCCGGCCGTGACCGTGTTCCTCTATGATCGCCGCCGCGGAACCCTGTCCGGTGACGCGAACCACCACGTGGTCTCGGAGGAACTGGATATGAGCAGCCGGGAGATCGCGGGGGTTGGCGCGCAGCGCGGCTACCGCGTTGCCGCGCGCCGCCGCCTGCCCGACCTCGTCGGCCCCGCCGGACCCGCCCTGCGCTGTGACCAGTACGACCTCGCCTACAACGACAACACCGTGGCCACGAGCTACGCCTGCCTTGGCCTGGCCGGCGGGCGCATTTTCAAGTTCCGCGCGACGCATGGCCGCCGCCCCGCCGGTGGGCCGCCGGGGCCCCTGCCGGAGGCGTTGACCCGCGCCCTTTTCACCGCCGCGGGTGGCCAGGGCGGTGCGGCGGCGGGCGTGAAGGGCTGATCTCGAAGCGGGAGCTGCCCGCACGGAGATCCGCTCGGCTTTCCGCGCGAGGCGCTCGCGGCTCCGTCGCTCTTCAGGGACTCCGGCCGCATGTGTCAGGGCTGCGGGGGTGAACGCCTTCGACAGCCTTTGGCCCTGGGTCGGGCTCGGCGCCGCGGTGCTGCTCCTGCCCCTGCTGTTCGCGACGGACCGGCTCCGCGCCGATCCCGCCCTGCCGCGCGGCCGGGACCTTGTCTGGCTCGCCTGGGCCGGCACCTGTGCCTACGTCCTCCACCAGTTCGAGGAGCATGGGGTCGATGCGCGGGGCCAGGCCTATGCATTCCGCGGCAACCTCTGCGCCGCGCTCGGCCATGCGGACCCGGCTGCCTGTCCCGTCCCGGCCGCCTTCATCACGGCGGTCAACATCGCGGCGGTCTGGATGGCGGGACCGGTCTGCGCCTGGCTGGGCCGGCGCCGGCCGGCGCTCGCGCTGAGCTTCTTCGCCACTCCCTTCGTCAACCTCTTCGCCCATGCGGGGCCCGCGATCGCGGCCGGTGCCTACAACCCCGGCCTGCTGACCGGGCTGCTTCTCTTCCTGCCCTTGTCGTTCTGGAGCTTCCGCGTGGCCTGGGGCGACCGGCGCGTTGGGCCACGGGCGATCGTCGCCACGATCCTCGGCGGCGTCGTGATGCACATTGTCCTGCTCGGCTCGCTCCTCGCCTTCATGGACGGACGGATCGGAACGGGGCCGCTGCTGCTCATCCAGGTCGTGAACCCCGCGATCCCGATCCTTCTCGTCGCGGCCGCGCTCGCCTCACGCGGGAGGAGCCGGGCGATCCCCTGATCTGGCGCGACGTGCCTTGCCGCACCGCCGCAACCCCGCCAGCCTTTCCTCACGCCGCACGGGGGAGCGACCATGCCCGACGAGGTGGACCTGCTGGTCCGCGCCGATTTCCTCTATCCCATGTCGCCGGGCCTGCCCGTCATCGCGGACGGCGAGGTCGCGATCCGGGGCGACCGGATCGTCCATGCCGGTCCGGCCAGGCCGGCCGGTCACTGGAAGCCCGCGCGCACCATCGCCCGCCGCGGCAGCGCGGTGCTGCCGGGCTTCGTCAACGCGCATTGCCACACCGCCTCCATCGTCTTCCGGTCCCAGACGGACGACGGCACGGGCGGCGTCGGCCTCGCGGGCATCGCCTTCCGGATGGAGAAGGACATCTCCGACGAGGAGTGGCGCGTCCTGGCCGAGGCCGGTTGCGCCGACATGCTCCGCTCCGGCGTCACCACGATCAACGACATCTGGTACGCGCCCTGGCACCTGGCGGATTCCGTGTCCCGCTCCGGCCTGCGCGCGCAGATCGCGCACAAGGTCTTCGACGTGCGGCTGGAGGAGCTGCACCGCGGCGACTACACGCGACACGCCCACATCGGAGAGGCGCGCCTGAAGGACGGCGTCGCCTTCGCCGAGCGCTGGAACGGCGCGGCGGAGGGCCGCATCACCGCCCGCATCGGCACCCACGCCACCGACACCTGCTCGGCATCCCTGCACCGCGAGGCGCGGGCGGAGGCCACGCGGCTCGGCATCGGCATGCACATCCACACCGCCCAGACGGTGAAGGAGGTGGCCGTGATCCAGCAGGAGCAGGGGTGCGGCCCGCTGGAATACCTGCGGGACATCGGGATGCTCGCCCCTGACGTCGTCTGCGCGCATCTGAGCTACGCCAGCGATGCCGACCTGGACGCGATGGCGGAGACCGGTGCGCGCTACGCCCATTGTCCCACCATCTACCCGCGCCGCGGCCGCTATCCCCGGCTGGACGTGATCCGGGCCCGCGGCATTCCCACCGGCTTCGGCACCGACTGGATGCAGAACGATCCCTTCGAGGGAATGCGCAACGCCATCAACGTCATGCGCGTGCGCCTGGGCGATCCCGACTACCTGCCGACCGCCGAGGCCCTTTGGCTGCACACCATGGGCGCCGCGACGGTGCTGGGGCTGGAGCGCGAGATCGGCTCCCTGGAGCCGGGGAAGAAGGCGGACCTCATCCTCGTGGACCTGAACGGGCCGCATCTTCAGCCCTATTACGGGGACCACCCCGCGCTCGTCTTCTATGCCCGGGTGCCTGATGTCGCCGTCAGCATCGTGGATGGGCAGGTCGTGCTGGAGGATGGCCGGCCCACCCGCCTCGACCCCGAAGCCGCCCTTTCGGCGCTGGATCGCCATAAGCCCGGCTGGTCCCGCACGCTGCGGTCGCTGGGCGGCCGCTGCGTGTGCTGCGGCTGATCGGCACCCCTTTTAAGTCTCCGCAGAAGAATTTAGCATGAGCTAAGTTACACATCGGAGAAGCGCTTGTGTCCACCCGAGCCGAGAGGGCATGCCGTGCCCTGACGGGGCCGCTGCTCCGGGCCATCCTGCCACTGC
This sequence comes from Muricoccus radiodurans, assembly GCF_050154705.1. Classification (GTDB taxonomy): domain Bacteria; phylum Pseudomonadota; class Alphaproteobacteria; order Acetobacterales; family Acetobacteraceae; genus Roseomonas; species Roseomonas radiodurans. Next base: position 2,356,368 of record NZ_CP189561.1, on the reverse strand, counting down.
TTCTCTTCACGTCCGCGGCCGCTGCGGAGAATAACGAGGCACCGGCCTGCGAGTCCGGCGTCTCCCTCTCCCCCGGTGTCTGCTTTGCCTGGGAAGCCCTGGCGGACGGCTTCGCCAATCTTCGCGGCGGCGCGCATCGCGGCGTGTCCGGCTTTGTCCAGACGGAACCCGCCCTCGCCCTCGACCTCGGGACCCTGGCGGGGATGGAGGGGTGGTCGGCCTATGTCGGCCTGATCGGCCTCTTCGGGCGCCAGCCCACGCCGAGCCTGATCGGCGGGCTCGCGGCCCTGAGCCACGCGGAGGCCGTCGCGACCCTTCGCCTGTCGGAGCTCTGGGTGCAGCGGACCGCGGCGGGGATCGGCTCCGTCCGCCTCGGGCAGCTCGCGGCGGATGCGGAATTCGCCACCACCGCGGTGGGCGCCTCCCTGACCAACGGGACGTTCGGATGGCCGCTCTTCCTGTCCACGGCCCTGCCCTCCGGCGGGCCTGGCTATCCGATCGCCGTCCCGGGCGTGCGGCTGGCCCTCGGCGATCCCGATGACGGCTCGGGCGTGCGCCTCGCGATCTTTTCCGGCGATCCGGGCGGCCGGCGCGGGGAGGGGACGGACCCGCAGCGGCACAACCGGTACGGGACCGCCTTTCCCTTCAACGGCGGCGCCCTGCTGATGGGGGAGGTGGTGGTGGGCACCGGAGCGCCGGCCCGCGGCCAGTTCCGGCCCTGGGTCGCGAAGCTCGGGCTCTGGAGGCACACCGGGGGCTTCGACGACCAGCGCGCGGCGCCCCCGCTCGAGGAGCCCCCTGCCTCGGGCATCCTGCCGGACGCGCCCGGCCCGGCGCGCCGCCACAACGGCAATTACGGGGCCTATGCGGTGGCGGAGGCGACGCTGTGGCGCGACGGGGGGGCCAGCCTGGGCGCCTTCGCCCGCGCCTCCGTGACGCCGCCGGACCGCAACCTCCTCTCCTTCTATGCCGATGCGGGCCTCGCCTGGCGCGAGCCCTTCGGACAGTCCGGCGACACCTTCTCCGTCGGGGCCACCTATGCGCGCGCCGGAGGGGATCGCCGTGCCCAGGACCGCGCCCTCGGCCTGCCGCTGCGCGATCGGGAGGTGGTGGTGGAGGTGAATTACGAGGCGCAGATCGTGCCTGATCATCTCTGGGTTCGGCCGATCGTCCAGTGGATCTCCCACCCGAATGCGGGCGGCACCGATGACCGTGCGCCGAACGGCCGGTTGCGCGACGCACTGGCCATCGGCCTGCGGGTACGCTCGGCGCTCTGAGGCGGCTCTGCCGCACCCTGCCGCGGCGCCGGAGGGCGGCGTCCAGGGCGCGGGAGGATGCTGGCGCCAGAGAGGGGCCAGGGCTCTCTCCCCTGGCCGCCGGACCATCGTGAACGACAGCGCCGCTGCCGCGTTACGCCGCCGATGCTGATCGAAGCACCAGCCCGCGCCCGATCCGCCGCCGCGACCCCGCACGCCGGCGCGCCCGGCCTGCTGCGCCCCGGCGGCAACGTCTGGCGGGTGGCGACGGCGGGCCGGGCCGCCGTGCTCTCGGACGGGGCCGCCTATTTCGGCGCGCTGCGGGCGGCGATGCTCAAGGCGCGGCACGCCATCAACATCATCGGCTGGGACATCGACAGCCGCACCCGGCTGGTCGGGGCCGAGCCGCCGGAGGACGGCCTGCCAGAGACGCTGGGCGATTTCCTCTCCGCACTCGTGCAGCGGCGGCCGGAACTCCAGATCAAGCTTCTTCTCTGGGACTACTCCGTTCTCTACGCGCTGGAGCGCCAACTCCTGCCCTCCCTCGCGCTGCGCTGGAACACGCCTCCGGAGGTCGAGCTCTGCCTCGATGACAACACGCCCTTCGGGGCGTCCCACCACCAGAAGGTGGTGGTGATCGACGACGCGGTCGCCTTCTCCGGCGGGCTCGATCTCACCATCCGGCGTTGGGACACCAGCGCGCACGACCCCTCGGATGCGCGCCGCGTGGACCCCTCGGGCGCGCCCTACGCCCCGTTCCACGACGTGCAGATGGCGGTGGACGGGGACGCCGCGCGGGCGCTGGCCGACCTCGTCCGCGCCCGCTGGTCCCGCGCGGCCTGCGAGGAGCCCGACCCGGTGGAGGCGGAGGAGGGCCGCGACCCCTGGCCCGACGATCTCGCGCCCGATCTCCGGAATGTCTCGGTCGGCATCGCCCGCACCCAGCCCGCGCATGGGGGCGAGCCCGAGATCCGGGAGGTGGAGACGCTCTACCTCGACATGATCCGCGCCGCGGAGCGGCATCTCTATGTCGAGAACCAGTTCCTCACCTGCGGCCGCCTCGCCCGCGCCCTGATCCGGCGGATGAAGGAGCGCCCGGCGCTGGAGGCGCTGATCGTCGCGCCGAAGACGCACCACACCTGGCTGGAGCACCGCACGATGCTCGCGGGGCGCATCCGCTTCATGCGCGCCCTGCGCCGCGCCGGCGTCGCGAACCGGGTTCGCCTCGTCCACCCCCAGGTCCGCAACGACGAGGCGGAGAAGGAGGTGATGGTGCACGCGAAGGTCATGGTGGTCGATGACCGGCTGCTGCGTGTCGCCTCCTCGAACCTCTGCAACCGCTCCATGGGCACGGACACGGAGTGCGACCTGGTCGTGGAGGCGACCGACGACGTCACCCGCACCGGGATCGCGACGATCCGCGACCGGCTGATCGCGGAGCACACCGGCGCGACGCCCGAGACCGTCGCCACGCGCCTCGCGGCCACCGGATCGCTGCTGCGCGCGGTGGACGGTCTGTCCGGAAATGGCCGCAGCCTTCTGCCCGTGCAGGATGGGCGCACTCCCGCGCGCAGCCTCATTCCCGGGATCGAGCGCGCCGCCGACCCCCGCCGCCCTATCGAAGCGGGGGAGGTGCTGGCCGATTTCGTCGGCCATCCCGACACCGCGCCGCGCACCGGCCTGCCTTGGCCGCTGCTGGCCCGCGCCGCGCTGATGCTACTGCCCATCGTCGGGCTGGTCCTGCTGTGGAAGGCGACGCCGCTCTCGGAGCTGCTGACGCCGGAGACGGTGCGCGACACGCTGACCTCCGGCGGCGTCTGGGGACCGGGCATCGCGATCCTCGGCTTCGTGCTGCTCGGCCTCGTCGGCTTCCCGCTGAACATCCTCATCCTCGGCACGGCGGCGGCTTTCGGCACCTGGCCCGGCATCGTCTATGCGGCCATCGGCGCGCTCCTTTCCGCGGCGGCGACCTATGGGGTGGGGCGCTGGCTCGGCGCCAATGCGCTGCGGCGGTTCCTCGGGCCGCGCATCAACCGGATCAGCCAGGCGGTGAACCGCAACGGCATCCTCGCTATCGCCGCGGTGCGGACGATCCCGGTCGCGCCGTACACCGTCGTGAACCTCGTTGCCGGGGCGCTGGGCGTGCGATTCCTCGATTACATGGCGGGCACGGTGATCGGGCTCGCGCCGGGGCTGACGCTCCTCTCCGTCGTCGGCGACAGCCTCTCCCGCATCCTGGAGAACCCGACGCCGACCCAGGGCTTCATCCTGCTCGGCGTGCTCGTCGCCTGGGCGGGGATCACCTGGGCCCTGCAGCGCGCCTTCCGCCGGATGCGGAAGGAGGCGTGACCGCCGACGCGACCCCGGACGCCTCCGCCATCCGGGTGATGACCTGGAACATCCATGGCGGCGTCTGCACGGCCGGGCGGCACGACCTCGCCCGCGCCATCGCTCTCATCCGGCGCCACGGCCCCGACATCGTCGCGATCCAGGAGGTGGAGGGCCGGACCCGGCCCCCCAGCCTGCCCTTCACCGCGCTGCGGGACGAGCTGGGCGGCCACGCGGTGGAGGCGCCGACCCTGCGCGGGGCGGAGGGCTGCTACGGCCACATGCTGATCTCCCGCTGGCCGCTGGAGGACGAGGCGCTGCACGACATCACCGTGCCCGGGCGCGAGCCGCGCCGCGCCATCACCGCGCGCGCGGCCACGCCGAAGGGCCCGCTGCGCGTGATCGCGGCCCATCTCGGCCTCGGCTTGCGGGAGCGGCGGCAGCAGGCGTTGCGCCTCGCGGCCCTGGCGCGGCAGGGGGCCGAGCCGACGATCGCGCTGGGCGACTTCAACGACTGGGAGCCGCACGGGCCGGTGGACCGAGCCTTCCTCGGCGTGCTGCCGTCCCGGACCAGGGCCCGCACCTTCCCCGTGGGCCGTCCTCTCTTCGCGCTGGACCGGATCTACGTTCGGCCCCGCGCCGTGCTGCTGCGGAGCTGGACGGATAAGGCCGCGCGGGAGGCGTCGGACCACCTGCCCGTCATCGCAGATCTCGCCCTGGCGCCGGAAGGGGAGGGGGCGGTCACCCGGCTGGAGGTGGCCTAGCCCCGGGCTGCCAGCCGAGGCATGCACCGGTGCGGGCCTCGGCGGCGCGCTGCGGCGCGGCCCGACGCTTTGCCCCCAGGGCGCCGGGGCGGTGTTCCCGCCCGCCTCCGGTGAGGCGGTGCGAAGACCCGGAACGCATCGGCGTCGCGGGCCGGCGCGGCCGTCGCCGCCGGGGAACCCTCGCCCCCCTTCCGCGTTGGGCCCCCGAACCTCTGCCCGATCCGGAGCCGAACTTCCCATGCCTGCCCCAAAGCTGAAGCCCGTTTCCGAGCAGGTGATCGTCATCACCGGCGCCACCTCCGGCATCGGTCTCGCGACCGCCCGCATGGCGGCGGAGAAGGGCGCCGCCGTCGTCGCCGCCGCGCGCAACGAGGCCGCGCTGAACGAGCTCGTGCAGGAGATCCGGCAGAAGGGCGGCCGCGCCCAGCCCGTGGTGGCCGACGTCTCCGACATGGCGCAGGTGGAGCGCATCGCGGAGACGGCGATCTCCGCCTTCGGCGGTTTCGACACCTGGTGCAACGTCGCCGGCGCCTTCATCTACGGCGAGATGGAGGACACCCCGCTGGAGGACCAGCGGCGCCTCTTCGACGTCGTCTACTGGGGCCTGGTGCACGGCACCCTCGTCGCCTCCCGCCACCTGAAGGAGAAAGGCGGCGCGATCGTCAATGTCGGCTCCGTGCTGTCCGACCGCTCCATCGCGCTGCAAGGCCCGTATTCGGCGGCGAAGTTCGCCGTGAAGGCGGCGACCGACGCCTTCCGCATGGAATTCGAGGCCGAGGGCTACCCGATTTCTGTCACCCTCATCAAACCCGGGCCGATCGACACGCCCTACATGGAGCACGCGCGCAACCTGACCGGCGCGCCCGGCACGCGGAACCCGCCGCCGGCCTACCACCCCCGCGTCGTTGGCCGCGCGATCCTGCACGCCGCGGAGACCCGCGTACGCGACCTGACGGTCGGCGGCGGCGGCGCCGCGATCGCGGTGCTGGGCCGCCTCGCCCCGCGCCTGACCGACCTGATCATGGAGAAGATCGCCCGTCCCACCCAGGTCACCGACGACCCGGGCCGGGCCGAGCGCCGCGACAACCTCTATCAACCGAAGGAAGACATGGCCGAGACATCCTCCCTGGCCGGCCCGCCGCCGCGCCAGACCTCCTTCCTGCTCGAGGCGCAGATGAACCCGCTCGGCCCGGCCGGGCTGATGATCGGCCTCGGCGCGCTGCTCGCAGGCGCCGCGATCGGCATGTACACGCTGCGCCGGCCGCAGCCGGTGCCGCAGCGCCTGGCCGACCGCGCCTGGCGCCTCGGCCGGTCCGTGGCGAAGGATGCCGGCAGCGGCCTCGACATGCTGGGCCATGAGGCGAGCCGCATTGCCCATCGCGCGCTGGACTACGCGGAGCACGCGCACAAGGAGGCGAAGCCGACCCTCCGCTGGGCCGAGAAGAAGGCGTCCCGCTACGCCGACCGCGCCTATCGCGCCGCCGTGGCCGCGGCTGAGGAGGCGCAGGAGCGCGCCACCGCCCTCGCGGAGCGCGCGCGCGACCTGGGCGGCGACGCCTATGACGAGGCGCGCGATAAGGGCTGGCGCCTGTTCGGCCGCGCCCGGTCTCAGGGCGAGGACCTGTACGACCGCGCCAGCCGCCACGCGTCCGACACCTATGAGGACGCGCGGGACCGCGGCTGGTCCCTGTTCGGCCGGGCCCGTGACCGCGGCGAGGACCTGTACGACACCGCCCGCAAGCGGGCCGCCGGCGCCTATGACGACGTCCATGACCGGGGCTGGTCGCTTTTCGGCCGCGCCCGCGACCGCGGCGCCGAGATGGCCGAGGACGCGCGCCGCCGCGGCCGCAAGGCCTATGACGAGGCGGAGGACCGGGGCTGGCATCTCTTCGGCAAGGCGCGGGAGGAGGCACGCCGCCGCGGCCACCGGGCCGTGGACGACGCGGCCGATGCCGGCCATGGCCTGCTCGACCGGATCAACGCCTTCCTCGCGAAGCGTCTTTAGAACGGGCGCCTTCCGGGAGGCTCTGCCTCCCGGACCCTCCGCCGGGGAGCAGACGTGCTCCCCGGACCCCGCGGCTCTTAAGCGCCGGCGCCGCCTTCGGACTGGTACTGCTTGAAGAACGCGGTCGGCGTCAGGAGGCGGTTCTCCATGTTCTGGAGCACGCCCAGCTCCGCCGCCTTCTTCAGGTAGTTCCCCCACGCCGGATCGGCCGCCATGGCGGAGCGCCGCTGCTCCCGATCGGCCTGGCTCTCATAGGCCCAGAGATGGACGACGCGGTTCAGCGGGCCTTCCACCGTCGTGTACCAGCCGAGGCAGCGCTGAAGATACTTCTTCTGCAGGGGCCAGGCCGCCTCCTCGTAGAGCTTCACGAACTCCGCCATGCGGTTCGGCTGGCAGGTGTAGATCCGCAGGTCGACGATCATCGGAATCCCTCCCTCGATGCCGGCGGACTTTCGGCCGGCGCGGGACGCCTGACCAGGGGAGGGGACGTCCGCGACCTTCATGACCCCGGCACACGCCTTGCAGCCCGGCCGTCGCCTGAGGGCGATCCTGCCCAGTCCGGGGAGATGCCGTGAACGATGCCAAGGCCGAGCTCGGCCGGAAGATCCTGACGCTGAAGAGGGCGAAGGGCCTGAGATGGGCCGAGATCGCGAATCGGATCGGGATGAGCCCGACCTGGACCTGCGCCCTCTGCATGGGACAGATGAGCGCGGAGCCGCATCACGCGCGCGGCGTCGCCGAACTCCTCGGGCTGGACGAGGAGGACGAGGCGACGCTGGTCGAGATCCCCTATCGCGGCGCCGCCATGCCAATGCCGCCGACCGATCCGCTGATCTACCGCTTCTACGAGCTGGTGATGGTCTATGGCCCGACCTGGAAGGAACTGATCCAGGAGGAGTTCGGCGACGGCATCATGTCCGCCATCAACTTCGACATGACGCTGGAGCGTCAGCCCGACCAGGACGGCGACCGCGTGCGGATCGGCATGTCCGGGAAGTTCCTCTCGTACAAGCGGTACTGAGGCGTGTCCGCCGGAGGCGGGACTCCTTCCGCCTCCGACAGCCACGCGATCAGGCGGACTTGGCGATGTTCCAGTAGACCGGCACCGCTGCTTCCAGGATGCCGGACAGGTTCGCGGCGTGGCCGCGGACGAGGCTCATCATCCCGATCGGGACATAGGGCACGACCTCCAGCGCGCGGGCCTGGGTGGCGGCGGCGAGGCGGCGGCGCTCCTCCTCGGTGCCGGCCGCCGCATAGGCGTCACGCAGGCGCTCCATCTCCGAATCGCAGGGCCAGCCGGGCAGGGCGGTGCGCTCGCAGGCCGAGCGGAGGGCGATGTGGCTGACCGGGTCCATCAGGTCCACCGCGGCGGGGGCCGAGACAAAGAGGCTCCAGCCCTGCGGTCCGGGGGCGCGGGACATGCGGCGGGTGACGAGGGTGGCCCAGTCCATCGCCTGCAGGTCCACATTCATCCCGGCGCGGCGCAGGCGGTCGGCGGCGACGCGGGCGAAGGTGCTGCTGATCGTGCTGTCCTGCGCGTCCAGCACCACGACCGGCGTGCCGTCATAGCCGCTGGCGCGCACCGCCTCCCGCGCGGCGTCGAGGTTGGGGGTGGGCCAGTTCTCGCTCGTGTGGACGGGGGAGGCGCAGGGGAAGAAGGACTTGCAGTCCCGCCAGCGCTCCGCGTCCGTCATGTAGGCCGGCATCATCTCGGCGGGGTCCACCAGCAGGCGCATGGCCTGGCGCAGGCGCGGATTATCGAAGGGCGGGGCCGCGTGGTTCATCCGGAAGATCGGCTGCACGCCGGTGTTGTCCTGCGCGGCCAGCCGAAGGTTCCGGTTGCGGGTGACGACGCCGAAGAGGTCGGGCGGCAGCTCCTCGAAGATGTCGAGCTCACCGGTCTGGAGGGCGTTCAGGGCGGTGGTGGCGTCGGGCAGGAAGACCCATTCCACCGTGTCGATCCGGGCGCGCTTGGCGCCGGCGAGGCCGTCCGGTTCCTCCGCGCGGGCGGCATAGTCGGGGTTGCGGCGGTAGGTCGTGCGGTCGCCGAGGCGCCAGTCCTCGCGGCGCAGCATGTAGGGACCGCTGCCGGTCGGGTCCGTGATGGGGGTGCTCATCGGGGTGGCGGCGACCCGGGCCGGCATGATGAAGGCGGGCAGGCCGGAGGGTTTCGCGAGGGCGTCCAGCACGAGACCCCAGGGCCGGGCGAGGGTGAGGCGGACCCGGCGCGCGTCGAGCGCTTCCAACTGGTTGCCCTCCGCCAGCATCTGGGCGCCGTGGCCGTCCCGGATGGCCCAGCGGCGGAGGCTGGCGACCACGTCCTCCGAGGTGACGGGGGTGCCGTCATGGAAGCGCAGGCCGTTCCGCAGGCGGAAGGTCCAGGTCAGGCCGTCGGGGCTGGTGGAGTACTCGTCCACCATCTGGGGGCGCGGGCGCAGCCGCAAATCCAGGGCGAAGAGCGTGTCGTAGACCATGTAGCCGTGGTTGCGGGCCATGTACTCCGGGCTGATGAAGGGATCGAGCGCGCGGAGGTCTCCGAACAGCTTCACCCGCAGCACCCGCGGGTCGCCCCGCCTTTGCGCCAGGGCGGGGGCGGCGAGCGGCAGGCCGGCGGCGAGCGCCAGCGTGGCGCGACGGGGAAGGCGCATCCGAACGATCCTCTCAGAGGGCGTCTGGCGCGCCCGGTGCGGGATGCTGGCGCCCCCGGTCGCGTTGTGTCCAGGCAACGTTTCCGTCCGGCGGCAACCCGGGTCGTCCGGGGCGCGCTTCACTCCTGAGGTTGGCCACCCGGCGCCGGGGCACCATCTCTCGGCACTCCACGGCGAACAGGACTGGTCAGGCCTACCGAATGCTCTTCCGCTTCTTCGAGGGCCTGGTGGATCCGGTGGCGGCGCCGGGCGAGCGGGCGTCACGCCTGCTGGGCGCGCCGGTGCCGGAGGAGGCGCCGCCGCGCCGGCTGCTGGGCTTCTACCTGCACTTCATCCGGCAGGCCCGGGCGTCCTTCGCGCTGCTCTTCGCGGCCGGCCTGGCGGTCGCGCTGCTGGACACGCTGATCCCGGTCTTCATCGGGCGGGTCGTGTCGCTGATCGAGCGGGTGCCGCCGGGGGAGATCTGGGCGACGGCCGGGGCGTCGCTGGCCGGGATGGCGGCCGTGCTGCTGGTGGGGCGTCCGCTGGCGATCCTGGGGCAGAACCTGATCGCCAACCAGGCGATCCAGCCCTCCTTCACCTCCCTGATCCGGTGGCAGGCGCATCGGGGGGTGGTGCGGCAGGGCTGGGCCTTCTTCCAGGAGGATTTCGCGGGGCGGATCGCCAACCGCGTGATGCAGACCGGGCCATCCCTTCGGGAGAGCGTGGTCCAGTCCGTCACCGCGGTCTGGTATATCCTGGTCTACGGCACCTCCGCCGCGGTCTGGTTGGCGGCGCTGGACCCGCGGCTGGTGATCCCGATCGGGGTCTGGTTCGTGCTCTATGCCGCGCTGCTGCGGGTGATCGTGCCGCGGATGCGGGACCGGTCCCGCGCGGCGTCCGAGCAGCGCAGCCTGCTGACCGGGCGGATCGTGGATGCCTACACGAACATTCTGACGCTGAAGCTCTTCGCACGGGCGGAGCGGGAAGATGCCTTCGTGCGGGAGGGGGTGGAGGGTCTGACCGACGCCTTCCGGCGCCAGATGCGGATGGTCACGTTAAACGCACTGCTGCTCTCGGCGCTCAACGCGACGCTGCTGGTGTCCATGGCGGCGCTGTCCCTTTGGCTCTGGAGCCGGGGCAGCATCGGGGCGGGGGCGGTCGCCACCGCCCTGCCGATGGCGTGGCAGATCGCGAACATCTCGGGCTGGGTGGCGCAGAACGTCGCCTCCATCTTCGAGGGGATCGGCGTGGTGCAGGAGGGAATGGGCAGCATCGCCGTGCCCCCCACGGCGCCCGACCGGCCCGGGGCCGTGCCGCTGCGCGTGACCCGCGGCGCGATCCGGTTCGAGCAGGTGCGATTCGGCTATGGCCGCCCGGACGGCTCCGTGCTGGACGGCTTCGACCTGACCATCGCACCGGGGGAGCGGGTGGGGCTGATCGGGCACTCCGGCGCCGGCAAGACAACGGCCGTGAACCTGCTGCTGCGATTCTTCGACCCGGAGGCGGGGCGGATCACCGTGGACGGGCAGGACATCGCTGGGGTGACGCAGGAGTCGCTGCGCGGCGCGGTGGGCGTGGTGACGCAGGACACGGCGCTGCTGCACCGCTCGATCCGGGAGAACATCCGCTTCGGCCGGCCGGACGCCACGGAGGCGGAGATCGAGGCGGCGGCGCGGCAGGCGCACGCGCACGAGTTCATCCTCGGGCTGCGGGACTGGCGGGGGCGGGCGGGCTACGATGCCCGTGTGGGGGAGCGGGGCGTGAAGCTCTCGGGCGGGCAGCGGCAGCGGGTGGCGATCGCGCGGGTGCTGCTGAAGGACGCGCCGATCCTCGTGCTGGATGAGGCGACGAGCGCCCTCGACTCCGAGGTGGAGGCGGCGATCCAGGAGCAACTGGACGCGCTGATGCGGGGAAAGACCGTCATCGCGATCGCCCACCGCCTGTCCACCATCGCCCGGCTGGACCGGCTGGTGGTGCTGGAGGAGGGGCGCGTGGCAGAGTCCGGCACGCATGCCGAGCTGCTGGCGCGCGGCGGGGCCTATGCCCGGCTGTGGGAGCGGCAGTCCGGCGGCTTCGTCGGGGCCTGACGCGGGCCGGTGGGAAGCGTGGTGCGAGGCCGCTTTGCTGCGGCGCACGCGCTTGACACCACATGGACGGACATTTAGGGACCCCCTGCCTTCCGGCGGGTGAGCCGCAGGGGAGCAGGTTGGAAAACCGGGACCGCTTCGACGACCAACTGCGGCAGGCCAGGGCCCGTCAGGGCCTGGACCCCGACCCCAAGAAGGGGGCCGGGTCCTTGCCGCAGGGACCGTGGGGAATTGGCTTCCGCGCGGGGGTCGAGGTGGTGGCGGCGCTGGTCGTGGGCGCGGGCCTGGGCTTTGCCCTGGACCGCTGGCTCGGGACCTTCCCCTGGCTCTTCCTGGTGTTCTTCCTGGTGGGCGGCGCGGCCGGGGTGCTGAACGTCTATCGCCTGTTCACCCCCCGGAGCGCCCCGAAGCGCTGATACAGGGACCGCAACGTGGCCGCCGAAGGCAAGACGATCGACGCGCTGAGCCAGTTCGAGCTGGTTCCCGTGCTGGGGCCGGTCGGCCGCGCCGTGGGATTCTCGCAGTCCAACGCGCACATGCTGCTGGCGGTGGGGCTGATCACGGCCCTCTTCCTCTATGGCATGCGCCACCGGGCGATCGTGCCGGGCCGGCTGCAGGCCGCGGCGGAGATGCTCTACGAGTTCGTCGAAGGGCTTGTGGTCGGGCAGGTCGGGCATGAGGGGCGGCGGTATTTTCCCTTCGTCTTCGCGCTCTTCATGTTCGTGCTGTTCGGCAACATGCTGGGCCTGCTGCCCTACGCTTTCACCTACACTTCCCACATCGCGGTCACGCTCGGTCTAGCGGTGCTGGTATTCCTGGTGACGACGATCGTGGCGCTGGCGATCCACGGGAAGAAGTTCTTCGGCTATTTCTTCCCCGAGGGCGCGCCGCTGTGGCTCGCGCCCATCATCATCCCGGTCGAGGTGGTCTCCTACATCTCCCGGCCCGTCTCCCTCTCCATCCGTCTCTTCGCGAACATGGTCGCGGGGCACGTGATGCTGAAGGTCTTCGCGACCTTCATCGTGCTGATCGGCTCGCTGGGCGCCGTCGGCTTTCTCGGCGCGGCGCTGCCGCTCGCGGTGAACGTGGCCTTGGTCGGCTTCGAGATCCTCGTCGCCTTCCTCCAGGCCTACGTCTTCGCGATCCTCACCAGCATCTACCTGCACGACGCGGTGCACCTGCACTAGTCGCGCGGCCCTTTCCCTCGGACAGACAAGGACCCTTCCGATGAACGATCCCGCCGCCTATCTCGGGGCCTACAAGGCCCTTGGCGCCGGCCTCGCCGTGATCGCGCTGTTCGGCGTCGGCCTCGGCATCGGCAACATCTTCTCCTCCCTCATCAGCAGCGTGGCCCGCAACCCGGGCGCCCGCGACGCGGTGTTCCCGATCGGCATTCTGGGCTTCGCCCTGACCGAGGCGGTGGCGCTCTTCGCCCTGCTGATCGCCTTCCTCATCCTCTTCGCCTGATCAGGCGTCCGCGCGGCCGCGCCCGGGTCCACCCGGTCGCGGCCGGCGGGACGGAGACATGATGATCCGCCCCTTCCACGGCCGCTTCTGGCACGCGCTCGCCCTGGGCTTCCTGCTCCTGCAGGCGCCGGCGGCCATCGCCCAGCAGGTGACCGCCCCGGCGCCGCACGGCCCGGTGCGCACCGACGGGCCCCTGCCCGGGCAGCAGCCGCCCAGCGTCGCCGTCCAGGCGGACAGCGACCGCGCCCGTGCGGTGGACAGCGCGCACCGGACCGCGGCCGACTACAACGCCGCGGCGCGGCGCGATGCGGACGCGGGCGGGATGCCGCAGCTCGACTTCGCGAACCCGCTGACCATCGCCCAGGTGGTCTGGCTGTTCATCATCTTCGGGCTTCTCGTCTACCTCGCGGCGCATTACCTGCTGCCGCCGGTGCGGGAGGTGATCGAGGACCGGCGCGCGCGCATCGCGGCCGACCTGGACGCGGCGCGCGACGCTCGCGCCCAGGCCGAGGCGGCCGAGGCCGGGCACCGCGACAGCACGGCCCGTGCGCGCGCCGAGGCCCAGGCCTCCGTCGCCGCTGCCGTCAAGATGGCGCAGGACGAGGCCCATGGCCGCTCCGAGGCGTTGGCCGCAAAGCTGAACGCCCAGATCGCCGAGGCCGAGTCCCGCATCGGTGCTGCCCGCGACGCCGCCATGGGCGCGCTGCGCGAGGCCGCGACCGATGCCACGGAGGCGCTGGTGAAGCGCTTGTCGGGTCTTGAGGACCGGGCGGCCGTGGCCGCCGCCGTCCAGCGCGAGCTGGCCGCGCGGAACCTGCCGGGAGGCGCGTGATGCACCACCACTACGAGCACTTCTGGCTCGACCCGAAGTTCTGGGTCGCCGTCTCCTTCGTCGTCTTCCTGCTGCTGGTCGGGCGCAAGCTCTGGACAGCGCTCACGGGAATGCTGGACGCCCGCGCCGCGCAGGTTCGCGCGGAGCTGGCCGAGGCGAGCCGGCTGCGCGAGGAGGCCGAGGTCATGCGCAAGGCCGCCGAGGCCGACCGCGCCGCGGCGGTGAAGGAGGCGGAGGAGATGATCGCCCGCGCCCGGGCCGAGGCCGACCGCGCCGCCGCCGCGACGGCGGCCGAGGCCGAGGCCTCGGCGGCGCGCCGAGAGCGGATGGCGATGGACCGCATCGCCGCGGCCGAGGCGAGCGCGCTCGCCGAGGTGCGTGCGGCCGCCGCGGAGATCGCGACGAGCGCCGCCCGTTCCGTCATCGCGGAGCGCCTGACCGCCGAGGCCGATGCGGCCATGGTAGACCGGGCCGTGTCGGACCTGCCACGAGCCTTGCGCGCGGCCTGATCGGCGCTTTTTCGTTTGTTGCTTCACGGGGGCCTCGCGGCCCCCGTTTTCATTTGTGGCGCGCGCGCCTAGCCTCACATTCTTCTGAGTGGGGAGACATGGAATGCGACGACTTCTCCTGGCAGGCGCTGCGGCGCTGCTGCTGGGCGCGGGGAGCCTGGCCTCGGGCGCGCTGGCGGTGACCTTCCGTTGGGCGAATGACGGCGACGTCAACTCGATGGATCCCTACGCCCGGAACGAGACCTTTCTCCTCACCTTCACGGCGAACATCTACGAGCCGCTGGTCCGCCGGAACCGGGAGTTGCGGGTTGAGCCGGCGCTGGCCACCTCCTGGTCGCAGCCCTCGCCCACCGTTTGGCGGTTCAACCTCCGGCAGAACGTGCGCTTCCACGGCGGCGAGCCCTTCACCGCCGACGACGTGCTCTTCTCGGCCGAGCGGGTGCGGGCGCAGGGATCGAACCTGACCTCCGTTCTCTCCTCGGTGAAGGAGATCCGGAAGGTCGATGACTTCACCGTCGAGTTCGAGACGCACCAGCCCGACCCGATCTTCCTGGAGGAGATCACCACCTGGGTGATGATGTCCCGCCGCTGGGCCGAGGCGAACAACGCGACCCGCACGGTGGACCTGACCACGGGCCAGGAGAACTTCGCCACCCGCAATGCCAACGGCACCGGCCCCTTCATCCTGGCCAGCCGCGAGCCCGACCGCCGCACGGTGCTGCGCGTGAACCCGAACTGGTGGGACCGCGTGGAGCACAACCTGACCGAGGTGCAGTTCAACGTCATCGCGAATGACGCGACGCGCATCGCCGCCCTGCTCTCGGGCGAGGTGGACATGGTCTACACCGTACCGCCGCAGGACACGGAGCGGCTGTCACGCCAGCAGAACATCCGCATCCACCAGCAGGCGGAGCTGCGGACCGTCTTCCTGGGCTTCGATCAGGCCCGCGATGAGTTGCTGAAGTCCGACGTGCGCGGCCGCAATCCCTTCCGCGACGTGCGCGTGCGCCGCGCCTTCCAGCAGGCGATCGACCTGGAGGCCATCCGTACTCGCATCATGCGCGGCCAGTCGCGCCCGAGCGCGCTGATGTACGGGCCGGGCGTGAACGGCTACGTGCCGGCGGAGGATCGCATCGTGCGGCCCGATCCCGACGGTGCCCGCCGCCTGCTGGCGGAGGCTGGGTATCCCAACGGCTTCGGGATCACGATGGACTGCCCGAACGATCGCTACGTCAACGATGAGGCGATCTGCACGGCGATCGTGTCCATGCTGGCCCGCATCGGCGTGCGGGTGACGCTGAACGCCCAGACCCGGGCCCGCTACTTCGCCGAGATCCTGGCGCCGCGCTACCAGACGAGCTTCTACCTGCTCGGCTGGACGCCGACGACCTATGACGCCCACAACACGTTCTTCAACATCATGGCGTCGCGCGACGCGTCGCGGCAGCGCGGCGTGTTCAACTCTGGCGGCTGGAGCAATCCCGAGTTCGACCGGATCGTCGACCAGATCGCGGTGGAGACGAACCCGGCGCGCCGGCAGGAGCTGATCAATCAGGCCAACCGCATCCACATCGAGGATGTGGGGCACATCCCGTTGCACCAGCAGACGGTGGTGTGGGCGGCGCGGTCCAACATCACGCTGCAGCAGATGGCGGACAACTATTTCCCGCTGCGCTACGTGCGCGTGGGTCAGTAGCGGTCGGGTTGGTGACCCTGGGGAAGGCTCTGCCTTCCCCAGACCCCATCCGCCAGGAACCCTGGGGTTCCTGGACCTTCATTCTACACGAATGCGCTCCGGCAAGGGCGCTTCATAGACGCGGGATTCCGGGGGCCCTCAAGGGTCCCCGGCGGAAGAGGCGAGGGGGTGGCAGCGCCTTCCCCGGGCCGATGGTGCTACAGCAGTTCCAACTGCCGCGGCTCCGCGCCCGGCACGGTGAAGGCGGTGCAGTCGAGGCTGCCGTTCTCTCGCGCCTTGTCCAGGCCCAGGCGCTTCACCGCGACCCGAAAGCGCTGGGCCAGCAGATCGGCATAAGGGCCGCTGCCGGTCTGCCGGACGCCCCACCGGGAGTCGTAGGTCTTGCCGGCCCGGGTCTCCCGCACCAGCGCGAGGACGCGCGCCGCACGGTCGGGCATGTGGGCGTTCAGCCAGTCCTCGAACATCTGCCGGATCTCCAGCGGCAGGCGCAGCAGCACGTAGCCGGCGGCGCGGGCCCCGTGGGCGTGGCTGGCCTCCAGGATCTTCTCCAGCTCGGCGTCGTTCACGCCGGGGATCATCGGAGCGGTCAGCACGCCCACCGGCACGCCGGCGCGGGACAATTCGTGCATCGCGGCCAGTCGGCGCAGCGGGGTGGCGGCGCGGGGCTCCATGATGCGAGCCAGGCGGTTGTCCAGCGTGGTGACGGAAAGGCAGACCTGGACGAGGTTTCGGGCGGCCAGCCGCGTCAGGATGTCCAGATCTCGCAGCACGCCGGCGGACTTGGTGACGATCGTGACGGGGTGGTTGAAGCGCTCCAGCACCTCCAGCACCTGGCGGGTCAGGCCGAGGGTGCGCTCGACTGGCTGATAGGGGTCGGTGTTGGAGCCGAGCGCGAGCGGGCGGGGCACGTACCCCGGCTTGCGTAGCTCCTGCTCCAGCTGCGCGGCGACGTCGGGCTTGAAGAGGAGCCGGGATTCGAAGTCGAGACCGGGGGAGAGGCCGATCCAGGCATGCGTTGGCCGCGCGTAGCAGTAGATGCAGCCGTGCTCGCAGCCGCGATACGGGTTTACCGCCCGATCGAAGCCGATGTCGGGGCTGTCATTCCAGGCGATCGCGGACTTCGAGGCATCCCGTGTCAGGCTGGTGGCGAGAGGTGGCAGGTCGGCCAGCGCCTCTGCGAGCGTGTTCCAGCCATCGTCGAAGGCGTTGCTGCGCGCGCGCTCGAAGCGGTTCGGCGGGTTGGACACGGCGCCGCGGCCCCGGCGCGCGCCGGGGAGGGTAGAAAAGCCGATGCCGAGGCTGCCGTCGGGCATGGGATGGCCTCCGTCTGCGTTCGCTCTACGTTCCGGGAGCATCTGGGCAGGGGAGGGGAGTGAAGTCAAGAACATCAGAAGAACAGAGGGGTGTTCTCCCGCTGATTTTTCACGTTTTCGAGCCGCCGCGTTCACGAAAAAAGGGCGGGGTCCGAAGACCCCGCCCCAACTCGCCGCCGGTCAGGGTGGATCAGCGCCAGCCGACGTCGGTACGGCTGCAGGTCTCGACGCCCCGCCGCTCACTGGCTGCGCCGTTCATGTAGACCACGCGGATGTCGGAGTTGCAGGAACCGCCCTGCGGCAGGTCGATCCAGAGCGAGCCGCCGGGGTTCAGGACGTTCGCGCCCAGCCGGTCGGCGCCCCAGTTGCTCTGTGAGGAGAGGGACACGTAGATCTCACGGATCACCGCGCCGCTCTGATTGACGAAGTTGAAGGAGGGGTTGCGACCAGCCGCCGGGCCGACCACGCCATAGCCACCACCGATGACTGCGCCGGTGCCGCCCCCACCGCCGCCGCCATACCCGAAGGCAATGGTGTTGATGGCGCAGGCGTTGAGGCCCATCCGGGTCTCCTCCCGCCCGCTGGCGAAGCGCACGCGGACATCGAGGACGCAGTCGCCAAAGGCGGGCGTCACCCACACGCGGTTGCCGGAGGGCAGGACGCCGGCGCCGAGAATGTCCGGGCCCCAGTTGGAGACGCGGGTGGCGGAGACGTAGGCCTCCTGGATCGTATCGCCGGTGTTGTTCACCAGCCAGAAGCGGTTCTGCGCCTCGGCCGGCGCGGCGGCGAGGCCGACGGCGAGCAGGGCGAGGACGGCGAGAAGGCGACGCATCGGTCGGGTTCCTCTGTGGACGTTGCGTAACGTGACCACACCGGATCGAAACCGGGCAAGGGGCCGAAACCGTTGCCGCGACAGACGAGACAGGCGGTGCGACCGGCCTGTCGGAGACGCCGGAGCAGCGGGGATGGCGCCCACCGAAAAGCCACAGAATCGGGACCTCGATCACGCGAGTGCGCGGGGGGCTGGCAGGGCAGGGCAGCGAAATCCTACGTTGCGGCCCATGATCCCGCCCGGTTCCACGCGTTCCTGCCGACCCCGACTCGATGGCGTGCTGACGGCCCGTGCCCGGGCTGGATTGCTCGCGGCCGCGCTCCTGGCGGGTTGTGCCGCGGGCGGTCCGGGACCGGGGGCTACCGATCCGGAAATGGCCCCTGCAGCCGACAGCGCAGAGGCCGCCGAGCCGGGGGCGCCGGGGCTGCGGCGTCACTCCGATAGCGGGCGCGGTGCCTTCGGCGCCTACCTCGCCGGGCGGCTCGCGGCCAGCGAGAGCGACACGACCGTGGCGGCGGATGCGCTGCTCAGCGCCCTGCGGGTTGCGCCCGACGAGCCGGAGATCCTCGACCGCGCCTTCAACGCCGCCGTCATGGATGGGCGGTCCGACGCCGTCCGCCTCGCGCGGCGGTTGCCGGAGAGCCAGCTTGCGGCGCTGCTCCTGGCCGGTGCCGATGCCCAGGCCGGGCGCTGGGATCGCGCCGAGGCCCGCATCCGCAGCCTGCCGCGCCAGGGGAGCGCGCAGATCCTGCAGCCGCTGCTGCTGGCCTGGACGCAGGCCGGGCGGGGCGCGACGGACGCGGCGCTGACGACACTGCGGCCCTATACGGAAGGCGGGCGCCTGCGCGGGCTGGCGGCGCTGCATGCGGCCATGATCGCCGACATCGCGAACCGTCCGCGCGATGCGGAGCGGCTGGTCCGGATCGCGGTGGCCGAGGCGGAAGAGCCGAACCTGCGGCTGCTGGCCATCGCGGCCGGCATTCTGGCCCGGGCGGGGCGAGCGGAGGACGGGGGGCGGTTGTTCGACGCCATGTCGCTCGGCTCCGATGACGTGGCGCTGGCGGCTGGCCCGGCATCGCGGCGGACGGCGGTTTCGGGCCGTGCCGTCGCCTCGGCGACGGAGGGGATGGCGGAGGCGCAGGTGGCGCTCGGTGCCGCGCTGCGCGGGCAAGGGGCGCCGGAGCTCGGCCTCATCCTCGCGCGGCTGTCCATGCGGTTGCGGCCGAACTTCGCGCCCGCGCAGTTGCTGGCGGCGGAATGCCTCGTGGATGAGCGGCATCCCCGCGGGGCGCTGGTCGTGCTGGACGGCGTGGCCTCAGATGACCCCATGGCGCCGCTGGTCGCGCTGCGCCGGGCTTCGCTGCTCGACCAGCTCGACCGGACGGAGGAGGCCCTGGCCCTGCTGCGGCGGCTGGATGCCGCGCACGCCCAGGCGCCCCAGCCCCAGGCGAAGCTCGGCGACATCCTGCGCGCCCGCGGCCGGTCGGCCGAGGCTGTCGAGGCGTATGACCGCGCCATCGCGCGGATCGCGCGGCCGGGGACGAGCGAGTGGCCGCTCTTCTTCGCGCGTGGCCTGGCGCATGAGCGCGCGGGGCGCTGGCCGCAGGCGGAGGCTGACTTCCGTCAGGCGCTGGCCTTGTCGCCGGAGCAGCCGGTGCTCCTGAACCACCTCGCCTATGCCTGGGTGGAGCGGGGCGAGCGGCTGCAGGAGGCCCGGACGATGCTCGAGCGCGCCGCGGCGCAGCGGCCGGAGGATGGCAACATCGCGGACAGCCTCGGCTGGGCGCTGTTCCGCCTGGGCCATCTGCCCGCCGCGATCCGCCAGCTGGAGCGGGCGGCGGAGCTGGAATCCCGCAACGCCACGATCAACGACCATCTGGGCGACGCCTACTGGGCCGCGGGCCGGCAGGCGGAGGCGCGTTTCCAGTGGCGTCGTGCCCTGGGGCTCGACCCCGGGCCGGGCGACACGCCGCGGATCGAGGCGAAGCTGCGCAACGGGCTTCCCACAACCGCCGCGATCCGCTGAGCGGCGTCGTGACTTCACGCGTGGAGGCGGCACCGGCGAAGGTGAACCTGTTTCTGCACGTCACCGGCCGGCGCGCGGACGGATATCACCTGCTGGACAGCCTGGTGGTGTTCGCAGGGATCGCGGACCGCGTCTCCGCGGTGCCGGGGCGGGATCTTTCCCTCACGCTCACAGGGCCGGAGGCGGGGGCCCTTTCGGCCGAGCCGGACAACCTCGTCCTGCGGGCGGCCCGGCTGCTGGCAGAGGAGGCGCATGGCCGGCCACAGGAGGCAGGGCGGCAGGCGGCAGCGGGTGCGGCCCTGACGCTGGAGAAGGCGCTGCCGGTCGCATCCGGCATCGGCGGGGGATCGGCGGACGCGGCAGCGGCACTCCGGCTCCTGAACCGGCTCTGGGATTTCCGGCTGGGGACGGCGGCGCTGGAGGCGCTGGCGGCGCGGCTGGGGGCGGATGTCCCGGTCTGCGTTCGCAGCCATGCGGCCCGGATGAGCGGGGTGGGAGACGTCCTGTCCGCCGCGCCAATCCTGCCGCCGCTGGGTCTGGTCCTGGCCAATCCGCGGGTCGCTCTTCCGACGCCAGCCGTCTTCAGGGCGCGAGGCGGCGGCTTCTCCGAGGCTGCTGTGCTGCCCCCTTCCTGGTCGGACGCGGCGGAGCTCGCGGCAGCGTTGCGGATGCTGCGGAATGATCTGGAGCCGGCGGCGATCGCGCTCTGCCCGCCGGTGGCGGAGGTCCTGGCCGCCTTGTCGGCCCTGCCCGGCGCCTTGATCGCCCGGATGAGCGGATCCGGCGCGACCTGCTTCGCCATTCTGCCGGATGCGGCCTCCGCGGCGCGGGCCGCGGCAGGGCTTCCCGCGGCCTGGTGGCGGTGGGGGGGAGGGCTGCACGGGCCGGAATAGGGGGAGAGGCCCTTTACGGCGCGAGGCAGGAGACGCATCTTCCGGCCGCCCGGATGGGGCGTCGCCAAGTGGTAAGGCAGCGGTTTTTGGTACCGCCATTCCCAGGTTCGAATCCTGGCGCCCCAACCACTCCAAGCTCTTGATTCCCTATAACGGCCACCACTCGCGCGCCCGCGCTCAAGGACCTGGCCGTGACACGCAAGAACGATCCGGCGGGAGCGCAAGCTTTCGGGATCTGATGGCCCATGATCCCGCAAGCCTATCGATTTGTCCCACAACTCGAGCAGTCGATCATCATGGATGGCCCTGCACGTATGCTGAGCAAGGCCAAGGCGCTAGGTGGTCCGCTGGCGTTGACAGTGTTCCACGGAGGAATACGCTTGCTTTCAGCGGCGCCCATTCGGCTGTGGTGGTCGTCGGGCAGGACGTGAGTGCCTGTGGCGCGGCAGAGGATCGCTGATGCCATCATCCGTCCTTCAGTCCATTGAGCCTGCGCGGCTGATGCGCGATATCGCGGAAGTCGCTCGATGGACCAAGCTGGCTGGGACACAGACCGAGCGTGAGAGCCTGCGATACTTCGAGGCGGAGCTGAAGGCGTGCGGCTTTCGCACGGAGGTCGTGCTGCACGACGCCTACATCAGCTTGCCCGGCGCAGCACGCCTGACCGTTGAGGAGCATGATGTGCCGGCCATCACGCACTCCTTCTCGCGTCCTTCGCCCCTTGGTGGGTTAAAGGCCGAAGTGGTTCATGTTGCCCGCGGTCATGCAGCGGATTACGCGGGACAGGAGGTGCGTGGCCGGATCGTGCTTGTCGACGGCATCGCGACGCCCGAGACGAGCAGGATTGCGGGGGAACACGGCGCCGTCGGCCAGATTCACATCAGCCCGCATGAACAGCGCTACGAGATGTGCATCTCGCCTGTCTGGGGCAGTCCGACGCTGGAACTGCGCCATGAGCTGCCGTCCACCGTGGTGGTCACCGTCTCGGCGTCGGAAGGTAAGAAGCTGCGCGAGCGCGTCGCCGCTGGCACAATGCAAGCCACGCTTTTCGCGGAGGTTGACACCGGGTGGCGCAAGACCCCGATCCTTGTCGCGGACATGGGCGGCGCCGGGGCGGACGAGCCCTTCGTGATGCTGTCTGGCCATCACGACACCTGGCACTACGGGGTGATGGACAATGGCGGCGCGAACGCGACCATGCTGGAGATCGCCCGGGTCTTCGCGCCCCGCCGCGATCAATGGCGGCGCGGCCTTCGCCTGTGCTTCTGGTCCGGCCATTCCCAGGGCCGCTACTCCGGCTCTGCTTGGTATGCCGACGCCCACTGGGCAGAGCTCGAACGCCGCTGCGTCGCGCATGTGAACGTGGATAGCACGGGCGGAATGAACGCGGTCGACTTGTCCGAGACGGCCGCCATGTCGCTGCTGCACGGGTTGGCGAGGGAGGCGGTCGAGCAGCACGCTGGCCAGGCTTATATCGGCAAACGGCGTGGTCGCGCCGGGGACGACAGCTTCGGCGGCATCGGCGTGCCATCCATGTTCGGTCCCGTCAGCGAGCAGCCGAAGGGGGATACCAACGGGCGCCGCAACCTCGGCTGGTGGTGGCACACGCCGGAGGATCTGGCCGACAAGGTGGACGAGGCGAACCTGGTGCGTGATACCCGGGTGGTAGGCCACGCCGTCTGGCGCTTGCTGACCGACGAGATCTTGCCGATCAGCCTCGCGGCCGAGCTGGGCGACCTGCGGACACAGCTGCAACCCGTTCTGTCGTCGCCGTCCGCAGGTGGCTTGGCGGAGCCGATTTTGGTGGCCGTCAAAGCGCTCGAGACATTCATCGCGGATGCCACATCGAAGCTTGAAGCCGCCGGACCGGAGGGCATCGGTGCGCTGAACGGTGCGATTCAGACCGCGTGCCGGGCCCTGGTTCCGGTGGATTACACCGCCGGCGATCGCTTCGGCCATGAACCGGCTCTGCCAGTGCCTGCATGGCCGACGCTGGAGCCGCTGCGCCGCCTGTCGCGCGAAGTTCGGGAAGCGGATCGGCCCTTCCTCACCGTCTCCGCCACGCGGGCACGCAACCGCGTGCTGCACGCCCTCAGCGGCGTGGAGGCGGCATTCCGGCAGGCCCTTGCCACGGCCGGCCAGGGCTGAGCGGCCAGATCGTCGCTCGATGGGCGCTCACGCCGCGACGATCACCGGCACCGACCTGACATCCGAACAGGGGACGCGTTGAATGACGGGCACTCGTGAGGGAGCGATCGGGCGGGCCAGGAGCGCTTTCTCCACTGGGCAGTACCTCGACGGGCTTCGTCGCCTCGTGGCGGTGCCCACCGAGAGCCAGAATCCCGCCAGTGCCGCTGAACTGCAGCGCTACTGCGTGGAGACCGTTCCGTCCCTGATGGAGGGGATGGGATTCGAGCCGCGCCTCTCGGCGAACCCTCTGCCGGGCCGAGGCCCCGCCCTGATCGCGGAACGTCGGGAGGGCGCCGGGCTGCCGACGGTCCTCGTCTATGGCCACGGCGACGTGGTCCGCGGCATGGAGGGCCGTTGGTCCGACGGCCTCGATCCCTGGTCCGTTACCGTCCGGGACGGCAAGTGGTTCGGCCGCGGCACCGCCGACAACAAGGGCCAGCACCTGATCGCGATCGAAGCGCTGCGCGCCGTGCTGGAGGAGCGAGGCCGGCTGGGCTTCAACGCCGTTCTGCTGATCGAGACCGGAGAGGAGGTCGGCTCGCCCGGCCTGCGCGAGATCGTGGCCCGGGACTGTGCGGCGTTGCGTCCGGACGTGTTCATCGGTCTTGACGGGCCACGCCAGGCGACCACGGTGCCGGAACTGCGGCTGGGCTGCCGGGGCGGCGTCGCCTTCGATTTGCGCGTCAACCTGCGTGACCGAGCTCATCATTCCGGGCACTGGGGCGGCGTGCTGGCGGACCCGGCCGTTCTGCTGGCCCATGCGCTGGCCTCCATCCTCGCGGAGGACGGCCGCATCCTGGTGGAGGGCTGGACGCCGAAGGAGATCCCGGACGGCGTGCGCCGCGCCTGCGCAAGCCTCGTCTTCGAGGATCTGCCCGGCTTGCCGGAGCCCGATTCCTGGTGGGGTGAACCGGGCCTGACGAAGGCCGAGCGCATCTTCGCCTGGACAAGCGCCGTGGTGCTGGCGGGCATCACCGGCATCCCCGATGCGCCGGCGAACGCGGTGCAGGCAGAGGCGCGGCTGCGCATGCAGGTGCGCCACACCGTGGACGTGGCGGGTTCAGCCATCCTGCCCGCGCTCCGGCACCATCTGGACGCGCGCGGCCATCACCGGGTGGAGATCGTGCCGGTGCACGAAAGGGAGATGTTCGCGGCTGCCCGCACCGATCCCGACCATCCCTGGATCCAGGCCTTGGCCGAGAGCCTGCGGCGCAGCACGGGCGCGGCACCGAACCTCGTTCCGAACTCGTCGGGCGGGAATCCCTCCGCGATCTTCGCAGAGGAGCTTGGAGTGCCGGTCGCCTGGGTGCCGAACGGCCATGCAGGTAGCAATCAGCACGCCCCCGACGAGCACGCGCTGGAGCCCCTGTTGCGCGAGGGACTTGCGATCATGGCGGGCGTTTGGTGGGATATCGGCGAAGGGAACCACCCGAAGCCGCGCGGTCGCTGAGGAGTGCCCCGCATGATCCGCCTCACCCGCCGCACCCTGGCCGGCGCCGTGCTGACACTGCCCTCAGTGGCACGGGCCCAGACGCCCTATCCGAACCGGCCGGTCCGCGTTGTCATTCCCTTCGGCCCCGGTGGCGGCAGCGACAATTTGGCGCGGGTGATCGAGGCCGGCGTCGGCCGCGCTCTCGGGCAGGTTCTCGTGATCGAGACGCGGCCGGGTGCCGGTGGCGTGATCGGAACCGAGCTTGTCGCCCATGCGGAGCCGAACGGCTACACGGTGCTGCTGACCGACTCCAGCTTCACCATCAACCCCGGTCTCGTGCCCCGCCTGCCCTATGATTCAGCGCGCGACTTCCTCCCGGTCTGTCATCTCGCCAGCGGGTCCTCCGTGCTGCTCGTGCATCCCTCGCTGCCCGTGCATTCGGTCCGTGATCTCGTGGCATGGGCCACGGCGCGGCCGGGTGAACTGAGCTATGCCTCAGGCGGGAACGGCACCGGACCGCACCTGGCCGGGGAACTCTTCAAGCTGGCGACCGAGATCGACATGGTCCACGTGCCCTATCGGGGGACCGGACCGGCGACCAACGACGTGGTCGCCGGACATGTGCCGGTGATGTTCAACGGTGCCAGCGCGGTGAAGCCTCACGTGGACGCGGGGCGACTGCGCGCGCTCGCGGTCACGGGGCTGGCGCGCAACCCCGCCCTGCCGGACACGCCGACCTTCACGGAGGTCGGCCTGCCGCAGATCGAGGCGTCCGGCCACTGGGGCGTGCTGGCACCGGCGCGCACGCCGGAGGCCGTTGTGCGGAAGCTCGCGGAGGCCTTCTCGACCGGCGTGCGCGATCCGGCCATCAGCCCGCGACTGGAGACATTGGGATTCACGGTGGTTGGCGGCGGGCCGGCGGATTATGCGGCACTGATCCGCAACGACACCGCGCGCTGGGCGGAGGTGATCCGTCGCGCGAACATCAAGCCGGACTGATCAGTCGGTCAGAAGGTTCCGCCATTGGCCGAGGGCACCTCCCCGATCGCCAGGGAAGCGTGCGGGGATGCGAAGAATGCCACGCGTTCGCGATGATCTCGGGCGTGCCCCATCAGCGCAGGGTTTGCAGCAGGTGGAGCAGCAGCGTGCCGCGCGGAACGATGGTGCTCACGTCGAGGAACTCCCCATTGGTGTGCGATCCGCCGCCGAAGGGACCGAGGCCGTCGAGCACCGCCGCGTAGGGAATGCAGAACTGGCCATCGGAGCCGCCGGAGCCCTCGCCGGAGGGAAGGTCCTGGAGGTCGAAGCCGATATCGGCGGCTAGCGATCGGGCGTGGTCGAACAGCGCCGCGACGTCGGGGCGCTCGGGCTTGCTGTAGGGGAAGCGGTTCATCCCGCCGGTGATGGTGAGGGTGACGTCGGGGGTGACGGGGGCTAGCCCCTCGATGCGGGCAGTCAGCTCCCGCGCGTCGGCCATGGTGGGGACGCGGAGGTCGATGCTGCAGGTCGCGTGCTCCGGCACCACGTTTGCGGCGGTGCCGCCGCTGATCATGCCGACGGAGACAGTCACACCGCGATCGTAGTCGGTCATCCTCTCCAGCGCGAGGATCTGGTGCGCCAGTTCCTTCACCGCGGAGCGGCCGTTGCGGTGGGCGCTGCCGGAATGGGCCGGGACGCCGCGCACGGCGAGATCGTAGCGCGCCAGCCCCTTGCGCGAGGTGACGACGCGGCCGCCGCCGCGGGCGGCCTCCAGCACGAGGACGTATTTGGACCGTTTCGCCTCGGCCTCGATCAGCGCCTGGGATGTCTGGCTGCCTACCTCCTCGTCCGAGACGTAGACGAGGGTGAGCGGGAGGGGGGTGGTGCGCCCTTCCTCCAGCAGACGGCGCAGCGCGGCGAAGCCGGCATGGGCACCGGCCTTCATGTCGTTGATCCCGGGGCCGTAGGCGCGACCGTCCTCGGTGCGGATCGGGTTGAGGGCGAGGCTGCCGATCGGGTGCACCGTGTCGAGGTGCGACAGCAGCGTCACCCCGCGCTCGTTCGATCCCGCGTTCCACGGCGCGCGGACGACGAGGTGGTCGCCGCGCCCGCCCGTGCCGGGCACGCGCTCGACGGTCGCGCCGATGCGCTCGAAATCGGCCTGGGCGCGGTCCATGACGCGGTTGACGGCGGCGGCGTCCGAGGTCGGGCTCTCGATCCCCACCCAGGCGTTCAGCCCTTCGAGGAAGCGTTCCGGCGTGTCGAAGTCGAGGAGGTCGGTCATCGGGATCCTTCAGGCGGCCGCGACGAGGCCGGCGGGCGGCGGACCGCCCTCCGGCTGCTCGATGAGGTGGCAGGCGGCGTGGCCACCGCCCGGGCAGGGGAGGAGGGCGGGCGCCTCGCGCGGACAACGGTCGAAAACCGCGGGGCAGCGCGGGTGGAAGGCGCAGCCCGGCGGAACGTTCAGCGGATTCGGAAAGGCCGTGCCGAGCCGCATCGCCGGCAGGCCGAGGGAGGGATCTGGCGTCAGCACCGAGGCCAGCAGCGCCGCCGTATAGGGGTGGCGCGGGTCGCCGAGCACGCGGTCCGCCCGCCCCTCCTCCACCACCCGGCCGAGATACATCGCCGTCACCCGATCGGCGAGCATCTGCACCACCGCGAGGTTGTGGCTGATGAAGAGGTAGGCGAGGCCGAGCCGGTCGCGCAGGTCGAAGAGCAGGTTGAGGATCTGAGACTGCACCGAGACGTCGAGCGCCGAGGTCGGCTCGTCGCACACCACCAGCGAGGGGCGCAGCACGAGGGCGCGGGCGATGGCAACGCGCTGCCGCTGCCCGCCCGAGAGCTGGGAGGGAAAGGCCTCCGCGTGCCGCGGCGCGAGGCCGACGAGGGCGAGCATCTCCGCCACCGAATCGCGCCGCTCCGCCGCCGTCCCGATGCCGTGAACGGTCAGCGGTAGTCCGACGATGGAGGCGACGCTGCGGCGCGGGTTGAGCGAGGAGTAGGGATCCTGGAAGACCGGCTGCACCAGCCGCGCCCGCTCCAGCCGGCCGAGGGAGGCGATCGGGCGACCGTCCAGCAGCACCTCGCCCTCGCTCGGACTCTCCAGCCCGAGGATCATGCGGGCGAGGGTGCTCTTGCCGCAGCCGGACTCGCCGACGAGGCCGACCACCTCGCCGCGGTCGACGTGGAGCGAGACGCCAGCGACCGCGGTCAGTATCCGGCGCCGCGCCAGCAGCCCGCCGCCGACGGTGTAGCGCTTGTGGACACCGCGAATCTCGAGGATGGGCGGACTCACGCCGCGCGCCTCAGCGCGTCCGCAGGCAGGACGCAGCGCCAGGCGTGGCCAGCGGCGTCGTCGCGCATGGCCACCGGTTCGGTGCAGGCGGGCATGGCGTAGGGACAGCGGGTGCGGAAGGCACAGCCGCGAATATCTCCGACGAGCGAGGGGACGAGGCCCGGGATGGTGCCGAGACGCTCGCCCGGTGCCATGCGGGCCGCGCGCGGGATGCAGTCCATCAACCCGCGCGTGTAGGGATGGCGCGGCGCGCCGAAGACGGCGGCCGACGGCCCTTCCTCCACCACCTCGCCGGCGTACATCACCGCGACCCGGTCGGCGATGCGCGCGACGACGCCGAGGTCATGGGTGACAAGGATGAGGGCCATTCGCATTTCGCGCTGAAGCTCCGCGAGGAGCTGGAGGATGCCGAGCTGGATGGTGGCGTCGAGCGCCGTGGTCGGCTCGTCCGCGAGGACGAGGTCCGGGCCGCACATGAGGGCCATGGCGATCACCACGCGCTGGCGAAGGCCACCCGAGAGCTGGTGCGGGTATTGGCCCAGGCGCCCGGCGGCGCCCGCGATGCCGACGCGCTCTAGCAGCGCGACGGCACGGTCCCGCGCGGCCCGGCGATCGCCGTGGCCGTGACGGAGATAGGTCTCGGTGAGCTGGTCCCCGATCGTGAGCGACGGGTTGAGGCAAGTCATTGGGTCCTGGAAGATCATCGCGACCCGGTCGCCGCGCAGCGCGCGCAGGCGGCGGGGCGGGGCCGTCAGCAAGTCCTCCCCGGCGAGCGTCAGCCGGGCGGCGCTGCGCCGGGCACCGGCCGGCAGAAGCCCCATCAGCGCCAGCGAGGTAAGCGACTTGCCGCAGCCGGATTCGCCCACGATGCAGAGCGTCTCGCCACGGTGAGCGGCGAGGGTGACGCCGCGAACCGCGTGGAGCATACCCCCGGAGGTCGGGATGTCGACACGCAGGTCGCGCGCGTCGAGCAGGATCTCTCCCTCTCCGCTCACGCCCGCCCCTCCGGCGCGGTGGCGTCGCGGATGCCGTCGCCGAGCAGGTTGATCGCCAGAACGAGGAGACAGATCGCCAGGCCCGGCAGCATGATCATCCAGGGCTCGAACAGCATCAGCTCTTTCGCCTCGCTCACCATCAGCCCCCAGGAGGGCAGCGGCGGCTGCACGCCGAGGCCGAGGAAGGAGAGGGCGGCTTCCAGCAGAATGGCCTGGGCCATCTCGTAGCTGGCGATGACAACGAGGCCGGAGACGACGTTCGGCAGCACCTCACTCATCAGGATGCGGGGGACCGAGCAGCCGATGGCGCGGGCGGCGGTGACATATTCCCGGTTGCGCACCTGCATGGTAGCGCTGCGCATCACCACGGCGAATCGATCCCAGAGCAGCAGGCCGAGGACGAAAACCACCACTTCCAGGGAGCCGCCGAGCACGGCGACGACGGCGAGCGCCACCATCACCACGGGCAGCGAGAGGCGCGTGGTGACGAGGAAGGACACCACCATGTCTGTCTTCCCGCCAAAATAGCCCGCGGCGACACCGAGCGCCGTACCGATTGCGCCGGAGACGAGCATCGTGAAGAAGCCGATGAGGAGCGAGATGCGCGCTCCATAGATCAGGCGTGACAGATAGTCGCGGCCGAGATTGTCGGTGCCGAGTAGGTGCGCGGGGTCCGCGCGCTCCGCGTCCACGAAGGCGGGCGGGATCATGCGGGCGTCGAGCGCCTGGGCGTAGGGGTCGTGCGGTGCGATTAAGGGCGCGAGGACGGCCATCAGGACGATCGCGAGGAGGAAGGCGGCGGAGACGACGAGGCCAGGATTGGCGAGGAGGCGCGAGCGGCGGCGTGGGGCGGCCGTCCCCTCGACGGACGGCACCTCGGGCACGGCGGCGGCAGCGTGGAGCGGGTCCATCTCAGCCCTCCCGCACGCGCGGGTCGAGCCAGGCATTCAGCAGGTCCGACACCATGGTGAGCACCACGTAAAAGAGGGCCACGACGAGCAGGATACCCTGCACCACAGGGAAGTCCTTCCGCGAGATCGCTTCCCAGGCGAGGTAGCCGATGCCCTGAAGGGCGAAGACCGTCTCGATCACCACCGAGCCGGACAGCATGTTGCCGAACTGCACGGAGGCAAGCGCCGCGACGGGCGCGACGGCGTTGCGGAGAGCGTGCTTGATCAGCACGACGTGGGTCGGAAGGCCCTTGGCGTGGGCGGTGCGGATGTAGTCGGCGGCCAGCACCTCCACCATGCCGGCCCGGGTCAGGCGCATGAGGACCGGGGTGGAAAACCAGCCCAGCGCCACCGCAGGAAGGATGAAGTTGGCGAGGGTCTCCGTGCCCGAGACCGGCAGCCAGCCGAGGGTGAGACCGAAGAAGAAGATCAGCAGCAGCGCGAAGAAGAAGGAGGGCATGGCCTGCCCGAGCACGGCCAGCCCGAGGGCTGATCGGTCGATCCAGGTGTTGCGCCGCAACGCCGCCACCATGCCGAGCGGGATGGAGAGCAGTAGGGCGATGGCGAGGCCAAGGCACGCCAGGATGGCGGTGTTAGGCAAGCGGTCCAGGATGAGGTTCGCCACGCTCTCCGGATAGAAGAGGGAGCGGCCGAGATCGCCCGACAGCGAGCGCAGCAGCCACTCCCCGTACTGGACCAGCAGCGGACGGTTCAGCCCGTACAACGCCCGAATCCGCTCGATCTCCTCTGGCGAGGCCTCCTCCCCCGCCAGCGTCCCGGCGAGGTCCCCGGAGACGCGGAGGAGGAGAAAGGCGATGAGGGAGACGGAGAAGGCGACCGCGAGCGCGAGGAGCAGCCGCTTCGCGGCGAAGCGCAGCATCGGCGGGTCAGCGCCTCCAGCGCGCGAGGAAGAAGCGCGGCACCTCGTCGGCCGAGGGCTGGAACTCGAGCTGGGCATTGAAGGCGTAGGTCAGCGGGAAGGTCCAGAGCGGGAGCCAGTAGGCTTGGTCCGTGACGCGCCGAATGGCCGCGGTGTAGGCCTCCCGCCGCGTGTCGGCATCGAGCGAGCGGTCCCCGCGCCGCAGGAGCGCCGCGACCTCCGGATCGCGCGCCATGTCGTTCGGCGTGTCCGAGAAGAAGTAGGATGTGATGGCCGCGACATCGTAGAGCGAGGTGGAGCCCCAGGCGCCGAGGTTCAGTCGCACCTTCCCGTCCCGCACGTCGGAGGAGAAGGTATCGGCCTGCACCCAATCGAGCCGCGCGCGGATGCCGACGGCGCGGAGCTGGCCGATCACGGCCTCCACCCAGGGGCGGTCGCGATAGGCCTGGATCGAGACGTCGAAGCCGTTCGGATAACCGGCCTCGGCCAGCAGGGCACGGGCGCGGGCCGGGTCGTACTCGTAGCGGGTGATGCCCTCCTGCGTGCAGCCGAACTGCTCGGGATGGCAAGGCGTGTGGAGGACGCTCGATCCCTCTCCCACGAGGTTGCGGACGATCCCGGGGCGGTCGATGGCATGGGAGATGGCGCGGCGAACGCGGAGGTCCGTCATCGGGTTGTTCTCCCGCCCCGTGCGGCCGCCGGCGTCCATGCTCATGTAGACGATCCGCACCGTCTCCCCGCTGGTGATGGTGAGGTTGCGGCGGCTGCGGAGGTTGCGCGCCTGGTCCGGCTGCACGCGCCAGATCCAGTCGAGTCCGCCGGTCAGCAGTTCCGCCATCCGGGTGTTCGCCTCGGGGATGCGGCGGAAGATGAGGCGATCAATCGCGGGCTGGCCCTTGGCGCCGCCGAAGTAGCGGTCGAAGCGCTGCAAGGTGGTCTGGCGACCGGGCGCCAACTCCGTCACGCGGTAGGGGCCGGTGCCGACGGGCTCCCGCGCCATGCCTTCCAGGCCGACGCGCTTCAGATAATCGCTCGGCATGATGACGACGTTCGTCAGGTACTCCTGCCAGGGGCCGTAGGGCTCCCGCATCTTCAGGCGGACGGTGCGGGAATCCACGACCTCCGCGCCGGACAGCCAGGTGATACGCTGGAAGTTGACGATCCGATTGGCGGGATCGAGCATGATGTTGACGGTGTCGGCGACGTCCTGCGCGTCCACCACCTCGCCGTTATGGGCAACGATGCCCTCGCGGATGCGGAGCTCGATCGTGGTGTCGTCGATCGCGCGCACGGATTCTGCCAGATGGGGGCGGTACTCGCCCGTCGCAGGATCGCGGTAGGTGGGGGCATCCCAGATCAGGTAGCCCATCACCACACCCTCCCGCACCGTGTTCTGGTAGGGAATGATGTTCGCGGGCTCGCTGTCCGAGGCCCAGCGCAGCGTGTTATCGGCAGGGCCGGCACCTGCGTCCGGCGCGGCGAGTCCGAACAGAATCGCGGCCGAGGCAAGCGCGCGCGAGATGGGGCCCATTCTGTCTCTCCTGCGTAAAGAACGGCGTTCCCGCTGCGGCAACGCTTTCACAACCTTCCATGCAATGCAACCATCGGATCGGGAACGGAGAAAGGGGAAGAGGAATGTCGGCGAGGAACGGAAGCGGTAGCCGCGAGGGCACGATTGCCCGCGCGGCGGCATACTTTGATGAAGGCCGCTACCTTGCCTCGCTGCGACGCCTCGTCGCCGTACCGACCGAGAGCCAGATGCCCGGGCGAGAGGAGGCACTGCGCCGGTATTGCAAGGAAGCGCTGGCCGAGGAGTTCGACGGCATGGGCTTCGACCTGTCCGTGCTGGACAACCCGCGGGACGGGCGCGGTCCGGCGCTGCTGGCCAGCCGCGTGGAAGATCCCGCGTTGCCGACGGTCCTCGTCTACGGTCATGGCGACGTGGTGCGCGGAATGCCCGAGCGGTGGCGCGCGGGGCTCGATCCGTGGGCGGTCACCGTGGAGGGCGATCGCTGGTACGGGCGCGGCACGGTGGACAACAAGGGGCAGCACCTGATCGCGATCCAGGCGCTGCGCGCGCTGATCGAGGAGCGCGGGCGTCTCGGCTTCAACGCCAAGGTCTTCGTCGAGACGGGCGAGGAGGTGGGCTCGCCCGGGCTGCGCGACCTGCTGAAGCGGGATGCGGCACTGCTCTCCGCGGATGCCTTCATCGGGTTGGACGGACCGCGGCAGACGACCTTCATGCCCGACATCAAGCTCGGCGCGCGCGGCGGCGTGGCCTTCGATTTGGTGGTGAAGCTGCGGGACCACGCGGCGCACTCCGGACACTGGGGCGGCGTGCTGGCCGATCCAGGGTTTATCCTCTCCCACGCGCTGTCCAGCATCGTGTCGCGGGATGGGCGCATCCTGGTGAAGGCTCTGCTGCCGGCAAGCGTTCCGGACTCCGTGCGGCGCGCCTGCAACGACCTCGTGCTGGAGGACGTGCCGGGCACCCCCGTGCCGGACGCGGGCTGGGGCGAGCCGGGGATGAGCGTGACGGAGCGGATCTTCGCCTGGACAAGCGTGATCGTGCTCGCCTTCGTCACCGGCCTGCCGGACGCGCCAACCAATGCGGTGCAGGCGGAGGCCCGCGCGCGGCTGCAGGTGCGCCATACCGTGGATGTGCCCGGCGGCAGCATCATCCCGGCGATCCGGAGTCACCTGGACAGGCAGGGCTTCCCGGAGGTGGAGGTGGTGCCTGTGATGGAACGCGACATGTTCAGCGCGTCCCGCACCGACCCCGACCATCCCTGGGTCCGGGCGGTCATCGCATCCATGGAACGTACGGTGGGGCGGGCGCCGAACGTCATCCCGAACTCATCGGGTTCCAACCCCTCCGACATCTTCCAGGAGGAGCTGAGCGTGCCGGTGATGTGGATCCCCAACTCCTACGCGGGCTGCCATCAGCACGGACCGGACGAGCACGCCCTGGCACCGCTCCTTCGAGAAGGGCTGGTGCTGATGGCTGGTCTTTGGTGGGATGTATCCGAGGGAAGGATGCCGGCACGCCGGTGAGTGCGCGGATCGAAGGACCAGAAGGACATGAGGCTGCCGTGGCGCTGTCGGGTCGGTCAGGTTGAGGGCGCGCTCCTTACTTCCAGATTTTTATGAGATGCGAGGGATGTAGTCGGACATACCAAGGGCGTTGGATGTGTTCCGAAGGGCGCGGCGGGTCTCGACCTCGGCGACCTGGCTCGGGGGCGAGAGGCACTTGCCCAAGTGCTTGAGGCGGGCATGGCATGTGGCCACATGCGATGGCGATAATGGCCGGTCCAGCACTTCCAGAGCCGCCGACCAAGGGGCTGACCGCGCGCAGACTCTCGTTCCAGGCGCGGGGCTGCTGAAGTGATTTTGATTGAGGCAAGACGAGTTAAGGCGAAATTCGAGATATGAAAGAGAGTTCCGGGGTGGGCCGGTGGGCACGCTTCGGTTCCACGGACCGGACGGCGCGGCGCAGCCGTGCCGTCCGGCATCGGCCGCAACGACCTTCCAGGCAGGGCTGAAGGCACTCAGTCCCTCGCGGCCGCTGCCCTTCAGCGCGTGATCAGGACACCGGCGTGGGGCAGCGTCTTCGCCCGATGCTCCCCTCATCCGAACGCAAGCTTCGAACTGCGGCGGCATCAGCCAGCGGCATTCCATGCGGACCTGGACACGATGGAACATTGGCAGCGAGCTCGAGCACGACGGCCGATCATTGGACCGGATGAGGCGGTCTCGGGCATGAGAACCGAAGGGTGCGCGGTTCCGGACGCTGATGCCGGAGCCGTCCATCGCGCGGATACGCTTTGCCCGGCTTGGCCCAGAGGGCGATACTGCGAAGTCATGGAGTTGCGCATGCCCATTGCCGACCTGTTTCCTGCTGCCGAGGCCGTCTTGACGCTCGGGCCCGCGGACAAGGCGGAACTGCTCGAGATGCTCTCCGCCGAGGCCGCGCATCGTGTGGAACATCGCAGGCAAGACATCCTGCAGGCTCTGATAGCACGGGAGAGTCTGGGATCCACAGCGCTCGGCCGTGGGATTGCCCTCCCACACGCACGGCTGGACTGGCTGGATGAGCCCCTCGCGATCCTGGCGCGGCTGGACCGCCCCATCGACTTCGAGGCGCGGGACGGCGAACCAGTGGATCTCGTTTTCCTCGTCCTGTGGCCAGAAGCTTCGTCGGAGAGCTTTCTGCCTGCCCTGTCCGGGATCTGCCGTGCTCTGCGGGACAACCAGTTGCCGCGCCAGCTTCGCCAAGCTCGCTCGGCCGCGGAGGCCTTGGCGAAGCTCCAGGCGGCGGACGACCCGGACCCCGACGCGCAGCCCTGATCACCGCTGCGGGCCCGACGGTTCGGCCCGCCCTCACTGCCCCGAAGAATAGGACGGCGCCCTATGCCCGACGCCCTCTGCCTCTCGGCTGTCATCGGCCTGCCCTATCTGGGCGCCCTGGTCGTGGCACTGCTGCCGCGCAACCGGCGCAACCTGGAATCCTGGCTCGCCGGCGGCGCGGCCCTGCTTACGCTGGTGATGGTGTGGCTGCTCTGGCCCTCCGTCTCCCAGGGGGAGGTGCCGCGGCTGGAACTGCCTTGGGCGCCGGAACTCGGCCTGACCTTCGTGCTGCGCATGGACGGGCTCGCCTCGGTCTTTGCGGCCATGGTCGCCGGCATCGGCTTCCTGGTCGTGCTCTACGCCCGCTACTACATGTCGCCGGAAGACCCGATCCCGCGCTTCTTTTCGTTCCTGCTGTTCTTCATGGGATCGATGATAGGCTTGGTACTCTCAGGCAACCTCATCCAGATGGTCTTCTTCTGGGAGCTGACCAGCCTCTTCTCTTTCCTGCTGGTCGGGTACTGGCAGCAATCGGCCGCGGCGCGGGACGGGGCGCGCATCGCCCTGACGGTCACCGCGGGGGGCGGGCTGGCCCTGTTCTCGGGCGTCCTGCTGATGGGCCACATCGTCGGCTCCTACGATCTCGACCGCGTGCTGGCGGCCGGCGACACGATCCGCACCCATCCGCTCTACCGGCCGGCGCTGGTGCTGGTCTTGCTGGGCGCCCTGACCAAGAGCGCGCAGTTTCCGTTTCATTTCTGGCTGCCCCAGGCCATGGCGGCGCCCACGCCCGTCTCGGCCTACCTGCACTCGGCCACGCTGGTGAAGGCGGGCATCTTCCTGATGGTGCGGTTCTGGCCCGTCCTGGCCGGCACGGAGGAATGGTTCTGGATCCTGGGAAGCTGCGGAATGCTGACCCTGCTGCTGGGCGCCTACATCGCGATTTTCCAGCATGACCTGAAGGGGTTGCTGGCCTATTCCACCATCAGCCACTTGGGCCTGATCACGCTGCTGCTGAGCCTGAACAGCTCCCTGGCCCTGGTGGCCGCGATCTTTCACACGATGAACCACGCGACCTTCAAGGCCTCGCTGTTCATGGCCGCGGGCATCATCGACCATGAAACGGGGACGCGCGACATCCGCCGCCTCTCCGGCCTCAACCGGTCCATGCCCTTCACGGCGCGGCTGGCGCTGGTGGCCGCCGCCGCCATGGCGGGCGTCCCCCTTCTGAACGGCTTCATCTCGAAGGAGATGTTCTTCACCGAGGCGCTGACCGCGTCCTCCGCCCCCACGATCTTGCACGCGATGCTCCCCTTCGCGGCGCTGGTGGCCAGCATCCTCGCGGTCGCCTACTCCCTGCGCTTCATCCACGGCGCCTTCTTCGGCCCGGACACCGATGACCTGCCCCGCACCCCACACGAGCCGCCGCAGTGGATGCGTCTGCCGGTGGAGGTCCTGGTCTTTCTCTGCATGGTGGTCGGCATCCTGCCGGCCGCGACGATCGGGCCGTTCCTGGACGTGGCCGTTCGCTCCGTGCTGCGCGGCGATACGCCGGAGTACAGCCTGGCCGTCTGGCACGGCTTCAACCTGCCCCTGGTGATGAGCCTCTTCGCCCTGGCTTTGGGCGTCCTGCTCTACCGCGTGTTGCAGCGCCACCTCTCCGCGGGGGTGGAGGGCACGCCGCTGATCCGCGGCCTGGACGGACGCCGGATCTTCGACCGCGCGATGGTCTTCCTGTCCTGGCGCTTCGCGCGCACCCTGGAACGCCTGCTGGGGACGAGCCGGCTGCAAATGCAGCTGCGGCTGCTGGTCTGCGTGACGTTCCTGGCCGCAATCCTGGCCCTGCAGCCCTATGGTCTGCGCCTGGGCGAGGTCGCGCTCACGCGCGCGGACCCCGTCGTCGCGCTGATCTGGCTGGCCGGCGGCGGCTGCGCCGTCGCGGCCGCCTACCAGGCCAAGTACCACCGGCTTGCCGCGCTGGTGCTGCTGGGTGGTGCGGGGCTCGCGACCTGCCTCACCTTCGTCTGGTTCTCCGCCCCTGACCTCGCGATGACCCAGCTGCTGGTGGAGGTGGTGACCACGGTACTCATGCTGCTGGGCCTGCGCTGGCTGCCCAAGCGGCTCGTCCTCCCCGAGGCAGCCCAGGCCCTCGTGCCCCGCCTGCGCCGCGCACGGGACTTCGTCATCGCCTTGGCGGCGGGAGCCGGACTGACCGCCGTCTCCTACGCCACCATGACCCGGCCTTCGCCCGAGGGGATCGCCCGCCACTTTCTCGAGCGCTCCTATTCGGAGGGCGGCGGAACCAACGTGGTCAACGTCATCCTGGTGGATTTCCGCGGCTTCGACACGCTGGGCGAGATCACCGTGCTCGGGATCGTGGCGCTCACGGTCTTCGCGCTGCTCCGCCGTTTCCGTCCCGCGCCGGAGAGCATCGGCGTGCCGGAACAGCAGCAGGGCGGGGACGGGAACTGGCTGCTGGTCCCGGGCGCCATTATGAAGCTGATGTTCCCCATCATCTGCGCCGTGGCGATCTTCCTCCTGCTGCGCGGGCACGACCTACCGGGCGGTGGCTTCGCGGCGGGGCTGATGCTGTCAATCGCCATCCTGCTGCAATATATGACCGGCGGCGTGCGCTGGGTGGATGACCACCTGCGTGTGCGCCCCCTGCGCTGGATGGGCGCCGGGCTGTTGCTGGCAGCTGGCACCGGGGCTGCCGCGATGATCGCGGGGCGTCCCTTTCTGACCTCCTACTTCGCCTATGCGGACCTGCACTGGCTCGGCAAGCTGCCCATGGCGAGTGCGGTGTTGTTCGATCTCGGCGTCTTCGCGCTCGTGTTCGGCGCAACGGTCCTGATGCTGCTCTCCATTGCGCACCAGTCCGTGCGCAGCCCCAGGCCGGCCCGCCCTGTCCTGCCGGAGCGCGCGCGCCCCAACCCGGCGATCGCAGGAGACGATTGATGGAACTCATCCTCGCGGTCTCAATCGGGGTGCTCGGTGGGTCCGGAGTGTGGCTGCTGATGCGGCCACGCACTTTCCAGCTCATCATCGGCCTGTCGCTGCTGTCCTATGCGGTGAACCTGTTCATCTTCAGCATGGGCCGCTTCCCCGTCGGGCGGCCGCCCGTCCTGGAACCGGGCACGCCGGGCGATCCGGCCGTCTTCGCCGATCCCCTGCCGCAGGCCCTGGTGCTGACCGCCATCGTGATCGGCTTCGCCACCACCGCCCTCTTCCTCGTGGTCATGCTGGCGGCCCGCGGGCTGACCGGCGGTGACCATGTGGACGGAAGGGGGCCGGGACGTTGAACGGCTGGATGCAGCACCTTCCGATCTTGCCCATTGCCGTTCCGCTGTTGGCGGGCGCGATCATGATCGCCTTGGAGGATCAGCGCGGCCAGTTGCGGGCCGCGCTGGGCGTCGCCTCGGCGCTCGTGCTGGTGGTCATCGCTGCGGTGCTCGCATGGCAGGCGGCCGGAGGCACGATCAGCCTCTATCGCCTGGGCAGCTGGCCCGTCGCCTTCGGCATCGTGCTGGTGGTGGATCGGTTGACAGCGCTGATGCTCGTGCTGACAGCCGTGCTGGGACTCTCCGCG
This sequence comes from Muricoccus radiodurans, assembly GCF_050154705.1. Classification (GTDB taxonomy): domain Bacteria; phylum Pseudomonadota; class Alphaproteobacteria; order Acetobacterales; family Acetobacteraceae; genus Roseomonas; species Roseomonas radiodurans. The sequence goes on along the minus strand of NZ_CP189561.1, from coordinate 2,318,073 downwards.
CTCCTCTTCTCCCTCACGCGCTGGCAGCGGATGGGGCCGCAGTTCCACGCGCTGTTCCAGTTCCAGCTCATGGGCTTGAACGGCGCCTTCCTCACCGGCGACCTGTTCAATCTCTTCGTGTTCTTCGAGGTGCTGCTGGCCGCCTCCTACGGCCTGGCGCTGCACGGCTCCGGCGTCGCCCGCGTGAAGGCGGGGCTCCACTACATCTCCATCAACCTCGCGGCATCGCTGCTGTTCCTCATCGGCGTGTCAATGATCTATGGCGTGGCGGGGACGCTGAACATGGCGGACCTTGCCACCCGCATCCCGGAGATGCCGCCGGAGAATCGTCCCCTGCTCGAGGCTGGAGCCGCGATCCTCGGCATGGCCTTCCTGGCCAAGGCGGCGATGTGGCCGCTGGGGTTCTGGCTGGGTCCAACCTACGCGGCCGCCAGTCCGCCGGCCGCCGCCATCTTCTCGCTGATGAGCAAGGTCGGCGTCTATGCCGTGCTGCGCTTGTCGCTGCTGCTGTTCGGCGAGGCGGCCGGGGCCTCCGCCGGTCTCGGCAGCACCTGGCTGCTGGTCGGGGGCATCATGACGATCGGCTTCGGCGCCGTCTCCGTGCTCGCGACCCAGGATCTGGTGCGCCTCGCGGGGGCCTGCGTGGTCATCTCGTCCGGGACGCTCCTGGCGGCGGTCGGCGCGGGGCAGGTCGCGGTGACCGGCGGGGCGCTCATCTACCTCGCGAGTTCCGCGCTCGCGATTGGCGCCCTCTTCCTGCTCATCGAACTGCTGGAACGCGGTCGCGAGATCGGCGCTGACGTGCTGGCCGTCACGCTGGAAGCCTTTGGCGATGACGATCACGATGATGACGCGGAGGCGAACGAGGTCGGTACTGCCATTCCCGCCACCATGGCGGTCCTCGGGGTCGCCTTCCTGTGCTGCGCCCTGGTGCTGGCCGGATTGCCGCCGCTCTCGGGCTTCATCGGCAAATTTGCCATGCTCAGCGGAATCCTGAACCCGGATGGGCTGGGCCGTGGGCCGGCGGATCTCCCGGTCGGCGGCTGGGCATTGCTGGTGGCGCTGGTGCTCTCGGGCTTCGCCACGGTGCTGGCAATGACGCGCGCCGGGATCCGCAGCCTCTGGATGTTCCCCCGGAGCGCGCCGGTCGTCGGAGTGGTGGAAATCGCTCCGGTGCTACTGCTGATTGGGCTCTGCATCCTCATGACGGCCGCCGCCGGGCCAGTGACGCGCTACATGCAGGCCACCGCGGCCTCCCTGCACGCGCCGCAGGATTACATGCGCGGCGTGCTGGGAGCCCCACCATGAGGGCGTTTCTGCCCCACCCGCTGGTGTCGGCGGGGCTGTTCGTCATGTGGCTGCTGATGGAGCAGACCGTGCGGCCGGGTCCGGCGCTGGTCGGGATCGTGGTGGCGCTGGCGGGCGGGTGGACTCTCTCGCTGCTGCGCCCCAGGCAGGCGCGCGTCGGTCGCCTGGGCGTCATCCTGCGCCTCGCCGGGCATGTGGCGGTGGACGTCATGCGCTCCAACATCGGCGTCGCGCAGGTGATCCTGCTCCGGCGCAAGGACCGGCGTTCCGGCTTCATCTGGATCCCCCTGACTTTGCGGGACCCGCAGGCGCTGGCGGTTCTGGCCGTGATCCTGACGGCGACGCCCGGAACGGCCTGGATCGAGTACAACGCGGAGAAGGGCTGGCTGCTGCTGCATGTGCTCGATCTGGTCGATGAGGCCAGCTGGGTCCGCATTGTCAAGGAGCGCTATGAGCGACCGCTGATGGAGATTTTCGAATGAGCGAGCTCGTGCTGCACTGGTCCCTCTGGGCGGCGCAGATCATGCTGGGAATGGCCTTCATCTGCTGCGCGTGGCGCGTGGCCCGCGGACCGCGAGCGCAGGACCGGGTGGTCGGGCTGGACACGCTCTACGTCAACGGCATGCTGCTGCTGCTCACCTTCGGTATCCGCTCCGGCACCGACGTCTACTTCGAGATCGCTCTGGTCATCGCGTTGTTGGGCTTCGTCAGCACGGCCGCCTTGGCGAAGTTCCTGATGCGCGGGGAGGTCATTGAATGAGCCACGCCGCCGATTTGCCTCTTTGGGTCGCCGTCCCGGTTGCGCTGTTCCTCTTGCTCGGGGCAGGGTTGGCCCTGACCGGCGCCATCGGCCTGCTCAGCCTGAGAAGCTTCTATGATCGGCTGCATGCGCCCACCATCGGTACATCTTACGGCATGGGATTCGTGCTGCTGGCCTCGATGCTCTTTTTCTCCGTCCTGCAGAGCCGGCTGGTCGTGCACGAGCTGCTCATCGGCTTTTTCGTTGTGATCACCACGCCCGTGACACTCATGTTGGTTGGTCGTGGTGCGCTGCACCGAGACAGGCTGGAAGAGGCCGCCCCAGGGTCGCCACCTACCGTGACAGCCGGAGGTCGGAGTCCGCCGCATCTCGAGGTGCAGCGCCACGGTTCCGGAGCTGCGGGGGTACATGTCGGCCGCCCTTAGAAGGACACGCGTGATGATGCCACAGAGTAATGGGGGTAACGGGATCGCGGGGCACCCGCTTCATTGGCCGACGAAGCTCCACAGATGGCTTCTACAGCGGAAAGACAGCCAGTCACGGCCAGGGCCGAGCTCGACGAAAGTACCGAGACCGCGCAGGCCCGCAATCCCGGCGACGATCACGGTCGCCGGCTTTCGGGAGGTGCCTATGGCTCTCCAACTTTGTGACAGGCTAAGTACGGCGCCTGCTTAGTCTCTCCTACGCGTCGCCGCGTCGGCAACGCTTTCCGGACGATCTCTCGAAGCCGTTTGGCCCAAGATTGCGGCGCATCAGCAGTAAGATCGGACCGTGGCACCCTGCTCTACGCTACAGCCACCTCCCTCTGCTTCTTAGGAAACGGTCGGAATGCGGATAGGATGAGCATGGCCGCCAGTCCCGTGCCCCACGAGCTGACATACATCGGCGCGTAGCTGTCGAACTGGTCGTAGATCAGGCCGCCCAGCAGGGGGCCGGTCGACATGCCCAGGCTGCCGGCCATGGCCGTGCCGCCGATGATCGTGCCCATCATTCGCAAGGGGAAGTTCTCACGGATGATGACAGCGTAGAGCGGCATCGTGCCGGCGTAGATGAAGCCGACGATCACTGCGACGGCGTAGAAGCCGCCGAGATCACTGACAAAGGCATAGGCGAGCACGCCAAAGGCCTGAGCCAGCAATCCGAGAGCAAGAACGGGCTGCGCACCGAAGCGATCGCCTGCGAGGCCGAATCCGATGCGTCCGAACAGGCCCGCCAGTCCCTCGACGCTATAGATCGACACGGCCGCGATCAGCGGTATGCCGCAGGTCACCGCGTAGCTCACAGTATGGAATATCGGGCCGGAATGAGTGGCGCAGCAGAAGAAGTTCGCCAGCATCAGGGTGATGAACTGGGGCGAGCGCACCGCCCACCGGACGGTCATGCCCGGCTGCGGCTCGGCCGCTGCGACTCCTGTCCTCTCGTCGAAGAGCGCCGGCGGCCGGCGCACGAGCAGCGCCGCGGGGATCATCAGGGCGGCCACGATGCCGGCGATGATGAGCATGGCCGCGCGCCAGTGATGGAGGGAAACCAGCCAGGCTGCGAGCGGCGCCATCGTCATCGGGGCCATCCCCATGCCGGCGGAAACGAGGGAGACTGCCAGGCCGCGCTGCGTGTCGAACCAGCCGGTCACGCACGCCATCATCGGGGCAAAGATGGCTGCAGCCGCCGCGCCGATCAGAAGGCCGAACAGGAGCTGGAACTCGACCAGCGATCCGGCCCTGCTGGCGAGCGCCAGGGCCAACGCGAGCACGGCCGACCCCGTGAGCACCACCGGGCGAGCCCCGTACCGGTCGGAGAGACCGCCACAGACCATGCTCGCCGCTGCCATGGCGAGAAAGCCGATCGTCATGGCCATCGAGATACCGGTGACGGACCAACCCATGTCCTGTGACATCGGCCGCAGAAAGACCGGCAGCGAGAACATCGCGCCGCCCGCGACGCAGCCCAGAAGGCCGCCCGCCGCGACGATCACCCAGCGATAGGGATGGTTCATGGTCCTCTCCGGGATATGCCCTGCGACACGCCCACCGCCGTTCAGGCAGGAGCATGCCATTGACACCCGGAGGACGCAGCAACCTCCGCACGCCCGACATCAGGATGCATTTCTCCGTCCGCCATTTCGGACTCGGGATCAGCCCTGTGGCGGCCTCCATCCGGCCGAGGGGATGGTGTTCACCATCCACGGCACGCCGAACCGGTCGATCAGGGAGCCGAAACCGGGTGACCAGAAGGTTTCGCCGAACGGCATGACCGACCTGCCGCCCTCGGACAGCTGCTCGAACCAGCGCTGACCCTGCGCCTTGTCCTCAGTGTGAAGGGCGACATCGAAGCCGTTCTTCGGCTTGTTGATGTTAGGGGCCCACGCGGTGTCCATGTCGGCGCCCATCAGCGCCTGGTCGCCGACCTCGAGCCAGCAGTGCATCAGCCAGGTCCTGTACTTCTCGTCGGTGATCGGCATACCCGGCGGTGCATCGCCATAGGGGATGGCCGCGGTGATCCTTCCACCCAAAACCTCGGCGTAGAACTCGAACGCTTCTCGGCACTGGCCCTGGAAGCTTAAACTGGTCACGATTTTCATGGTTGTCTCTCGCCGTCGTTGATGCCGCGGAGGGACATGCGAGGTGAGGCAGTCCACCCGCATAATCCCGACTCTGCTGCCTTTATGTTGATATCAACCTTCCTCGGCCATGGTGTCAAGCCTGCAGAAGCATGGGCGTGGGAGCGATCCCGCGGGACCAAGCTCCCGGCGTGTGACTCCGGCCCGTAGGATGTCTTGGAGCGGACTTGACGGCACCTCTGGCCGAGACATCATGGCTTTGCGTGATGGATTACCGAGCTCTGTACGAACGACGCCGATGCTGTGAGACCCGCGGCGGCGTTGTCGCGCGCGCATGGCTCGTGTGGCCGGGCGGATAAGCCGCTTCAGGCACATCCCATCTGCGGACGTGAACACCCCGCGACAGCCGTCGCGGGGTTTTGTTTTTCGAGGCCCCTGATGAGCAGCACCGAACCCGACGACGTCGCCCATCCTGTGCGAATGCAGCTGGAGGCGTACAATGCCCGCGACATCGACGCCTTCATGCAATGGTGGGCGGATGACTGCCAGTATTATGCCTTCCCCTCCACTTTGCTGGCCGATGGAGCGGCAGCCATCCGCGAGCGTCACATCGAACGATTCAAGGAGCCAGCCTTGTTTGGAAAGCTTCTGACAAGGATCGTCGTCGGCAACGTCGTCGTGGACCACGAGACGGTCCAGCGGACCTTCCCGGAGGGCCCGGGCGAGGTGGACGTCATCTGCACCTACGAGGTCGAACGCAGAAAGATCGCCAGGGCATGGTTCAAGATGGGTGAGCGGAGGCTGCGCTGAAGACTGCCTGGAGCCTGTGAGCGGGCGAGTTCACTCGTTCGCTTCGGGGCGGGACTAGCCTTCTCTGGGCGGAGGACAGGCGATGCTCGAATTTCTCGGAGAGACGATTGGCGAAGGCGTCTGATCGGACGTCCACGCCTGGGCCCCCGGTCAGGTCGTCAGGCTCGTCAAGGTCGGGTTCCCGTTCCGGCACAGATCGTGGGAAGCGTAAGTGACCCGGGCCGTCCGTGCCCCGGCGCCAGAGATCCTCGGTGGGGTCAACCTGGGGGCGCTTCGGCATTGTGCTAGAGCGCCTCGACAGGCGGGCCCTGCTGGACTTCTCGTGGAGCGGCGCCATGTCGCTCGATGCGGTCGGATCAGCTCTCGCCACCATCGGTGCGTCCGTTGACAATCTGACCCCGCCGTCGGAGGTGTCCCGCCTGCGCGAGAGGAGGGGGAGGCCATTTGTGGCTCTCACACGGGATCCTTCCGGAGCGCATCGCCGCAGGCATCCTCGCCCTGATCGAGTGGTTTCCGCCGGGGACGGGCGGGGCCATGGCGACATCTATCCCGGCAAGGTGATCATGACCGAGAATGGTCCCATGCTGGTCGATGGTGTGGGACGACCCGCGCGCCCGTCGGGCTTGATCTCGCCTGCTGTCACGTCATCAACAGCGAACTCGCCCCGGCATTCGTCGTCGACCCGGAGCGGCTGCACGCGAACGCTGTGCAGTCCGAGCATGCACGGCTGGTCGTCCCGTCCCTCGTATCGCTGACGACGGCGAACGAACTCTATCGGCCCGTGATCCGCGTTGTTGTCCGCTTCGGGACAGTAGGAGCCCAGCAGGGCGGGAAGAATTGGTCCAACGCCTTGAGGCAGCCCTGGATTCGTGAGGCCGACCGGTTTGGCCTCCGGCTCCCTGTTCACACGGTGCCCCAATGCATGGACCGGATCGGGGGGGCTGTCGCGGAGGTGAACCCCGTCGGCCTTATCGCGGTGCGCCCGGCTGCGAAGGCCAGGGCGCACCGCCCGAGATCAGCGTGCCGCGATAGCCATGATCTCAACCCGGATGTCCGGCGCGGCCAGTGCCACCTGACCGCAGCAGCGGGCCGGCGTGCTGCCCTGCACCACCCAGGCGTCGTAGACCGCGTTCATCGCGGCGAAATCCGCCATGTCGGCCAGCCAGATCGTGATGTTTAGGACTTTCGACTTGTCGGTGCCAGCCGCAGCCAGCATCTCGTCGATCTTCGCCAGCACCTGCCGGGTCTGGCCGGTGAGGTCTGCAGCCCGGTCATCCGCCGTCTGCCCGGCCAGGTAGACGGTGTCGCCATGGATGACCGCCCGGGAGCGCCGGGTGTTCTGGTCCAGTCGGATGATATCGGCCATGTCCGTGTCGTCCTCTCTTGCTTAGCCGGCCGGGACCACGATGCCCGTCAGCAGCACGTGTTGCTGACAGCCATAGACGTCCGTGTCCATCAGGTCGCCCGAGGACACCGGGCGGCGGATGATAATCTTGAAGTCCAGCGCCGCATCAAAGGGCTTGCAGACCAGCAGGTCCTCGGGCGGCAGGCGGTAGGCGGCCGCGATCCGGCCGGCCTCGATCGCCCCGCACCGCATCCCGCGCTGCACCAGGTGGCCGAGCCGCATCCACACCCTGAAGCCCTGAGAGTTGGTGACGACCGACACCAATCATCGACCGTCTGAACCCCTGCGCCTCAGGACACCTGTCGAAGGTGACGCAACGGGCGGCCTGGGGCGATGGACTGCGCCGCGGCGGCGATGCTCTCCGCATCCATGCCGTTCAGTCGGTAGAGATCGGTGATGGTACCCGTCTGGCCGAAGCGTTCCACGCCCAGCGCACGGGTGCGGTGCCCCTCGACCGCACCAAGCCAGGCCAGCGTGGCCGGATGGCCATCTAGTACCGTCACCAGCCCGCAATGCCTGGGCAGCGGCGCCAAAAGGCGCTCGATGTGGCTGCGGACTGCAAGATCCCCCGCGTCGCGCGTCCGCTGTGCCGCGAGCCAGCCGCCATGCAGGCGGTCGGCGGAGGTGATGGCGAGCAGGCCGACGTCACGCCGGTCCTCGGCCAGCAGACCGGTCGCCGCCACGGCCTCGGGCGCGAGGGCGCCGGTGTAGGCGACGACCACCTCGGCATTCGGCCCCGGGCGGCGCAGCCAGTAGCCACCGGACAGAATGTCGGCCTCCAGGGACGCGTCCATGCGGCGCTGCGGCTGCTCGAGGCTGCGGGTGGAGAGCCGGAGGTAGGCAGCACCACCCGCCCCGTCGCGCAGGAGGTCGTCCGGCTCGGGCGTGCCGTGGCGCTGCAGGTGCTCGAGGGCGAAGCGCAGCATCACTGCCAGCTCGTCTACGAAGGCGGGCTCGAAGCTCGCCAGCCCGTCCTGCGACATCCCGATCAGGGGCGTCTTGATGGATTGGTGCGCGCCGCCCTCTGGCGCGAGCGTCACGCCCGAAGGCGTCGCGACGACGATGAAGCGCGCATCCTGATAGCAGGCGTAGTTCAGCGCATCGAGCCCGCGCTCGATGAAGGGGTCGTAGAGCGTTCCCACTGGCAGCAGACGCGCGCCATGCACCGCATGAGACAGGCCGAGCGCGGAGAGCATCAGGAAGAGGTTCATCTCCGCGATGCCCAGCTCCAGGTGCTGCCCACCCGGTGACGCCTGCCAGTTGAACGTCGAGGGAATGCGCTCCCGTCGGAACAGGTCGGCCATTTCCTCGCGCGCGTAGAGCCCGCGCCGGTTCACCCAGGCCCCCAGATTCGTCGAGACGGTGACGTCTGGCGAGGTGGTGACGATGCGCCGAGCCAGCTCCGTTTCTCCCTTGGAGATCTCATGCATCAGCAGGCCGAAGCCCTGCTGCGTCGACATGATGGGCTGCGCCGGAAGAGCCAGCGCCGGAGGGACCGGAATGGCGGGCGGCCGGTGAGTGCGAGAGGCGGGCTGTGCGAAGGGCACCGAGGCCAGGAAGTCGTGCAACGCCGCCTCCGGCAGGCTCGCCCCCTCGAAGGGGTCCCATTCATGACCAGGGCGGACCCCCATCCCGGTGCGGAAGCCCTCCATCTGCGCGGGGGTGAGGAGCCCCGCATGGTTGTCCTTGTGGCCGGCCAGCGGCAGCCCGGCGCCCTTGATGGTGTAGGCGATGAAGCAGGTCGGCCGGTCATGGCGCCGCGCGGCCTCGAAGGCCTCGACCAGGGTGGGCAGGTCGTGCCCGCCGAGATTGCCCATCAGCGTTGCGAGCTCGCCGTCGGTGTGGCGCGAGAGCAGGGCGGAGACGTCACCCTGGTCTCCGAGGTCGTCCATCAGGCGCTTGCGCCAGGCGGTGCCGCCCTGGAAGGTCAGGGCGGAGTAGAGCTGGTTGGGGCAGGCTTCGATCCACGCGCGAAGGCGCTCGCCGCCGGGTTCGGCGAAGGCCGCGCGCTGGAGCGTGCCGTGGCGGAGCACGACGACGTCCCAGCCGAAATTGCGGAAGGTGGCCTCCAGGCGGGACCAGAGCCCCTCCCTCACCACGGCGTCCAGGCTCTGGCGGTTGTAGTCGACCACCCACCAGGTGTTCCGGAGCCCGTGCTTCCAGCCCTCGGCCAGGGCCTCGAAGATGTTGCCCTCGTCCATCTCCGCATCGCCGAGCAGGGCGATCATGCGCCCTTCCACCCCCGTGCCCCAGCCCTTGGCGCGGACGTAGTCCTGGGTCAGGGAGGAGAAGAGCGTCTGCGCCACACCGAGCCCGACGGAACCGGTGGAGAAGTCCACGTCGTCCGTGTCCTTCGTACGGGAGGGATAGGATTGCGCGCCGCCAAGGGCGCGGAAGTTCTCCAGCTTCTCGCGGGTCTGCCGGCCCAGCAGGTACTGGATAGCGTGAAACACGGGCGAGGCGTGCGGCTTCACCGCCACCCGGTCCTCCGGTCGGAGCACGGCGAGGTAGAGCGCTGTCATGATCGTCGCCATCGAGGCGGAGGAGGCCTGGTGGCCGCCGACCTTCAGCCCGTCCGAGTGCGGCCGGAGGTGGTTGGCGTTGTGAATCGTCCAGGTGGCCAGCCAGAGCACCTTTCGCTCCAGCTCCGACAGGGCGCGTATCCGGTCCATCGCCATGCTTTCCCCCGCTTTCATGATCGCCAGAATAGGCCCGAACCTCTGGGTGTTTCTGCCCAATGTTGCCTCTGCACCGGCTGTTTATGGCAGGATCTGCTATGAAGCCGCCCTGGAGAGTCGGAAAATGGCCGAACGGCTGATCGATGCGACGGACCGGCGGATCATCGCCGCCCTTCAGGTGGAGGGGCGGCTCACCATCCAGGAGCTGGCAGACCGATGCGGCCTGTCTCCCTCACCCTGCCTGCGCCGCATGCGAGCTTTGGAAGCGGCGGGGATCATCCGCGGCTATGCGGCTGTGATCGATCAGGCTCGGGTCGGCCTGCCGGTAAGCGTCTTCGCCTCGGTCAAGCTCGAACGCCAGCGCGAGGAGGCGCTGGACCGCTTCGAGGCGACGGTGGCCCGCTGGCCCGAGGTGATGGACTGCTACCTCATGACGGGGCAGCGGGATTACCTGCTGCGGATCGTGGTGCGCGACATCGAGGCTTACGAGCGCTTCCTGAAGAACAAGCTGACGCGCCTGGAAGGCGTCGCCTCCATCGAATCCAGTTTCGCCCTGGGACAGGTGAAGCGGTCGAGTGAGTTGCCGATCGATTAGGGGTGTCTACCGCCACGACCCCGTCGCGCGCACGCGCCTGGCCCGACCTTCCCACCATCGGCGGGGCGCTACCCGGCTACGCGGCGGAGCTCTGGTATACCATCGCTGCGCCGGCCCGCACGCAGAAGGTCGTCGTGACAGCGCTGGAGACGGCGGCCTCTGTCTGGATCTCAAGGACCTGCCTGGGCTGGACGCCCTGTTCCGCGTGCTGAGGACGCCGACGTGCTAGTGGAGAATGACCGCCGGGCCGTGCTCGCTGCCTTCGGGCTCGCGCCGGGCATGCTGCGGCGGTGTTTCCCGCGCCCCGTCATCACGAGCATCTCCTCGCAGGGAGAGGACGAGCCGGAGCTTTCCCGGACCACGAACACAGTTCGCGGAAGCGGGCATGGACGGCGCGCGAGAGAGGGTTAGCATCGCCGTGCAAATGCCGGCGCGATCTTGGGACCGGATCGCGCGGTCC